>JBGQLS010000120.1:0-14294 GCA_041500205.1 Anaeromyxobacteraceae bacterium | reverse complement strand
GTGCGGCGGCGGGGCAGGTAGCGAGGTGGCTCTCCCGGCGATCTTCGAGGAGGTCCTCGGCGAGGGGCTCGCGGCGCTCGACATCGAGACGAACGAGGCGGGACGCGTCCGCCTCGCGGCGTACAGCGAGCGTCTCCTCTTCTGGAATCGCAAGGTGAACCTCACCAGCGTGACCAGCCCGGCGGAGGTCGCCGAGCTTCACCTCGTGGACTGCCTCGCGCTCCTGCGGACGCTCGGCGACGCGAGGACGCTGCTCGACATCGGGAGTGGCGCGGGACTTCCCGGCGCGGTCCTCGGATGTGTGAGGGAAGATCTGGACATCACGTGCTGCGACAGCGTCCAGAAGAAGGTCGCCTTCGTGAAGGCCATCGCGGCAGAGCTTGACCTCAAGGTGAAGGCGAGGTCGGTCCGGGTCACCGGCGAGCCCGACGCTGAGGGACTCCCACGCTGCGACGCGGTGGTGAGCCGGGCTTACGCGGATCCAGTCCGGTGGTTGCCGCTGGGCGCCCGGTACCTGGCGGACGGGGGGAGGCTCTTCGCCATGCTCGGTCGGGCGCCGCCGGACGACACGCTCGAGGCGCTGGCGCGCAAGAGCGGCCTGGCGCTCGAGGGCGTGGACCGATTCGTCCTGACCCGGTCCGGCGCCCTCCGGGCAATCGCTCGCTTTCGAAGGGCGTGAGCTGGGTGGGCGCCGATTCCTGGTGGCTTACCAGCTGGAGGGCCGTGTGCGAGGGCGGAGGTCTGCACCGGCTTCAATGCGGGAGCGGGTGCCCCGTGCCGTGGCCCGTCGAAAGCCCTTGAGGCTTGGGGGAGGCGGGACGACGAACGTCCCCGGGAACGCGGTGGGGACGTTCCACGTGGAACAACGGGTCGGAGGCGTGGCGGCATGGAGGCGACGAGGGTGACCGGTGGCTCCAGGACGGCAACGGTGCGCCCGCCGAGGTGCTCGTGGCCGAGGTGGACGGCAGCATGCTGCCCATCCGCGGTGACGAGCGATGGAAGGAAGCGAAGGTGGGCGTCCTGTACCGGCACGATCCGGTTGCGAACCGGCCGCTTCTGAGGACCTCGTGGTTACGTGGCGGTGGTGAACGGGCTGGACGAGCCTGCGCCCGTGTTGGAGGAGGCGCTCGATGTCGAGAACATCGACGAGGTGGGGAAGGTGGTGTGGCTCGGGGACGGCGCCGCCTGCAACTGGACCTTGCCGACCAACTCCCGGACGCGGTGCAGATCCTCGACTGGCATCACGCCGTCGAGCATGGGGTGGACTGCGGGAAGGTGCTGCTCGGCGAAGAAAGCCTTTGGCTGCCGCCGCCCTGGCAACGCCGGGCCGAGGAACTGCTCGCGGCTGGCGCCCCCGCGGCGTTGCTGTCGGAGCTGATGGAATGCTTGTCGAAGATCGACAAGGGGCGGCGCGACCAGGGCGAGGCGTTGCGAGCCATCGACGATCTCGTCCGCTACTACCGCACCATCGCGAACCGGATGAAGTACCGTCTCTACCCGCGAGAGCGGGCCCACCCGGCGGCGGGCGCTTACAGTAGTCGGCTCCCCGGGGCCGCTCCTGGTGAAACGAACGCGGCCCTCGGGTGGGTTCGTGGCTGCAGGTTGAGTGGCTCGAGCGCCCTTGCCGGCATGTTCCACGTGGAACGCCATGGTCCCGCGGGCAGTCAGGTCTACGAGACGGGCGACCTTGGCTGCCTGAAGGCCGCATGAGATGAGGTGCTCGCCATGTCAGAGGTGACGGGCACATTCGGGGCTGGCGAAGAGCGTCGCGCCAACCGAGGAGCGTCCGTGAACATGCCCGCCACGATCGAGCCCCTGCCCGCCCACGCACCGGTCGCACGCTTGCGCGGGCGCGCCGCGCGCGGTAAGCCCGCGCGCCGAGAGGAGTGCATGCCGCGCATCATCACCATCGCGAATCAGAAGGGAGGCGTCGGGAAGACGACGACCGCGGTGAACCTTGCCGCCTCGCTGGCAGCGGCCGAGCGCCGCACGCTCATCGTGGACATCGATCCCCAGGGGAACGCCGGCTCCGCCCTGGGCGTCGTCCGCGACGAGGTGGAGCAGAGCGTCTACAACGTCCTTCTCGAGGGGCACCCCGCCTCCGACGCGATCCGTCGCACCGAACTGAAGTTCCTCGATCTGCTGCCCTCGAGCCGCCACCTCGTGGGCGCGGAGCTCGAGCTCGCCGGCGAGGAGGGGCGCGAGTGCCGGCTCGCCCGGGCGCTGACCACAATAGCCCCCGAGTACGAGTACGTGCTCGTCGACTGCCCCCCGTCCCTCGGATTGCTCACCTTGAACGGGCTCGTGGCCGCCCAGGGCGTCATCATTCCCATCCAGTGCGAGTACTTCGCGCTGGAGGGCCTCGCCGACGTGCTCCGGACCATCGACCTGGTGAAGGAGTCCGCCAACCCCACCCTGCAAGTGGACGGGATCGTCCTCACCATGCACGCGGCCAACAATCTCGCCACGCAGGTCGAGGAGGAGATCCGCAAGCACTTCCGGAAGGAGGTCTTCAAGACTGTGATCCCGCGGAACGTCCGCCTCAGCGAGAGCCCTTCGCACGGCAAGCCCATCCTCCTCTACGACGTGAGCTCGCGCGGATGCCAGAGCTACCTCGAGCTGGCCCGAGAAGTCGTCCGCCGGGTGGATCGCATGGGGAGGGCAGCATGAGCCTTGCCGACAAGCGACGCCCCGCCCTCGGGCGCGGGATGGCCGCCCTCCTCGCCAACGCGCCGGCCCCGGCCCCGCCGGCCGCGCTCGCGGCTGGGCGGGCTTTCCTGTCCTTGCCCGTCGAGGCCATCGAGCGGAGCCCGCAACAACCCCGGAAGCGCTTCGACGACGAGCGTCTCGAGGAGCTCGCCGCCTCGATACGAACACATGGTGTGGTGGAGCCGATCCTGGTCCGCCGCCACGGTCAGCGATACCGCATCGTGGCCGGTGAGCGCCGCTGGCGCGCCGCGCAGCGGGCCGGATTGAAGGAGATCCCGGCAGTCGTGCGCGAAGCAACCGACGGAGAGGCGTTCGAGATCGCGCTCGTCGAGAACTTGCAGCGAGCGGACCTGAACGCGATCGAGGAGGCGGAGGCCTACCAGGCGCTCGTCGAGGATCGCCAGCTCACGCAGGAGCAGGTTGCGCAAAGGGTGGGAAAGGAGCGCTCGACCGTCGCGAACGCGCTGCGGCTGCTCAAGCTCCCCGAGGACGTCCGCGACGCGGTCCGGGAGGCGCGCCTCGAGATGGGTCACGCTCGAGCCCTCCTCGGTCTCGAGGGGCCCGAAGCCATCCGCCGTGCCGCCACACGCGTGCTTCGCGAGAATCTCTCCGTCCGCGCGACCGAGGCGATGGTCCGCGAGACGTCAGGCGGCAAAACCCCCGCCAGCAAGCGCACGGACGGTGACTCGCCAGCCGTCCGCGCGCTTGCCGGCAAGCTTCAGCGCCATCTGGGCTGCCGCTGTCGGGTGGTCCCCAAGACCGCCGTGGCCGGCAAGCTGGAGATCGAGTACACCTCGCTCGAAGAGCTGGACGGAATACTCGCGAAAATCGGGGTGTAGTAAGGTCCATTCCGGACGCCCCGCATCGATGGGGCGGCAGGAAGCCGCCGTTCAACCCCTGAAGCGAGAGGCTGCATGCCTTTCTGGAACAAGCCCCGGGAAGATGTGACTTCGGAGCCGTCCGGTTCGGCCGAGCCGAGCGAGCCTATCGTCTCATCCCCCCAGCGCGAGGAGCAGAAGCCCATGGCCATGTTGAAGCGTGACGAAGTCTCCAGCACTCCCGGCGCCTCGGGCGACCTCAACGCCCTGTTGGGGCGAGGCTCCGAGTTCGACGGCAAGCTCACCTTCGAAGGTACCGTTCGAATCGACGGCAAGTTCACCGGCACCATCATCACGAGCGACGTGCTCGTCGTCGGCGAGGGCGCCAAGGTTTCCGCCGAGATCACCTGTGGCACCATCATCGTTCACGGCGAGGTGCAGGGGAACGTCCGCGCCAAGAACGCGGTCGAGCTCCATCACCCTGCGAAGATGCGCGGGAACGTCGAGAGTCCTTCACTCATGGTCGAGAAGGGCGTCATCTTCGAGGGCCAGAGCAAGATGGAGAATCTGGACAAGAGCTCGTCGTCGAAGAGCTCCAGCGTTACCGCGCCGACACCCATCGCTGCAGTGAAGCCGTAGCGTTCGCCGGCGCAGGTCCTCGCCGGCGAGAAAAGACCGTGGGCCCCGCGCCGAGCATGGGGCCCACGCTTCCGTTCCGGCGTCACCCGGAGCTCCCACCGCCGCCGTCCTGATTCGGGAGCGGTGGGGTGCCGGGCGAGGGCAGGTGGCGCGCCGCTTCGAGACCGCTCCAGACCCGTCGAAAAATGCGATTCCTCTGCGGCGTGGCCTGGGTGGGGCCCCGATGGGCTTTGCCCGGCGGGGGGGGGCGGCCTGCGCCCCCGGCGACTCAGCTCGCGCGCCGCGCAGGTGGCCTCCAGACCCGTCGAAAAATGCGATTCCTCTGCGGCGTGGCCGGGGTGGGGCCGCGATGGGCTTTGCCCGGCGGGGCGGGGGCGGCCTGCGCCCCCGGCGACTCAGTGCACCGCGGGGAGGACCCAGCTCCTGCGGATCAGCGCTAGCTTACCTTCACCTGGATGGACTTGGGCTTCGCCTCGGGCTTCTTCGGGAGCATCACCGTCAGGATCCCGTTCCTCGACTCGGCCTTGATCTTCTCCGCGTCAATCGTTCCGGGAAGCGAGAACGAGCGCGTGAACGTGCCGTACGACAGCTCCACGCGGTGGTAGTTGTCCCGCTTGTCTTCGCGCTCGAGCTTGCGGTCCCCACGAAGGGTGAGCACCCCGTTCTCGAACCTGATGTCGACGTCCTTCGGATCGACGCCCGCCAGTTCGAAGCGGAGGGTGACGCCCTCCTCATCCTCGAAGATGTCCACGCTCGGCGTCCAGCCCACCGACTCACCGGAGCGCGTGGTCAGCCGGTCATCGAACAGCCTGCCCACCTCATCCTGCATCCTCTGGAGATCCCGGAGCGGATCCCACCGGGAAAGCATCGCCATGATTTACCTCCTGTTTTTGGTCCAATCCGTCGATCGGAAAGTAAGGCGGGGCGGAGGGCTGTCAAATGGCGAGTCAGGCAGCGAGCTCGGCGCTAGCTAAGCGCCGGTAGTCCAAGGCGAATGCAGCAAAAGCTCTTGACCGCGTCAAAACGCCGTGCTACTTCCGGCGCCCCCTATGATCGTCGGATCTATCCCGCGCCGCTACGCGAAGGCTCTTTTTGCTCTTGCCGTCGAAAAGGGCAAGGTCGAGGCATGGTCGGAGAGCCTGCTCTCCCTCAAACGAGCGGTCGAGTCCTCCGAGGAGCTGCGCGATGTCCTCGTGAACCCCATCTACACGAAGGAACAGCGCAGGGCGATCGCGCGTAAGATCATCACGGCGCTCCGGCTCGACCCGGAACCGTCGAACCTGCTCTACATCCTCGGTGACCGCAACCGGCTCGCCTACCTCGACGGAGTAGTCGAGGCGTTCGGCGCCCTGGCGGACGAGAAGCTCGGCCGCATTCGCGCTCGCGTCATCTCGGCGGTGCCGCTCGATACACCGGTCGCGCACGGTCTTGCAGACAGGCTTGCGCGCGCCACGAAGGCCCAGGTCATCCTCGACCGCTCCGTCGATCCCGGGCTCCTCGGTGGTGTCGTCGCACAGGTGGGACGGCTCACCTACGACGGCTCGGTCCGCACCCAGCTCGAGGACCTTCGGAAGAACTTGAAGCAGTAAGCCCGCTCTTCAACTCTTGAGCAGCGAAGCCACTGGAGAATCGGAAAGCCATGGAAATCCGCGCCGACGAGATCAGCCGCATCATTCGCGAGCAGATCAAGGACTACGGGAAGAAGGTCGAGGTCACTGAAACCGGTACCGTGCTGTCGCAGGCGGACGGCGTCGCGCGCATCTACGGCCTCGCCGGTGCCGCCGCTGGCGAGCTGCTCGAGTTCCCGCACGGGGTACGCGGTTTGGTGCTGAACCTCGAGGAGGACAACGTCGGCGCCGCCGTCATGGGCATGTTCGAGCACATCCGCGAGGGCGACCCCGTCAAGCGGACTGGCCGCATCGCCGAGGTGCCTGTCGGCGACGAGCTGCTCGGGCGCGTCGTGGACGGTCTCGGCGCCCCCATCGACGGTCGCGGGCCGATCGCGTCGAAGGAGATGCGCAAGATCGAGATCAAGGCCCCCGGCATCGTGAAGCGGAAGTCCGTGCACGAGCCGATGCAGACGGGCCTCAAGGCCCTCGACGCCCTCGTACCCATCGGGCGCGGCCAGCGCGAGCTCATCCTCGGCGATCGTCAGACAGGCAAGACGGCCGTCGCCATCGACACCATCATCAACAACAAGCCCAACAACCTCATCTGCGTCTACGTCGCCATCGGGCAGAAGCAGTCGACGGTGGCGCGCGTGGTCGACCGGTTGAAGCAGGCGGGCGCGATGGAGTACACGATCGTCGTCGCCGCCAACGCCTCCGACCCCGCCCCGATGCAGTATCTTGCGCCGTACACAGGCGTGACGATGGGCGAGTACTACCGCGACAGCGGCCGCCACGCGCTCATCATCTACGACGACCTTTCCAAGCACGCCGTCGCGTACCGCCAGCTCTCGCTGCTGCTTCGACGCCCGCCGGGCCGCGAGGCGTACCCGGGCGACGTGTTCTACCTCCACAGCCGCTTGCTCGAGCGCGCCGCCAAGCTGTCCGACAAGGAGGGCGGCGGCTCCCTCACGGCGCTCCCCATCATCGAGACCCAGGCCGGCGACGTGTCGGCGTACATCCCGACCAACGTCATCTCGATCACCGACGGCCAGATCTTCCTCGAGACGGACCTCTTCAACTCCGGCCAGCGCCCGGCCATCAACGTCGGCATCTCGGTGTCGCGCGTCGGCGGCAACGCCCAGATCAAGGCCATGAAGCAGGTCGCGGGCTCGCTCAAGCTCGAGCTCGCGCAGTACCGCGAGCTGGCAGCCTTCTCCCAGTTCGGATCCGACCTCGACAAGGCCACGCAGGAGACGCTCGCCCGAGGCGAGCGCCTGATGGAGGTCTTGAAGCAGGGGCAATACCAGCCGATGCCGGTCGAGAAGCAGGTCACCCAGATCTACGTCGCGACGAACAAGGACGAGACCGGCACGAACTGGATCCGCAACGTCCCGGTGGAGCAGGTCAGCCGCTACATGACGGAGCTCATGGAGTTCCTCGACGCTCGGCACCCCGACATCCTGAAGAAGATCGCCGACAAGAAGGCCTTCGACGACGAGATCAAGGCCTCGCTCAACAAGTCGCTCGTCGAGTTCCGCGCCGTCTTCAAGGCCGAAGCCTGAGCCCGCCGGTCACCCTCTAGAGGTCATCGTGCCCTCCCTGCGCGACATCCGGGGCCGTATCGGCTCCGTCAAGAGTACCCGGCAGATCACCAAGGCCATGAAGATGGTGGCTGCGGCGAAGCTGCGCCGCGCCCAAGACGCCATCACGCGGGCGCGCCCGTACGCGGTGCTGCTCGAGCAGGCGCTCTCGCGCATCGCTTCGCGCGCCGCCGTCGAGGGGCAAGCGACGCACCCGCTCCTCGCCTCGCGGCCGGCGCAGAAGGTGGAGCTCATTCTCGTCACGAGCGACCGCGGCCTCGCCGGCGCGTTCAACTCGAACGTGCTGCGCCGGGCGCAGCGCTTCATGACTGAGAACGGCGATCGCTACAGCGAGATCCAGATCTCCACAATGGGCCGCAAGGCCCGAGATTCCTTCCGTGCCCGCAAGACGCCCGTCCGCAAGGACTACCCGGGCATCCACCAGAAGCTGAGCTACGAGCGGGCCGCCGAGATCGCGAAGGAGTTTTCGGACCGCTTCCTCGCCGGCGAGGTGGACGCCGTCTTCCTCAGCTACAACGAGTTCAAGAGCGCCATCACCCAGACAGTGGTGGTTCGGCAGCTCCTGCCCATCGAGACGGCGGACGCGGAGGGCGCCGGCACAGGCTATGACTTCTTGTACGAGCCCAGCCGCAAGGAGCTGCTCGAGGAGCTCGTGCCGAAGCACCTCGCGATCCAGATCTGGCGCGCGCTCCTCGACTCCGCGGCGAGCGAGCACGGCGCCCGCATGACCGCGATGGGCTCGGCGACGAAGAACGCCGAAGATATGATCGCGAAGCTCACCCTCCAGTACAACCGCGCGCGTCAGGCCTACGTCACGAAGGAGCTCATGGAGATCGTGAGCGGCGCCGAGGCCCTGAAATAGCAAACCCCATGGACCTTGGCGGGGGCTCGTCTCCCGCCGCCATGAAAGGAAGACATGGCCACCGAGATTCACCTTCAGAACGGCAGGATCACGCAGGTCATCGGCCCTGTCGTGGACGTCGAGTTCCCGGCCGGTGCGCTGCCCGAGATCTACACCGCGCTGGCTGTCACGAACCCAGCCATCGACGCGCGGCCGGACAACCTCATCGTCGAGGTCTCCCAGCACCTCGGCGAGGACACCGCGCGCTGCATCGCGATGGACTCGACCGAAGGTCTCGTGCGGGGAATGCCGGTGAAGAACACCGGCGCCAACATCACCATGCCGGTGGGCAAGGAGGTGCTGGGCCGTATCCTCAACGTGGTGGGGGATCCGGTGGACGAGCGCGGTCCGGTGAACGCGACGAAGCGGATGCCGATTCACCGCGCGCCCCCGACCCTCGTCGAGCAAAACGTGAAGGTCGAGGCGTTCGAGACCGGCATCAAGGTCATCGACCTGCTCGCGCCGTATCTCCGCGGCGGCAAGATCGGCCTGTTCGGCGGCGCCGGCGTGGGCAAGACGGTGCTCCTCATGGAGCTCGTCCAGAACGTGGCGAAGGCGCGCGGCGGCTTCTCGGTGTTCGCCGGCGTTGGCGAGCGCACCCGCGAAGGAAACGACCTCTACCACGAGATGATGGAATCGGGCGTCATCAACAAGGATGACCTCTCGAAGAGCCAGTGCGTGCTCGTGTACGGGCAGATGAACGAGCCGCCCGGTGCCCGCGCCCGCGTCGGTCTCTCGGCGCTCACCATCGCCGAGTACTTCCGCGATGAAGAGAACCGCGACATGCTTCTCTTCATCGACAACATCTTCCGCTTCACGCAGGCGGGCTCGGAGGTCTCGGCCCTCCTCGGCCGCATCCCCTCCGCCGTGGGTTACCAGCCGACGCTGTCCACCGAGATGGGCGAGCTGCAGGAGCGCATCACCTCCACGCAGAAGGGCGCCGTCACCTCCGTGCAGGCCATCTACGTCCCCGCCGACGACCTCACCGACCCGGCCCCGGCGACGGCCTTCGCGCACCTCGACGCCACCACGGTGCTCTCCCGCAAGCTGACGGAGATCGGCATCTACCCCGCCGTGGACCCGCTCGACTCGACCTCCCGGATCCTCGATCCGAACGTGGTCGGTATGGACCACTACATGGTGGCGCGCAGCGTCCAGGAGACGCTCCAGACGTACAAGGAGCTCCAGGACATCATCGCCATCCTCGGCATGGACGAGCTCTCGGAGCAGGACAAGCTCGTCGTGTCGCGCGCCCGCAAGGTCCAGCGCTTCCTCTCTCAACCCTTCCACGTGGCCGAGACCTTCACCGGCAACCCTGGCAAGTACGTGAAGCTCCCCGACACGATCCGCGGCTTCAAGGAGATCGTCGACGGCAAGCACGACAACTTGCCCGAGCAGGCCTTCTACATGGTCGGCACCATCGAGGAGGCGATCGAGAAGTCGAAGAAGATCGCCGCCGGGTAAGGTCCATGGCCCTCACGCTCGAGATCGTCACCCCGGAGCGCCGTGTGGCGCAGCTCACCTGCGACGAGGTGCGCGCGCCTGGCGTCGTCGGCGGCTTCGGCATCCGGCCCGGCCACGCCGCCTTCATCTCGGCGCTCCAGCCCGGCCCCCTGACCGTGGTCACAGGCGGCCGCGAGGAGCACTACGTCGTGCTGGGTGGGTTCCTGCAGGTCGACCGCGATCGCGTCATCGTCCTCGCCGACGGGGCGGAGAAGCGCGAGGAGATCGACGTCGAGAGGGCCAAGCGCACTCTCGCGGAGGCGTCCGAGAAGCTGCGGGCGCTCCCCGAGCAAGACCCGACGCACGCCCTGGAGGCGGCGCGCGTGCGCCGCGCCACGGCGCGCATCCAGGTCGCAGGCAGGTAGCCGGGCTCATCCCGCCGCGCTACCTCGCGGCGTCGTACGCACGGCCGGTGCAGTTCTCGACGATGCCCTGCGAACGGGCGCGGGAGCGCGGGCTCCTGCACACCCGTGCCGCAGGCGAGGTCTTCCCTCGAGACGCGCAGGGAAGGCGGCGGCGGGCCGAGTGCCTCGGGGTTGGGGGAGCGCATCACACCCGTGGCGGCCAATCACGCCCTGCGCTACCCTCCTTTCGCGGAGTTGACGCGGGGCACGGCGTTTGCTCCGCGAGTTACGCCATGCGCCTGACCGCCCTTCTGACGTTCCTGGCATTCGGATGCGCCACCGTGCGCCAGCCGCTGCCGGAGACGTTTCCGGCGCCTCCCGCCGCACGGATTGCCGTGGCAGAGCCCGAGCTCGAGCTGTGGATGGAGGGGACGCACCCGGTTGACCCGCAGGAGTCGGCGCGCGCCCTGGAGCAGAGCCGTGAGGCGCTCTCCCGTGCACTCGAGGGACGTGGCCTCGACGATGTGAGCGACCCCGAGCAGCTCCTCGTGGTGCGGGCGCGGGAGATCGCGCGTACCGGCGAGCGCAAGAACGCCCAGATATGGTCCGCGGTCGGGATCGTGGTCGTGGTGGTGGGGATCGTGATCGCGGCGGTCCTGCTCTCCCGTTCGAAGTCTTCCTCCGGTGGGTCTCGGGGAAACCGGGCCGCCGCGCCCGCTCGACCGCGCGGAGCGCCTGTCGCGCGCGCACCCCGCATCGTCCCCAGGCCCTACTTGCCCCCGCCGCCCATCGGCGTCTCGGTCGGCCTCAGCGTGGTCGTTCCAGTCGGGCCGGTGGCTCCCCTGCCCGATGTCGACCCGGGCGAGCCCCGGCTTGCTTCGCGCGGCTGGTTCGACGGCGACGAAGTGGAACTCACGGTGGAGCTGGCGGACCCTACCACCGGCGCGGTGAGCTGGCGCCGCACGGTGCGGGAGGGCATCGACCCGCGCGACGCGTCGGCGCTCTCGGCGCTGGTGGACAAGGCGCTCGCCGGCGTGCCATTCGGTCGGAAACAGGACTCGCCCAGGCCGTCCGCGAGCGCTCCCCGCCCCACCTCTCCGGCGTCCCTCGTCGCGCCGCAACGGGCCGCGGAAGGTTAGTAAAAACCGTTGAAACTTCGGGGCTGAAGGACTACAAGAACGCCACCGGCGGACGCGCAAGAACCGGCTCTCCGGGAAAGAACCCCGCCACCGCTGAGGGACCGCCGCCAGGCCCTAGCCGCCCTAGCGAAGCCGCGCTGAACCATGCCCGACGAGACACTCCCTCCCGCTCCGCCAGCCGAGGCGCCCGCCGTCCCTCCCTCCGGAGACGGGCAGCGCGCCCAGGTCAACATCGAAGACGAGATGCGCAAGTCGTATCTCGACTACTCGATGTCGGTCATCATCGGCCGTGCGCTCCCCGACGTGCGCGACGGCCTGAAGCCGGTGCACCGCCGCATCCTGTACGCGATGCACACCGAGGGTCTTCATCACAACAAGCGTTACTCCAAGTGCGCCGGTGTCGTGGGCGAGGTCTTGAAGAAGTACCACCCGCACGGCGACTCCGCCGTCTACGACGCGCTGGTCCGCCTCGCCCAGGAGTGGAACCTCCGCTACCCCCTCATCGACGGGCAAGGGAACTTCGGCTCCGTCGACGGCGACCCCGCCGCCGCGTACCGGTACACCGAGTGCCGCCTCGAGAAGCTCTCCGACTGGCTTCTCGCCGACATCGACAAGGACACGGTGGAATGGGGGCCGAACTTCGACGACTCCACGCAGGAGCCGCTCGTCCTGCCGGCTCGCTTCCCCAACTTGCTCGTGAACGGGAGCTCCGGGATCGCGGTCGGGATGGCGACTTCCATTCCACCGCACAACCTCGGCGAGGTCATCGACGCCGCCGTCCACCTCATCGAGAACCCGAAGACCACGGTCCCGGAGTTGATGCGCTTCGTGCCAGGCCCGGACTTTCCCACCGCCGGGATCATCCTCGGCCGGGACGGCATCCGGAAGGCGTATGCCGAGGGCCGCGGGACCATCACCGTGCGTGCGCGGTCCAACGTCGAGATCCACCCGAAGACCGAGCGCGAGACGATCGTCTTCACCGAGATCCCGTACCAGGTGAACAAGGCGAAGCTCGTCGAGCACATCGCCGACCTCGTGCGCGACAAGAAGCTCGAGGGCATCAGCGATCTCCGCGACGAATCCTCGCGGGAGGGCATGCGGATCGTCATCGAGCTCAAGCGCGATGCCATGGCGCAGGTGGTCCTGAACAACCTCTACGCGCACACCGCCCTGCAGACCGGGTTCGGCGTGATGCTGCTCTCCATCGATGGCGGGCAGCCGCGCATCCTCAACCTGAAGGAGATGCTGGAACGCTTCGTCGCCCATCGGCGCGACGTCGTCGTGCGGCGCACGCGATACGACCTGCGGCAGGCCCGCGCGCGCGAACACATCCTGCTCGGTTATCAGCTGGCGCTCGACCACATCGACGAGATCATCGAGCTCATCAAGAAGGCCGCCGACCGCGACATCGCCCGCGACCAGATGATCGAGCGGTTCGGATTCTCCGAGCTGCAGGCCAAGGCCATCCTCGAGATGCAGCTGCAGCGCCTGACGGGCCTCGAGCGCCAGAAGATCCTGGACGAGCTGGCCGAGGTGCAGAAGGTCATCACGCGTCTCAAGGAGATCCTGGCGAGCGAGATGGTGCTCATGCAGGTCATCGTGGACGAGCTGAAGGAGGTGCGGCAGCTCTTCGCCGATGCGCGGCGCACCGAGATCCAGGGCGAAGCGGACGACCTCGAGATGGAGGACCTCATCGCCGAGGAGGAGATGGTCGTCACCGTCTCGCACGCCGGTTACGTGAAACGCAACCCGGTCTCCCTCTACCGCGCTCAGCGGCGGGGAGGGCGGGGCAAGACGGGCGCGGGCGCCCGCGAGGAGGACTTCCTCGAGTCCCTCTTCGTCGCGTCGACGCACAGCTATGTCTTCGTCTTCTCGGACAAGGGCAAGGTCTACTGGCTCAAGGTCCACGAGATCCCACAGGCCTCGCGCGCTGCGCGCGGCAAGCCCATCGTGAACCTCGTCCAGCTCGCGCCCGGCGAGAAGGTGGCCGCCATCCTGCCGGTGCGGCAGCTGCCAGAGCCGCCGGCCGGGGCCGACGAGGCGCTCGACACCGAGGCTGCGGCCGCCACGGAGCTCGCCGAGAAGCAGGTGGTCGCGGCCCAGAGCCAGTTCGTCTTCCTCTGCACGAAGAAGGGCATCATCAAGAAGACCCGGCTCGACTCCTTCAGCCGCCCGCGCGCCGCGGGCATCATCGCCCTCGGCATCGAAGAGGGCGACGCGCTCATCGCCGCGCGCCTCACCGACGGCGCCTCGAACGTGCTCCTCTCGACCGCGCAGGGCATGGCGATCCGCTTCGAGGAGACGGACGTCCGGCCCATGGGCCGCGGCGCTTACGGCGTGAAGGGGCTCACGCTCGCCGACGGCGACGAGGTGGTCTCGGCGGAGGTGGTCGCGCCCACGACCGAGGGCGCGCCCGCGCCGACCATCCTCACCGTCACCGCGAACGGCTATGGGAAGCGCACCGAGCTCGGCGAGTACCGCGTCCAGAGTCGTGGCGGGAAGGGCATCATCACCATCAAGACCACCGAACGGAACGGGCCGGTCGTCGCCGCCATCTCGGTGCTCGACACCGAGGAGGTGATGCTCATCACGAACAGGGGCATGCTCATCCGCATGCCGGCCCAGGGCATCAGCGTCATCGGGCGCAACACACAGGGCGTACGCCTCATCACGGTGGAGTCACGTGAGGAGCAGGTGGCGGGCGTGGCCCGCGTGGCGGAGACCACTCCCGAGGCGGAGGCCGTGGAGGGCGGCGACGCCGAGCCCGCCGCGAACGGGGAGGGCGGCGTGGAAGGCGGCGACGGCGGAGGTGGAGAACCAGGAGGCGAGCCGCCGGAAGGCGAGGGCGGAGCTTGAGTGAGAAGGGTGCTCAGGACAAGAACCCCCGCGGCTGCGCCTCCGGCGTGGTCGCTCACAGGGTTGCTCAAAATACCGGGGACCGAGCCAGGCGAGCGAGACGCAAGCAGGGCGAGGCGCGACGACCGAGCATAGCCAGCGGCTATGTGAGGGAGGACGCAACGAAGCGATGCG
>JBGQLS010000119.1:0-14332 GCA_041500205.1 Anaeromyxobacteraceae bacterium | reverse complement strand
GCGGGGGCTTTCCATTTGACTTCCCCGACCCACAAGCTATAGTCCGCGGCGCTTTCGCAAGGGGGAGGGCTGTTTCCTCATGGTAGGAGGACTCGGCGAGCGCCTACGGGTGTGCTCCCTCGCCAGGTGGACTGCTCCGAGATGAGCCCCCTCGAGATCGCCGTCATCATCGCCTACGTAGCCGTGTTACTCGTACTCTCAGTGTACGGGTCGCACCGGTATTACATGGCGTACCTGTACTACCGGCACAAGTTCCGCCTCCCCACCCCCATGCGGCGCTTCGAGGCGCTGCCGAGGGTGACCGTACAGCTTCCCATCTTCAACGAGCTGTATGTGGTGGAGCGACTCATAGGGGCGGTGTGTGCGCTCGACTACCCGCGCCACCTGCTCGAGATCCAGGTCCTCGACGACTCGACGGACGAGACCTGCGACGCCGCCCGAGCCTGCGTCGACTCATGGCGGGAACAGGGCATCGACATCCAGTACGTGCACCGGACGAACCGGCACGGGTTCAAGGCGGGCGCGCTCGAGAACGGCCTCCGGCTCGCCAAGGGCGAGTTCGTCGCGGTCTTCGACGCCGACTTCGTGCCCGACCCCGACTTCCTCCGCAAGACGGTGCACTTCTTCACGGACCCGAAGGTCGGGATGGTGCAGGTGCGCTGGGAGCACCTCAACCGCGCGTACAGCACCCTGACCCAGTGCCAGGGCATCCTGCTCGACGGGCACTTCGTCATCGAGCACACCGCCCGCCACCGCTCGGGCGCCTTCTTCAACTTCAACGGGACGGCGGGCATCTGGCGGCGCGACACCATCCAGAGCGCCGGCGGATGGCAGCACGACACCCTGACCGAGGACCTCGACCTCTCGTACCGGGCGCAGCTCGCCGGCTGGCAGTTCGTCTTCCTGCCCCATGTGACCTCGCCTGCCGAGATCCCGGTCGACATGAACGCCTTCAAGAGCCAGCAGCATCGGTGGGCGAAGGGTTCCATCCAGACCGCGCTCAAGCTCCTGCCGCGCATCTTCGCGGCGCCCCTTCCCTGGCACGTGAAGCGGGAGGCGTTCTTCCACCTCACCGCCAACTTCGCCTACCTCCTCATGATCCCCCTGGCGCTCCTCATGCCGATCTCGGTCATGGTGCGCGTGGGCCATGGGTGGATGGAGGTGCTGCTCCTCGACATCCCGTTCTTCGCCGCCGCCACGGCGTCGGTGTGCTCGTTCTACTTCGCGAGCCAGCGCGAGATCGGCATGAGCCTGTGGCAGCGGCTCAAGTACATGCCGTTCCTGATGGCGCTTGGGATCGGCCTCTCCGTGAACAACGCGCGGGCCGTGGTCGAGGCCCTGTTGCGGCACAAGTCCGGCTTCACCCGCACGCCCAAGCACGGCGTGAAGAAACAGGGCGAGTCGGTGTCGCGGAAGCGCTACAAGGCGGCCGTCACATTCCAGCCCATCGTCGAGCTCGGCCTCGCCGCCTACATGACCATCGGCATCCTGTTCGTGCTGGAGCGCGAGGTCTACTACTCGCTGCCGTTCCTCTTCCTGTTCCAGGCCGGTTTCGGATACGTGGGGCTCATGAGCGTCTGGGAAGGCCTGCGCGAGGCGTGGGGACGCCTCGTGGTCCCGGCAGCGCAGGAAGCAGACGTGGACGCCTAGGAGCCTGTAGCTCGTAGCGATCCCGTCTCCCTCTCCCTCCGCGAGGGAGAGGGTCGGGGTGAGGGAGGCTCGGGGAAGCGCGAAGCGTCAAGGCCGCCCACGACAGGCACCCGCGCATTCTGGCAGCATGCCAGTTCAAACCGGTACCCTGCACCCAGCTTCAGCCGAGTACCTTCTCGTACACGGTGACGCCGCGATCGAGCCTCCCGACGATCGCGAACCCGAGCCGTTCCCAGAACATCTTGGCGTCCGTGTTCTCGTCCACCACGGAGAGCCGGAGCGCGCTATACCCCGCGCGCGCCAGCGCGGCCTCGACGGCGGCCGTCGTCTCCTTGCCGTAGCCGAGCCCCTGGCAGGATTCACGGAAGAGGAGCAGCCCGATCTGCGACGTGCGCGGTTCCGGGTACTCGAGGTGCAGGTCGAGGACGCCCACCGCGGGGCCACCCACGCGCGGGATGAGGACGAAGACCTTGCGCCGGTCGTCCACCTCGGCGTCGGCCAGAAGCTGGATGGCCGCGTCCGCCCCGGGCGGCTTGCCCTCGGTGCGGGCGAAATAGTCCGGCGCCCCCTCGAAGCAAGCTTGTATCTGCGCCGCGTGCTGCCCTGTCGCCTTCACCGCCAGCAGGCGAGGGCCGTCCAGCGCCAGGTCGTCCATGTCGGGGATGTCGACCTCTTCCGATGTCATGCGCTTCCCCGGCGCCCGGCGGCGCGGCGAACAGGAAATAGACTGCGGCTCGGCCCGAGGTCAAGACACCAGCCGAGGTCCTGATGCCTCCCCCCGGTTCGTGGAGCGCGGCCGTCTCCCGGGCCCTCGCGCCACGATCCGTCTCCCGATCCGTGGTGGTGGGGCTTGCCCTCCGCTCTCTCCGGGTGGTTCTCCAGGAGGCACCTATCCGAAAAGGAGACCATCGACGTGCTGCCTTTCCAGCGTCGGCACGACGAAATCGGGGCCCTCGGCCCGCAAGGCCGCGACGTCGTAGCGTCCGGTCGCCACCGCCAGCACCGGGCAGCCAACCGCCCGCGCCGCCGCGATGTCGCGCGGCGTGTCCCCGATGACGAGGGCCTCTCGCGCCTGGACGTCCCGGCCCAGCCGTGCCGAGGCCCGCCGCAGGGCCGCTGCGACGATGAGCTCCCGCGCCTCGCCGTCGGACGCGAAACCGTACACGTCGCCCGGGCCGAAGCCGAAGTGCCGGTCGACTCCACCGCGCGCGAGCTTGATGCGTGCACCGCGCAGGATGTTCCCGGTGCAGAGCCCGATGGTGGCCCGCCGCGTGGCCAGCTCCTCGAGGAGCGCTTCCACCCCGGGCAGGACCCGGTAGCCGGGGCCTCGGATCTGGTGCTCCAGGCGATCGGCGTAGGTGTCGAGGACGCTATCGCAGAGCCCTTCGTCGAAGGGGTGGCCCACGCCGACCATGGCCTCGCGGACGATGAGCCGGTCCGTCATCCCGTCGAGCTTGAGGCCCGCCAGCCAGGCCTCCTCTCGGCGCACCGCGCTCCCCAAGTGGTGCTCCATCGCCTCCTCGAGCGCGCGTCGGCCGGCGCCGCCCGCGTCGATGAGCGTGCCGTCGATGTCGAAGAGGAGGAGGCTCGGTCGCAAGGAGCACCTCGAATACTGGAGAACGGCCCCGACGATCAAGGCAGAACGAACCGTGGCGCGGGGACGAGCCTCGGATGCTCGTCCGGCGGCCTTCGGCCTCGGGCCTCACAGCGGTGCTCGCTTGCATTGAGCCCGTTCCCGTAGCGCGGGGGCTTGTCCCCCGCTTGGTGTGTCGAGGCGGGGCACAAGGCCCCGCGCTACAGAATGCGCGACCGCGGGATCATCTCAACCGGTCGGCGCCATCAGACCTCAGACTTCAGGAACAACGGTCCGTGATCGCAGACGGTTTCCTGAGGCCTGCTGCCTCGAGCCATCACTCGCGGGTGCTCAGCTCGCGCTCACGGCGGCGCACCACCGCATCCGCCAGGTTGCTGGCGTATCCGTTCACGCCGCGGAGGTCAGCGAGGAGGTCGAGGTGCATGCTGGAGGTCTCGAGCGACTCGCGCAGGCCCTGGTTGAGGCGCGCGATGTGCTTCTCCTTCAGCTCGGACTCGATCTCGACCAGCTTTGCCCGGTGCCGGAGCACCTTGCGGGCGATCTCCTCGTCTCCGGTGGAGAAGGAGACCAGCGCGAGGTCGAAGTTCTCGCAGACCTTCCCGTGGAAATCGCGGATCTCCGCCCAGCCATCCCTGGAGAAGGCGAGGCTGTGCGCGACCTTCTTGCGGGCGAGCCGGAGGATGTTCCGGCTGACGAGGTCGCCGGCGTTCTCGATGTCGTTCGACAGGCTGATGAACTCCAGCTGGCGGTTGGCCTGCTCGCGCGTCATCGCCTCCTGCCCGAGACGCGCCAGGTAGAAGCGGATCTCCCGGTTCAGGATGTCCACCTTGTCGTCACGGCCCTCGATGTCTCCGGCCAGGTCGAGATCGCTCTGCTCGTAGCAGCGCAGGCAATCCTTCACCATGTCGGCCACGATGTCCGCCATGCGCATGAACTCGCGCTGCGCGTTGCCGAAGGCGAGCGCGGGGCTCTCGATGGCGCGCGGGTCGAGATAGCGCGGCCCGAAGCGCTCCTGCTCCGTGGCTGGCAGGTAGAAGCGCGAGACGAGGCGCGCTGAAATCCCCACGAAGGGAAGGAAGGCGAGCGCGGTGACGACGTTGAAGATGGAATGGGCGTTGGCGATCTGGCGCGCCACGTCCGGCGCCGTGGCCGCGGCGAGCCTCGTGAAGCGGCCGATGAAGGGCAGGAACGCCGCCACCCCCAGCAGCTTGAAGACCGCGTGCGCGAAGGCCACCCGCTTCCCTGCGGCGGGCTGCCCGGCGGCGGCCATGATGGGCGTGATGGTGGTCCCGATGTTGGCGCCCAGGACGAGCGGCAAGGCCGCCGCGATCGACATGCTGCCCGAGGAAGCCATCGCGATGAGCAGGCCGATGGTGGGCGCCGAGCCCTGCATGAGGACGGTCGCCCCCGCCCCCACCATGAGGCCGGCGAAGGGGCTCGCGGAGAGGCGATCGAGCAGCATGACGAAGAGGTCGGAGCCGCGCAGGGGCAAGGTCGCGTCGGCCATGAGCTTCATCCCGAAGAAGAGCAGCCCGAAGCCCATGACGGCCTCGCCGGCGTAGCGCGCCCGGCGCCTGCGCGCGAAGAAGCGCACGGCGAAGCCGGCGGCCACGATCAGGAGCGCGTACGCGGAAAGGCGGAACGCGATGAGCTGGACGGTGATGGTGGTCCCGATGTCGGCTCCGAGCACGACCGCCATGGCCTGCGGCAACGTCATCAGGCTGGAGGCCGCGAAGCCGACCAGCATGACCGTGACGGCGGTCGAGGACTGGACGATGGTCGTCACCATCGCGCCCGAGACGAGCCCGACCACCCTGTTCGCGGAGAGGGCGAAGAGCACGGAGCGGAGCTTGTCCCCCGCCACGATCTGCAGGCCCTCGCGCGCGAGCCCGAGGCCGTGCAGGAAGATCGCGATGCCGCCCAGCAGGACGGTGAGGTCGAGGAAGGTCATGCGATGGTGGCTCGGTGTCCTGGGCGACCCCCTTGTTCACTCGGCGAAAAGGGCCTCCACGAACTCGTGCGGCTCGAACGGTCGGAGGTCGGCCACCTTCTCGCCGACCCCCACGTAGCGCACCGGTAGCTTGAGCTCGTCGCAGATGCCGATCACCACGCCGCCCTTGGCGGTGCCGTCGAGCTTCGCGAGCACGATGCCGGTCACCCCCAGCGCTTCATGGAACTGGCGCGCCTGAGCGATGGCGTTCTGGCCGTTCGTGGCGTCGAGCACGAGCAGTACCTCGTGCGGTGCCCCGTCACACGCCTTGGCCATGACGCGCTTCACCTTCTTCAGCTCCTCCATGAGCGGCGCCTTCGTGTGCAGGCGGCCGGCGGTGTCGCACAGGACGACGTCCACCTTCTCCTCGACCCCCTTCTTCACCGCCTCGAAGCACACGCTGGCAGGGTCGGTTCCTTCCTTGCCGCGGACCACCGGCGCGCCCACGCGCTCGGCCCAGATCTCGAGCTGCTCTCCCGCGGCGGCGCGGAAGGTGTCGCCCGCTCCGAGCAGCACCGAGAGGCCCGCCTGCTTCACCTTGGCGGCGAGCTTGCCGACGGTGGTCGTCTTGCCGCTGCCGTTCACGCCCACGATCATGACCACGTACGGCCTCTGCGGCCCGAAGGCGAGGCCCTCGCCCTGGGCGAGGCGTCCGTCGAGCGCGAGGATGCGCTCGATGTCTCCGCGCAGCACGGTCCGCAGCCGGGCTGAGTCGGAGAGCTCCTTCTTCCGGACGCGCTCGCGGGCCCCGGCGAGGAGCTCGGTGGCGGTCTTCACCCCGATGTCGGCCGTGAAGAGGACCTCCTCGAGCTCGGCCAGCACCCTCTCGTCGACCTCCTTGCCGCCCGTGAACAGCGCGTTCAGGCGCGCCATGAAGCCGCCGCGCGTCTTCTCGAGCCCCGCCGAGAGAGTGCGCCCCCCCTCGGCCTCGACGCGCCGCCTGCGCTCGTCCTCTTCGCGCTGACGCGCCTCCGCGGCCTCGCGCTCCTGGCGCCCTCGTTCCTCGCGGGCCAGCCGTTCGGCTTCTTCCCGCTCGATGCGCCGCTGCTCCTTCTCGAGCCTCTCCGCCTCCTTCTTGCGCCGGTACTCCTCTTTCCGGTGTGCCTCCAGGTCCTCCTTCGAGACCGCCGGCTCGCGCGCCTCGGACGGAGGCGGGACGGGCACGCCGGGCCGGGGCTCGGCGGGCGGCAGCTCCGCGGGCGGTGGCAGCTCGGCCCCCGGCACCTGCTCGAGCTCCCTCTCGATCTCCGCCTGGGAGAGAGGCGTCTTGGGCTCTGGGATCGCGGCGCGCTTGCGGCGCACGAGCGCCACGGCCGCCAGCACCACGAGCAGTACGAGGGCAGCGACGATGGCGATCCCGACCGCGTCGTTCGCGGTGAGAGCGAGGGGAAGCGGGAGGACGATGAAAGGCGAAGTCACGGGTAGTCCGGGCAAAGGGGTTGAAACATATAGGGTTTATCCGAGAAGGGTGTCAATGAACGGATGCGGGCTGCCGCGGGGGGCGGATCCATCTCTCTCGCGTGTGGGAGGGACTGGATGTGCCTACAGCACACCCCGAACGATGGAGGTAGCTGGCCCCCTCTCCCTCGACGAGGGAGAGGGTCGAGGTGAGGGTCTGGCCCCAACGGCGGCGGATGCCTGGCCCCAAACGATGGAGGTAGTCGGCCCCCTCTCCCTCGACGAGGGAGAGGGTCGGGGTGAGGGTCCGCGCGCGCCCAGGGCGACCCTTCACGCTAGGCCCTCTCCCGGTGAAGGGGGAGAGGGGCTCTTGTCACGCCGCCTCGGACTGCGAGCGTTCCGTGAGCCGCACCGAGACCAGCTTGGAGACGCCCGGCTCCTCCATGGTCACGCCGTACAGCGTGTCGACCGCCTCCATGGTCCGCTTGTTGTGCGTGATGAGGATGAACTGCGAGCTCTTGCTCATCTCCTTCACGAGCTCGTTGTAGCGGCCGACGTTGGCCTCGTCGAGAGGCGCGTCCACCTCATCGAGCAGGCAGAACGGCGTCGGCTTGATGAGGAAGATGGCGAAGATGAGCGAGACCGCCGTGAGGGCCTTCTCCCCGCCCGAGAGCAGGTTCACGTTCTGCAGCTTCTTGCCCGGCGGTTGCGCGAAGATCTCGACGCCGCCTTCGATCTCGCCGCCCTCCGGGTCCTGCGTCAGCACCAGGCCCGCGCGCCCTCCGTTGAACAGCCGCGGGAACACCTGCTGGAACTTCTCGTTCACCCGGTCGAACGTCTCGCGGAAACGCTCGCGCGACGCGCGGTTGATCTTGACGATGGCGCTCCTGAGGTCCGCGAGCGAGGCCTCGAGGTCCACCTTCTGCCCGCTCAGGAAGGCGTGGCGCTTCGAGAGGTCGTCGTACTCCTCGATCGCGGTGAGGTTGATGGAGCCCATGCGCTCCGCATGTCCCTTCAAGTCGTCCAGCTGTTCGCGCTCCTCGGCGCCGGGCGGCTTCTGCATGTGGAAGCGCTGGACCTCCCACCGGAGCTCCGCCTGGCAGCGATCGTGGGTTTGCTCCTCGAGGTGCGC
Source organism: Anaeromyxobacteraceae bacterium (assembly GCA_041500205.1). Taxonomy (GTDB): domain Bacteria; phylum Myxococcota; class Myxococcia; order Myxococcales; family Anaeromyxobacteraceae; genus Anaeromyxobacter_A. The sequence continues at coordinate 6,568 of JBGQLS010000119.1, read as the reverse complement.
GAGCGCCAGGGCCTGCTCGCGCGCGGTGAGCGAAGCCTCGCCGGCCGCCTGCGCGACCTCCTCCGCGTGGTGCCGGAGGTCGCGCAGCTCCGCGTCGCGGCTCCGCAGCGCCTCGGCCAGCGCCTCCTGGGTGGCGCGCTCCTGCTCCAGCGAGGCCTTCACCTGCGCGTGCTCGGCCGCGACCCGACCCATGTCGACGTGGGTCCCCTCGATGCGTCCGCGCAGCTCGGCCGCTCGGGCGTTCGCATCGGAGAGATGCGCGAAGAGCCGCGCCCGCCGCTCCTCCACCTCGCGCCGTGCGTCCTCCACGCGCTTCAGGGCCCCCGAGATCGACTCCTTGCGTTCGGCGTCGGCGGCCACCTTCACCTTGAGGTTCATGAGGTGCGCGGTCAGGGCATCGGCCCGTGCCTTCATGGCTTCGGCCGCCTCGAGCGCCTCTCGCGCGCGCTCCTCGGCGCGCGACTGCTCGGCCTCGGCGGTGGCGGCCCTCACCCGGTGATCTTCCTCCTCGCGCGCCAGCGCTCCGAGGCCCTCCTCGAGGTTTGCCCGCTCGACCTCGAGCTGGCCCACCCGCTGCGCCAGCCGGTCGAGCTCCTCGCCCAGCCTGACCAGGTCCTTCTCCTGCTCGAGGACAGCCAGGTCCTTGTCGCGCCCGTCCTTGTCGAGTGTCTTGAGCGCCATCTCGAGCTGGAGGACGCGCGCCTGCAGGGTGCGGTGCCGATCCTGGGCCAGCGAAAACTCCGCCTCGAACTGCCGGACCGTCTCCTCGAGCTCCTGGACTTCGCGACGACGCTGCAGGGCGCCGTGGCCCTCGCCCTCGAGGGGACCTCCGGTCACCACGCCGTAGGGATCGAGCACTTCGCCGTCGAGCGTGACCAGGGTCCGCTTGTGCGCGGAGGCCTGCCACATCGCGAGCGCGCTGGGCAGGTCCTTCACGATGACCGCGTCGCCGAGGAGGAAGCGCACCACCCTGTCGTAGGCCGGGTCGAAACGGACGACGTCCAGGCAAGCGGCCACGAACCCGGGCTCGTCGCGGACGGCCTCGGCGGGGGAGACTTCCGCTTCCCGCAGGCGCGCCAGCGGGATGAGCGAGGCCCGGCCCTCGGCGGCGGTCTTGAGGAAGTCGATGGCCTCGATTCCCTGGGAGTGGCTCTCGACGATGACGTACTGCAGGCGCTCGCCCAGCACGGCCTCGACCGCGGTCTCGTACTCGGGTGGCGCGGCGACCACGTCCGCGACCAGGCCGAAGATGCCGCGATCCCGCTGGCCTTCGCCCTGCCCGGCGCGGGTCATGAGGCTGCGCACGCCACGGCCGTAACCCTCGTAGTTGCGCATGACCTCGAGGAGCGACGTGAGGCGGGCGCGCCTGTCGCCGAGCTCCTCGCGCAGGGTGATGAGCTTCGCCTCGTTCTGGATGAACTCGGAGCGGGTGCGCTCCAGCATCTCTTCCTGGGCCCCGCGCTCGGCCTCGAGGCGCAGCTTCAGCTGGCGCGTCCTCCCGAGCGCGTCCACGTACTGCGAGCGGGAGCCGTCGAGCTGGGCCGTGCGCCGCGCGATCTCGTCCGCCTCGGCCCGGTTCTTCTCGAGGCGAGCTGACAGATCGACGCGCTGGCGTTCGATCTGCTGCAGCTGGCTGCGGTGGCCGGCTGCGCTGCCGAGCGCGGCGCTCGCGTCGAGACGCGCGGCCTCCACCTCTCCGAGCCGAGCGCCCGACTCGCGGGCCAGCTCGCGGATCTCCGCCTCGGACTCCGCCAGGCGGACCTCGTCCACGCCGCCCAGAGCGCCCAGGTCCTCGCGCTGGCGCTCGAGCGTCTCGCGTTCCCGCACGAGCGCTTCGGCCTGCTCCTTCAGCGCCTCGACCTCCGCGGCTTGCGCTCGCGTGCGCTCGCCTATCTGCTCCATCTCGCGGGTGGCGGCTTCGACCGACACCTGCGAGACGCGCTCCCGGCTTTCGAGCTCGTGCTCGTGCTGCGAGAGCTCACCGACGCGCCGCTCCAGCTCGGAGAGGCGCGCCCGCTCCGATTCGATGGCGCCGTCGACCTCGGCCAGGCGAGCCGACAGCTCCCGGCTCTCCGTCTCGAGCCTCGCCTTCTGCTCCTCGGCCGCTCGCCGGATGGCGGTGATCTCGAGAAAGCGGCTGGCCGCGTGCGCCAGCTCCAGCTCGCGGATCTGCGCCTTGAGAGCCTTGTACTTTTCGGCCTTGCGCGCCTGCCGGTTGAGGTTCTCGAGCTGCTTCCCGAGCTCCTGGACGATATCGGCCACCCGCATGAGGTTCTGCTGCGTCGCCTCCATCTTCCGCTCGGCGGCCTCGCGCCGCCTTCGGTACTTGGTGACGCCGGCCGCCTCCTCGATGATCGAGCGGCGGTCTTCGGCCCGGGCGGAGACGATCTGACCGATGCGCCCCTGCTCTATGATCGAGTAGGCGGTGCGGCCGACACCCGATCCCGTGAACAGGTCGCTCACGTCCAGGAGGCGGGCGGGGACCTTGTTGATGAGGTACTCGGATTCGCCCGTGCGAAACAGGCGGCGCCCGACGGTGATCTCGGAGAAGCCCTGGTACTGCAAAGGCAGCTCGCTCGGCCGATCGTTCTCGAAGGTGATCAGCACCTCCGCCATGGAGAGCGGAGGCTTCGACTCCGAGCCGTTGAAGATGACGTCCTCCATCGAGCGGCCGCGGAGCTGCCGCGCGGACTGCTCTCCGAGGACCCAGCGAATGGAGTCGGCGACATTCGACTTCCCGCAGCCGTTCGGCCCGACGATCCCCGTTACCCCGTCCGCGAAGGAGACGACCGTGCGGTCGATGAACGACTTGAACCCGACGACGTCGAGCCGCCTGATGCGCATCCGGAGGGCGTAGCACACCCCATGGGCGGATTCAACCAAGCCCTCGAATGATCGAGGCTTTTTGACTCATCCGGAGGAGTGAAGTCGTCTCGATGCAGCAGCCAGGTCCGCCTCTTTCTCCGGCAAATACATGCCGTTACATGACAAGGCATGTATGGCCGTCGGGCCCAGGCAGCGACCTTCTCACAAGACCCGTCGAAGAATGGCCGAGGTCCGCGGCGTGGCCGGGGTGGGCCCCGACAGGCTTTGCCCGGGGCGGCTAGCGCCCCCGGTACTCAAGACCTGTCGGAAAAATCGGCTGCGGTCGCAGAGGCCCGGGTGGGGCCCCGACGGCTCTGCCGGCGGGGCGGGGGCGGCCTTCGCCCCCGGCTACTCAGGTAGACTCCCGGGAGATGCCTTTCATCAGGACGCTCGTCCTCCGGTTGCTCGCCGCGCTCGTCATCCCCGAGGCGGTCGGATGGTACGTGGCCGTTTACTCCTTCCCGCTCACCGTGGCGCAACAGCAGACAGTACGGCTGGTGGTCCCCCTTTCCCTCCTCGTGGGTACGGCCGCCGTCCTCCTGGCGGTGCTGGCGATGAGCGCGCCGGTGGGCCGCGGCCTCGCGCTCGGCGCGGAAGGAAACGCGTCCGCGCGCCAGCGGGCAGCGATGGCCGCCCTGCATCTGCCGAATCGCCTGATGGTCCTCATGCTGCTCTTCGGCGGCGCCTTCGTGGCGGGTATCACCGGGGTGGAGCTGCACCTCGGGCTCGCGCTCGACCTCGCGCTCGTGGCGGCTGGGGCGGGCACCTCCTTCGTCATCATGGCGGCCATGGTGGGGTACTCGGTCGCGGCCACCGCCATCGCGCCCGCGATCGTGGAGCTCGGTTCGGTCGAGCTGCGCGGCGGCCACACCATGCGCGGCAAGGTGCTGGCGGTGTGCTACGGCTTGCTCGCGATCTCCGCGCTGCTCTTGCTCTCCGTCGCCTATGCGCGCTTCCGCGCCGACACCGACCGCCAGTACATCGAGCGCGCCTTCGCAGCCCAGGAGCACGCCGCAGGCTGGCTCGCGGAGCGGGGGCCTGCCGCGGCGGCCGAGCTCGTGCACCTGGCCTGCGGAGCGCCTACCGCGGTCGTGTGGAGGGACGGCACGATCGCGGCGCAGTCCAGGGAAGGCATGGCCGCGCAGCTCTCCGGAGGGGTCGATGCAGGCTCAGGCATCGACGAGGTCCCCGGTGGCTGGCGCATCCGGCGTGCCGCGGGAGCCTTCACTCTCGTGAGCTTCCTCTCCGAAGCGCCGCTCCGCGACGGGCGCAGGGCCTTCTGGAGCCAGACCTGGTCCCTCGGCCTCGCGCTCTTCGCCGCCACCGGATTCCTCATCTGGCTCGCCGCGGAGAGCCTGACCGTCCCCATAAGGATCCTGGGGACCGCCGCCGGCCGCATTGCCTCGGGCGACCTCACCGCGAAGCCACCGTCCGTATCGCGGGACGAGATGGGACAGCTGGCCGGGGACTTCCGCAGGATGGCGCAGGGGCTCGCCACGCTCGTCACCGACGTCCAGTCAGCCAGCCGCGGCGTGCACGACGGAACCCGCGAGATGGGTGAGATCGGCGAGCGCGTGAAGGGCGGCGCGCGCGAGGAGCACGAGCGCGTGCTGGCGGTGCAGGCGGCGGTGGAGGCGATGCGGGACTCGGTGGCCATGGTGGGCCGCGGCGTGGGCGGCCTGTCCGACTACGTCCACTCGACCAGCTCCGCTGTGAGCGAGATGGCGGCCGCCCTGGAAGAGGTGCGCCGGCAGGCGACGGAGCTGGAGCGCCGCATGGACGCGGCCTCCGCCGACGTGGAGCGGCTCTCCGAGGCGGGGCGCCGCGCGCAGGCGCAGCTCGCCGCGCTCGACGGCCTGGCCGGGAGCGCCCAGGGGACGTTCGCCTCCGTCTCGGCTTCGCTCTCGGGGCTGGAGACCGTCGCCGTCGGCGGCCAGCTCGCCGCGGCCCAGGCGGCGGAGCTCGCCGATCACGCGGGCGTGATCGTGGGCGAGGCGGTGAGCGGGATCGAGAGCCTGCGGTCCGCCGTGGGCGACGCGAAGAAGCGGGTGACCGTCCTCGGCCGCCGTTCGGACGACATCGACCACATCCTCGACTTCATCGGGGAGGTGGCTGGACGGACGAACCTGCTCTCGCTGAATGCCTCCATCATCGCCACGCAGGCGGGGGAGCACGGCAAGGCTTTCGGCGTGGTCGCGGAACAGATCCGCGAGCTGGCGGCCCAGATCTCGTCCTCGACCAAGTCGGTCGGCGACATCATTCGCGCTGTGCGCGACGACGTGAGCGGGACGGCGCGCCTCATCGACCGGGGCGATGCACTCGCGGCAGAGGGCGTGGCGCACGTACGGAAGTCGCTCGACGCCCTGCACGAGATCCGGCTTGCCACTACCAAGGGGCACGAGACCGCCGCCGCCATCCGCGACGCCGTGCAGGAGCACGGGCGCTCGACGCAGGACGTCTCGGACTTGGTCACGTCCGTGGCGGACAACACGGACTCCCTCTCCGAGACGATCCAGATGGTCGGCAGGAGCGTGGCCGCGGTGGGTTCGGTCTCGCGCGGGGTGGGCACGCTCGCCGACAAGGTGAGCCGTGCGCTCGAGGAACAGACCGGCCTGGGCCAGCGCCAGCTCGACAGCCTGGAGAAGATCAACACCATGCTGTCCGACATCACGCGAGCGCTGGAGAGCCACGAGCTCGCCACCCGGCGGGTCCGCGAGGCGCTCTCGCACCTCAACCGGACCGCGGAACAACACGAATCGGCGGTGGTGGAGCTCTCCGGGGTGGCTGGGCGGCTGAGCAATCGCTCCCGGGCCCTGGCCGAGCGCGTCGACAGATTCAAAATTTAGTTGCGAGGGGGCTCGCTGGCGGCCAAGCAAGCGCTGCCGCCCAAGGCGGGTTTGACATGCTCGAGCTGCTACAGCACCTCGTGAATCTTGAGTGGCGTCGGCGCGGTGCGTTGATCCGGCAGCTGCCCGTGGCAGGCTCTCGAGTCTGGTACGCCGAATTCCAGCCGGACCGCGTTCGTCGTGGCGCGTCCGGTGGCGGTGTCGCGCGTGCTCTCGGAGGAGAGCCGCGGGCAGAGCGGGCGAAGCCCCCGACGGTGGTCCTCTTTCACGGGCTGGGCGGTTCGAGCACGAGCTTCTATTCGGTGATCCCGCGCCTCCGGAGGATCTACCGCGTGGTCGTGCCGGACCTGCCGGGGTACGGTCTCTCGCGCCCGCCGCCAGGTCGCGAATTCCTGCCCTTCACCGAGCTGGTCGAAGTCGCGGAGACATTCGTGGCGCGTGTCGCGCCCCGTGGGGCCTACCTGGCCGGCAACTCCATGGGAGGCTGGATCGCGGCCAAGGTGGCCGCGCGCCGCCCCGCGCTCGTCCGTGGCATGGCGCTGCTCAACCCGGGTGGTCCGGCGCTGCGCGCCGCGGACTGGGTCGATTTCACGCGCATCCTCCTGGCGGAGGAGCGCGGCACCATGGACGAGTGGCTGCAGCGCATGTTCCACAGGCCGCCGCTCCTGATGCGGCTCTTCCTGCACGACTTCCGCCGCATCATGCGCGGACCGTCCGTCTCGCAGCTGGTGTCGAGCCTCAGGGCCGAGGACTTCCTCTCCGAGGAGGAGATGAGGCTCGTGCGGTGCCCCGCGGTGCTGGTCTGGGGCGAGCGCGATCGGCTCCTCCCCGAGGGCTGCCGCACCTTCTACCTCAAG
>JBGQLS010000118.1:0-14477 GCA_041500205.1 Anaeromyxobacteraceae bacterium | reverse complement strand
CCCCCGCGCTACGAAGATCGCAGTCATCTCCAGTCACCGAAGCCGCGAGCCCGGCCGCGCGCTCGACGGAGGTCCACATGAACCGCAGGAAGAACTTCAACGCAGGCCCGGCCGCCCTTCCGCTTCCCGCCCTCGAGCGCGCCCGTGACGAGATGCTGGACTTCGCGAAGAGTGGCATGTCGGTCATGGAGCACAGCCACCGCGGCAAGGAGTACGAGGCCGTCCACGACGAGGCCATCGCCCTGCTGCGCGAGCTACTCGGCGTGCCCGACACCTACGAGGTGCTTTTCCTCCAGGGCGGTGCTTCCCAGCTGTTCGCGCAAGTCCCCATGAACCTCGTCGAGAAGGGCCAGACGGCCGAGTACGTCGTCACCGGCGCCTGGGGCGAGAAGGCCTTCTCGGAGGCCAAGGCCGCCGCCGCCATGGTGGGCGGCGCGGCGCGGGTGTCGTGCACCACCGGCGTCGGCGAGGGCAAGGAGAAGAAGTACGTGCGCCTGCCGCTGCCGCCGGAGACGAAGTCGAGCCAGGACGCGGCCTACGTTCACGTCACGTCGAACGAGACCATCCACGGCGTGCAGTACGAGGTGGATCCGTCGCGGCCGTTCCCGTCCACCGGCAAGGCGCCGCTCGTGGCCGACATGTCGAGCGACGTGCTGTGGCGCAAGTTCGACGTGACGAGGTTCGGGCTCATCTACGCCGGGGCGCAGAAGAACATCGGGCCCTCCGGCGTGGTGCTGGTGGTGGTCTCGAAGGAGCTCGTGGCGAAGGGGCGCAAGGACATCCCCAAGATCTTCCAGCTCCGGACGCCCGCCGAGAACAAGTCGCTCTACAACACGCCGCCCACGTTCGCGATCTACATGGTCCGGAACGTGCTTGCCTGGCTGAAGGGCGAAGGCGGCCTCGCCGCCATCGAGGCCCAGAACAGGAAGAAGGCGGCCCGCCTCTACGGCGTCATCGACAAGCAAGCTGGGTTTTATCGCTGCCCGGTCGAGAAGGAGAGCCGCTCGGTGATGAACGTCGTCTTCCGCCTCCCGGGCGAGCAGGACGAGGAGCGCTTCGTCGCCGAGGCGAAGAAGAAGGACATGGTGGGCCTCAAGGGCCACCGCTCCGTGGGCGGCATCCGCGCGTCGCTTTACAACGCCGTGCAGCCGGAGTGGGTCGAGGAGCTCGCCGCCTTCATGGAGGAGTTCGCGAAGCGCGGGTGAGGTGCGGGATGAGCTCCCCGAGCAGCGCCTCCGATGCCTCCTCCGCGATGTAGTGGCCACAGTCGAGTGCGCGTCCGGCGACGTTCGTCGCGCGCTCCTTCCAGGCTGCGAGCACGTCGAAGCAGCGGTGCACGACCCCGCGCGCTCCCCACAGCGCCAGGACGGGTGCAGCCACCTTTAGCGCCAGGTCCGCGTCGTCGTGCGTGAGATCGATCGTGGCGGCGGCGCGGTAGTCCTCGCAGCTCGCGTGGATGGTGGCGGGATCGCGAAAGCAGCGGAGGTACTCCGCCAGCGCGCCGGGTTCGAAGGCCGCGAGCCCGGCCGATCCGCTCCCGAGTTTCGTACGCAGGAAGAAGTCGGGATCGGCGCCGATGAGGCGTTCCGGCAGGGGCTCGGGCTGGATGAGGAAGAACCAGTGATAGTAAGCGCGGGCGAAGGCGAAGTCCGTGCGCGCGTACATGTGCCGCGTCGGCGCGATGTCGAGCACGGCGAGGCTGCGGAGGCGATCCGGGTGATCGAGCGCGAGCCGGTGCGCCACGCGCCCGCCGCGGTCGTGGCCGACCACGTGGAAGGTGTCGAAGCCGAGCTGCTCCATCGCTTCGACGAGGTCCTGCGCCATCGCCCGCTTCGCGTACGGGGCGTGGTCGGGAGCGCTGGCAGGCTTGCCGCTGTCCCCGTAGCCACGCAGATCGGCCGCGACGACGGTGAACTCCCCGGCCAGCCGCGGTGCGACGCGGTGCCAGATCGCGTGCGTCTGCGGATAGCCGTGGAGGAGCAGCACCGGGTCTCCGGCGCCGCCCACGCGGGCGTGCACGCGCGCGCCGCGGGTCTCGAGGTCGCGTACGGCGAAGCCGGGGAAGAGATCGGACACGGGGACTCCTCGCCCTGTTATCGGTTCGCCCTCCTCGGGCTCGCTCGCCCATGTCTAATCCGAGCCCTGTCGATCGTGCACCTGGCGGCGGTGCCGGCGGACCCGGGGCTGGAGTCGCTCTCCTACCGGCGCCCGGTTCGACCGTTCTGGGTCGAAGCCGCCTCTTGTCCCTTGCGGCTCGAAGGCTTGGGGCGAAGAACTCGTCCGCCATGCCCGCCACGACCCTCGCCGAGCTGAACCGCCTGCTCGCCGCGCACCAGTTCACGAGCCGTCTGGGCGCGGCCGTCACCGAGATCGGCGAGGGCCAGTGCGTCCTCGAGGTGCCCTACCGGGCCGAGCACGACCGGCCAGGCGGGATCGTCAGCGGGCAGCTCTACATGCACGCGGCGGACGTGGCCTTCTGGTTCGCGATCAAGACCCAGCTCGGGCTCGAGGACGGTTCCGTCACGAGCGCCATGACGACCGCGTTCCTGGGCAGCGCGCGCCAGGAGGGCTTCCGCTGCACAGCCAGCGTCTTGCGCGTCGGGGGCCGCCTCGTCTACGGCGTGGCGGAGTGCGCGGCCGGCGAGCGGATCCTCACCCATCACACGCTCACGTACGCGCGGCCCGTGGGTGAGCCCCGCCGGTGATGGCGCGCGGGGAACGCTCGACACGGCGCGGGCCATCGGGCAATACACGCGGCATGCTCGATCTCGTCACGCAGCCCGAGGCCTGGATCTCTCTCGCGACGCTGACTGCGCTGGAGATCGTCCTCGGTATCGACAACGTCGTCTTCCTGACCATCCTCGCGGGCCGGCTCCCGAAGCAGCAGCAGCCGAAGGCGCGCCGGCTCGGGCTCGCCTTCGCACTCGGTACCCGGCTCATGCTCCTCTTCGCGATCACCTGGGTGATGGGCCTCACGCGTGAGCTCTTCGCTCTGGCGGGACACGGGTTCTCCGGGCGCGACCTCATCCTCCTCGGGGGCGGGCTCTTCCTCATGGGCAAGGCGACCTTCGAGATCCACGACAAGCTCGAGGTGCAGCACGAGGCCGAGGCGTCGCCCGCGAAGGGCGGGGCTGCCTTCTGGCTCGTCATCGCCCAGATCGGCGTCCTCGACGTCGTCTTCTCGCTCGACTCGGTCATCACGGCGGTGGGCATGGCCCAGCACCTCGCCGTGATGGTCACCGCGATGGTCTTCGCGGTGGGGGTCATGCTCGTGTTCGCGGGCGCGATAGGGGAGTTCGTCGAGCGCCACCCGACGATGAAGATGCTCGCCCTCTCGTTCCTCATCCTCATCGGCGTGACGCTCGTCGCCGAGAGCCTGGGGAAGCACATCGAGAAGGGCTACGTCTACTTCGCCATGGCCTTCTCGTTCGGGGTGGAACTCCTCAACATGCGGATACGCCGGGTGCGCAACGCGCCCGTCGCGCTCCACCACCGGTTCGAGCTGGACAAGGAGGCGGCCGCTCCCCCCCGTTGAGATTCATTCAGCTGTCAGCTTGCGTGCGCTGGCAAATCCCTCAGCCTCTGCCGCCCTGCGCCGCTTGCGCGAGAAGCGGTCGAGCGCCAGGTAGACGACGGGCGTGGTGAAGAGGGTGAGCAGTTGCGATACGAGCAGCCCGCCCACGATGGTGATGCCGAGCGGACGGCGCAGCTCGGCGCCGGCGCCGGTGCCTAGCGCGAGCGGGAGCGCGCCCAGCATCGCCGCCATGGTCGTCATCATGATGGGCCGGAAGCGCAGGAGGCAGGCGCGGTGGATCGCGTCGCGCGGCGACAGCCCCGCTTCACCATCGATGCCGCGCTCCGCCTCGATGGCGAAGTCGATCATCATGATCGCGTTCTTCTTCACGATGCCCATGAGGAGGATGACGCCGATGAGGGCGATGATGCTGAACTCGGTCTTGAACAGCATGAGCGCGAGCAGGGCGCCCACGCCCGCCGAGGGCAGGGTGGAGAGGATCGTGAGGGGATGGACGTAGCTCTCGTAGAGCACCCCCAGCACCATGTAGACGGCGAGGAGCGCTGCCAGGATGAGGAGCGGCTCGTTCTTCAGCGAATCCACGAAGGCCTGCGCCGTCCCTTGCGGCGCCGCGTGGACGCTGGCGGGCAGGCCGATCTGCTGCTCGGCCCGCTGCACCGCCTGGAGCGCCGGGCCGAGCGAGATCCCCGGCGCGAGGTTGAAGGAGAGGGTGACGGCGGGGAACTGGCTCTGGTGGTTGACCGAGAGTGACGTGGGCGCCTGCCGGTAACGGGCGAACGTCATGAGCGGGACCTGGGCGCCGCCCGGCGCTGAGACGTAGATGTTGCGGAGGGCGTCGGGGTGGCCCTGGAACTCCGGCTTCACCTCCAGCACCACGCGGTACTGGTTGAGCTGCGTGAACATGGTCGAGACCTGCCGCTGGCCGAAGGCGTCGTAGAGCGTGTTGTCCACCATCTGCGACGAGATGCCGAGGCGCGACGCGGTGTCCCGGTCCACGTCCACCACGAGCTGGAGCGCCTGGGTCTGCTGATCGCTCGCCACGTCGCGGAGCTCGGGGAGCGTCTTCAGCTTCTCGAGCATGCGCGGCGCCCACGCGTTCAGCTCCTCCAGGTTCGCGTCCTGCAGGGTGTACTGGTACTGGGTGCGCGCGGCGCGCCCGCCCATGCGCACGTCCTGCACCGACTGCAGGAACAGGTTGATCCCGGGCACCTGCGCCAGCTTCGGGCGCAGCTCGCCGATGACCTGATCGGCGGTCTGTTTCCGCTGACCCTTCGGCTTCAGCTCGATGAAGACCGTGCCGGTGTTGATGGACCCGAAGCCGCCCGTGAACGAGACCATGTGCGCGACGGCCGGATGGGCCAGCACGACCTTGTTCACGAGCTCCTGGCGGTCGCGCATGGCCGGGAACGAGATGTCCTGCGGTGCGTCCGAGATCCCCGAGAGAGCGCCGGTGTCCTGCTGTGGGAAGAGGCCCTTCGGGACCACCACGTACAGCCAGACCGTGAGCGCCGCCGCGCCGACCGTGACCACCAGCATCAGCGCGGCGTGGCCGAGCACCCAGGTGAGGCCGCGGTCGTAAGCGCGGAGCATGCCGTCGAAGAAGCGCTCCGAGGCGCGATAGAAGGGGCCGCGGCGCTGCTCGCGCCTCGAGCGCAGGAGCCGCGAGGCCATCATGGGAGTGAGCGTGAGCGACACCACGGCCGAGACGGCGATGGCGATGCTGAGCGTCACCGCGAACTCGCGGAACAGGCGCCCGATGATCCCGCCCATGAGCAGGATGGGTATGAAGACCGCGAGGAGCGAGGCCGTGATGGAGACGATGGTGAAGCCGATCTGCTTCGCGCCCTTGATGGCGGCCTGGAAGGGCGTCTCCCCCGCCTCGATGAAGCGGGTCACGTTCTCCGTCACCACGATGGCGTCGTCCACGACGAAGCCGGTCGAGATGGTCAGCGCCATGAGCGAGAGGTTGTTGATGCTGTAGCCGAGCAGGTACATCCCGCCGAAGGTGGCGAGCAGCGAGAGCGGCACGGCGACGCTGGGGATGGTGGTGGCCCACCCGCTGCGCAGGAACAGGAAGACCACCAGCACCACCAGCAAGACGCTGAGGACGAGCGTGAACTCCACGTCGTGCACGGAGGCGCGGATGGTCTGGCTCCGGTCGAGCGTCACCTTGACGTCGATGGCCGGCGAGATCGACCGCGAGAGCTGAGGGAGGAGCGCCTTCACCCGGTCGATGACGTCGATGATGTTCGCGCCTGGCTGGCGCCGGATGATCATGAGCACGGCGCGCCGGCCGTCGGCCCAGCCGGCGACGCGGGTGTTCTCCACGCCGTCCTGGACGGTGGCCACGTCGCCCAGGCGGACCGGCGAGCCGTTGCGGTACGCGATGACGAGGGGCCGGAAGCCGTCGGCGCGGAGCAGCTGATCGTTGGCCGCGATGACGTGGGTCTGCTCCGGGCCGGAGAGCGATCCCTTGGGACGATCGACGTTCGCCTGGGCCAGCACCGCCCGCACGTCCTCGAGCCCGAGGCCGAGTCCTGCCAGCGCCGTCGGATCCACCTGGACGCGCACCGCCGGCTGCTGGCCGCCGCCCACGAAGACCTGCCCCACGCCGTCGACCTGCGAGATCTTCTGCGCCAGCACGGCGTTGGCGGCGTCGTAGACCTGCGCCAGCGGCAGCGTGTCGGAGGTGAGGGACAGGATGAGGATGGGCGCGTCGGAGGGGTTCACCTTCCGGAAGTTGGGCCGGGTGGGCAGGTTGGCGGGCAGATCGCCGGCGGCGGCGTTGATGGCCGCCTGCACGTCGCGGGCGGCCGCGTCCACGTCGCGGTCGAGGTCGAACTGGAGCGTGAGGCTGGTCTGACCGAGCGAGCTCACCGAGGTGATCTCGGCCAGGCCGGCGATGCGTCCGAAGCGCCGCTCGAGCGGGGTGGCCACCGCCGAGGCCATCGTCTCCGGGCTCGCACCTGGCAGGCCGGCGTTGACGTTGATGGTGGGGAAGTCCACCCGCGGCAAGGGCGCCACCGCCAGCTGCGTGTAGGCCGCGGCGCCCGCCAGGAGCAGACCCGCCGCGAGCAGCGTGGTGGCGACCGGGCGCCGGATGAACGGACCCGAGATGGTCATCGAGCGGTCATCTCCCGCCCCCCGCATGCGGGGGAAGGGTCTGGGAGAGGGGTTCGTCGACGAGGCGCGGTTGATCCTCGCGGGCGCGCCCCCGCCGCAGGAACCGGCCCAGCCGCGCCATGTACAGGTACACGACGGGCGTGGTGTAGAGCGTCAGGAGTTGCGAGATGAGGAGGCCGCCCACGATGCTGATGCCGAGCGGCCGGCGCAGCTCCGAGCCCGTCCCGGAGCCAAGCGCCAGCGGGAGTCCGCCCAGGAGCGCCGCCATGGTGGTCATCATGATGGGCCGGAAGCGCAGGAGGCAGGCCTGGTAGATGGCGTCGCGCGTGGTGAGGCCTTGCTCGCGCTCCGCCTCGAGCGCGAAGTCGATCATCATGATGGCGTTCTTCTTCACGATCCCGATGAGCAGGATGATCCCGATGAGCGCGATGATGCTGAACTCGGTCCGGGTCACCATGAGCGCGAGAAAGGCGCCCACGCCCGCGGAGGGGAGGGTGGAGAGGATCGTGACCGGGTGGATGTAGCTCTCGTAGAGCACGCCCAGGACGATGTAGACCGTGATGAGCGCCGCCAGGATGAGGAGGGGCTCGCTCGCCAGCGATTCCCGGAATGCCTGGGCCGCCCCCGCGAAGTCGGCGCGCACGCTGGGCGGAAGGCCGATCTCCTGGTCGGCGCGGTTGATCGCGTCCACCGCCTCGCCCAGTGAGACGCCGGGCGCGGGGTCGAAGGAGATGGTGACGGCGGGGAACTGCCCCTGGTGGCTGATGGCGAGCGGAGCGACGGTGCGCTCGAAGCGCGTGAAGGCGGCCAGCGGGACCTGGTCGCCGGTCGGCGAGCGGACGTAGATCCGGTTCAGGGCGTCGGGGTTCTGCTGGAACTCGGGTTTCACCTCCAGGATGACTCGGTACTGGTTGAGCTGGGTGAAGATGGTGGAGACCTGCCGCTGTCCGAAGGCGTCGTACAGGGCGTCGTCGATGGCCTGCGGCTGGATCCCCATCCGCGAGGCCGTGTCGCGGTCGATCGTCAGCTTGAGCTGCAGGCCCGACGTCTGCTGGTCGCTCGCCACGTCCCGGAGCTGCGGGAGCGACTGCAGCTTGGCGAGGACCCTGGGCGCCCAGTCGGCGAGCTCGGTGAAGTCCGCGTCCTCGAGGGTGTACTGGTACTGGGTGCGGCTGGTGCGGCTCTCGATCTGGAGGTCCTGCACCGGCTGCAGGTACACCGCGATGCCCGGGACCGAAGCGGCCTTGGCCTTGAGGCGCGCGATGATGTCCTCGGCGCTCGCGCTGCGCTCCTCGCGGGGCTTGAGCGAGATGGAGAGGCGGCCGCTGTTGGTGGTCGCGTTCGTCCCGTCCGCGCCGATGAAGGACGCCACCGTGGCGACGTCCCTGTCGGACATGACGGCCTCGGCGAGCGCCCGCTGCCGGCTCATCATGCTCTCGAACGAGGCGTCGGGCGGCGCCTCGGAGATGCCCACGATGGCCCCGGTGTCCTGGACCGGGAAGAAGCCCTTCGGGATGACGACCGCCAGCAGCGCCGTCAGCGCGACCGTGCCGACGGTGACCGCCAGCGTGAGTGGCTGGTGGCCCAGCACCCACTGCAGGCTCCGATCGTAGAGCGCCACCATCCGCTCGAAGAGGCGTTCGAAGAGGCGCGCCAGGCGGCTCGGTTCCTCGTGCGCCCGGAGGAGGTGCGCGCACATCATGGCCGTGAGCGTGAGGGAGAGCACCGCCGAGACGCCGATGGCGATGGCGAGCGTGACCGCGAATTCGCGGAAGAGCCTCCCGATGATGCCGCCCATGAAGAGCAGCGGGATGAGCACCGCCATGAGCGACACCGTGAGCGAGACGATGGTGAAGCCGATCTGCTTCGAGCCCTTGAGCGCGGCCTGGAATGGCGTCTCCCCCTGCTCCACGTAGCGGGAGATGTTCTCGATCATGACGATCGCGTCGTCGACCACGAAGCCGGTCGAGATGGTGAGCGCCATCAGCGAGAGGTTGTTGAGGCTGTAGCCGCACAGGTACATCACGCCGAAGGTGCCGATGAGCGAGAGCGGCACGGCCACGCCGGGGATGATGGTGGCGCGCAAGCTGCGCAGGAAGACGTAGATGACCGCCACCACCAGCAGCACCGTCAAGACGAGCGTGAACTGCACGTCGTTCACCGAGGCGCGCACCGTCTCGGTGCGGTCGCCCAGGATCTGGACTCGGAGCCCCTGCGGGAGCGCGGAGGAGAGGCGGGGGAGGAGCGCCTTGACGCGCTCGGCCACCTGGATGACGTTGGCGCCGGGCTGGCGCTGGACGTTGAGGATGATGGCGCGCTTGTCCCCGGCCCAGCCGGCGAGCTGGGCGTTCTCCACGCCGTCGACGGCGTCCGCCACCTCGTCCAGCCTGATGGGCGAACCGTTCCGGTAGGCGAGGATGAGGGGTCGAAAGCTGGCAGCCTTGTAGAGCTGGTCGTTGGCCGCGAGCGTGAAGTCCTGGCGCGGCCCGTCCAGGTTGCCCTTGGCCTGGTTCACGTTCGCCTGCACCAGGACCTGCCGTACGTCCTCGAGCGAGAGGCCCGCGCCGGCCAGCGCCGCCGGATCGACCTGCACGCGCACGGCCGGCTTCTGCCCTCCGTTGATGGCCACCAGGCCGACACCCGCCACTTGCGAGATCTTCTGGGCAAGGATCGAGTCGGCGTAGTCGTCGACCTGGTCGAGGGGGAGCGTGTCGGAGCTGACGGCGATCGTGAGGATGGGGGTGTCGGCCGGGTTCGCCTTGCTGTAGGTCGGTGGCGCGGGCAGGCCGGGCGGGAGCAGGTTCGAGGCGGCGTTGATGGCGGCCTGCACGTCCTGCTCGGCGGAGTCGATGTTGCGGTCGAGGTTGAACTGGAGCGTGATCTGGGAGGAGCCGAAGCTCGACACCGACGTCATCTGCGACAGGGCCGGCATCTGCCCGAACTGCCGCTCGAGCGGCGTCGTGACCGCCGACGCCATGGTCTCGGCGCTCGCGCCGGGGAGCTGGGTCGACACCACCATGGTGGGATAGTCGACCTGCGGCAGCGCCGAGACGGGGAGCTGCCGGTAGCCGATGAGTCCGGCCAGGAGCAGGCCGAACGTGAGGAGCGTGGTCGCGACCGGCCGCCGGATGAACGGCTCGGAGACGCTCATCGCCCCGCGCCTCCGCCGCCGGATCGGGCGGCGTCCGCTCCGTCGCCGGCGACCTTGGCGCCCCCGGAAGGCTTGCCCTGCTCGCGCGCGACGACGCGGCTCCCGGGCTTGAGCTGGTTCTGGCCGTCCACCACCACGCGCTCGCCCTCCTCCACGCCGCGCGTGACGAGGGCGAGGTCGCCCTGGGTCAGACCGACCTCCACCGGCCGCGGCATCGCCGTCATGTCGCTCCCGATGACGTAGACGAACGTTCCATTGGGGCCGCGCTGGATGGCGGTGGCGGGCAGGACGAGCGCTCCCGTCCGCGTGGTGAGGCGCAGGCGCACGTTGACGAACTGGTTGGGCCAGAGCAGCCGGCGAGGGTTGGGGACGATCGCCTTGAGCCGGATGGTGGAGGTCGCCTGGTTGATCTGGTTGTCGATGAGCGCGAGCTCGCCGCTGCCGAGGAGGGTCGAGCCGTCGCGGCTCTGGGCGTCCACGGGGAGGGGGCCGCGCGCGAGCTGCTCCGAGACGGGGGTGAGCTGGTCCTGAGGGAGCGTGAACAGGACCGCGATGGGATCGAGCTGGGTGATCACCACGATGCCGCTGGGATCGGAGGCGTGGACGACGTTACCCGGATCCACGAGCCGGATGCCGGTCACCCCGTCGATGGGCGCGCTGATGCGCGCGTAGTCGAGGTTGAGCCGGGCGGTCTCGATGGCGGCCTTGTCGATCTGCACCGTGCCCTCGAGCTGACCGGCCAGCGCGAGGTCGGCGTCGAGCTGCTGCTGGGCGATCAGCTTCTCCGCCACGAGCTGCCGGTCGCGCTTCACGTTGAGCTGTGCGTTCGTGAGCTGGGCCTGGTCCCGCGCCAGCGCGCCCTCCGCCTGGTGCAGCTGGATCTGGAAGGGCCGCGGGTCGATCTGCGCGAGCACCTGCCCCCGGCGCACGAGCTGGCCCTCGCGGAAGAGCACCTGGTCGAGGCGGCCGTCGACCTGAGTCTTCACCGTGACGGTCTTGAAGGCGGTGACGTTGCCGAGCCCGTCGAGGAAGATCGGCACGTCGCGCTTCGCCACCGCCGCGGCCGCCACCGGTACGGGCCGCGCCTGCGCGTCGGGCGCTCGCGCGGGAGGCGCGCTGCCGCCCGAATGGCGGCCACGCAGCGCCACGAGCGCGCCGACCAGGACCACGGCAGCGACGGCCAGGACGATCCATCTCCTGCGCCGCCGGCCCTGGCCGCTGCCCGCTGAGGGAGCAGGCGGCTCGGCCGCCTCCTCACGGGGAAACGCGGGCTTCGCTGGAACTTCAGACATTGGGCACCTCCCGCCCCAGGGCCCGCAAGAGCTGCGCGCGCGAGGAAGCGAGGTTGTACTCGGCCTGGACGCGCTGCGCGGCGGCCGTGGTGAGCGCCACCTGGGCGTCGCCCAGCTCGATCACGTTTCCCACTCCAGCCTGGTAGCGCCCCTCGGCCAGGCGCAGTCGCTCGCGGGCGTTCACGAGGGCCTCGCCGGCCGCGGAGAGGGTCTCCCTGTTGGCTCGCACCGCGAGCTGCGCCTGGACGACGTCCACCCGGACCTGCTGCCGGAGGGTGGCGATCTGGGCCCTCGCCGAGTCCAGGTTCGCCTCTGCTTCCTGGGACTGCGCCCGGGTGAGCCCGCCCTGGAAGATGTTCCAGGTCAGGGTCACCGTGGCGTTCCAGTTCCAGGTGGTGGAGTCGAGCGCCTGGCCCACGTCGGTTATCCCGGTGGACACGCCGAGCGATGGGGCATACCCACCGTTCACGGAGCGCAGCGTGAGCTCCTGGGACCTCGCCTGCTGCTCGAGCGCGGCGTAGTCCGGCCGGTGCCCTAGCGCCTCCGAGAGCAGTGGATCAAGGGGCTGCTCCTCTCCGTCGACTGGCGGAAGGGTGTCGCTCGCGACGTCGTAGTCCGTGGCTGCCTCGACGCCCATGGCCTGGTTGAGCTGGGCCTTGGTCGTCTCGTAGGTGTTCTGGGCGTTGATGAACTGGACGGCGGCGTTGGCGCGGTCCGTCCTCGCCTGCGCCAGGTCGATCTCGGGGCGCGTCCCGGCGCGGACGAAGCCCTCGATCTGGCGCAGGTGGGCGTCCTGGTTGGCGAGGTTGTCGCGCGCGACGCCCACGAGGTCCTTTGCCGCGCGCGCGGTGAAGAAGGCCGTCTGCACGCCGAGCGTCACCTGGAAGAGCGTCGCGTGCTCGCTGTCCCGCTGCGCCTCCGAGCTCGCCTGCGCGGCCCGCCACTTCCCCGAGGTCTGCCCGAAGTCGTAGATGAGCTGGGAGAGGGTGGCGCCGAACGAGTAGAAGTTGACGGTGTGGAAGCTCGACGATCCTGCCGTTTGGCCGGAGGTCGTAGCCGTCCCGGAGGAGGTCGTGGTCAGCCCAGGGCGCGGGGCGAAGTTCGCCGTCTCCCGCGCGTACGAGGCGGTGCCGGTGAGCTGCGGCAGGAGCCCCGAGCGCGCCTGGTCGGCCCGCGCGCCTGCGGCCCTCGAGCCGGCCTGCGCCTGCAGGAGCTGGGGCTGGCGCTCGCGCGCGTTGCGGACTGCCTCCGCGAGCGTGAGCACGCGCGTTGGGCTCGGCGCGGGCTGCGCAGGGGAGGGGGCGGGCTCGCCGCGGGGCGCCTGCGCCGCCGCGAGGAGGGACATTCCATTGGGCGGAGGCTTGTCCCCGGCCGCGACGAGGGAGATCCCGTGGCGTGGAGGCTTGTCCCCGGCCGCGACGAGGGAGATCCCGTGGCGTGGGGGCTCGTCCCCGGCCGCGACGAGGGACATTCCGTAGCGCAGGGGCTTGTCCCCCGCTGCAGTCAGGGCAGGAGCGGCTGCGAGGAGAAGGACGCCGAAGAGCAGTTCGATTCGATTGGTCATGGATTAACCAGGTGACGCGGAGGGCGCGTCTCGAAGCGTTCGAGGTTGTCGATGACCCGGAGCAGGCCGTTGCGGACCGCCGCGATCTCCTCCGGACTCATCCGATCGATGACCGCGGCCCGGATCTCGGCCGCCACCGGGGCGAGCTCGGCGACGAGGCGCTGTCCGGCGGCGGTCAAGGTGACGCGCGTGCGGCGCCGATCAGAGGGATCGAGGTCCGTGCGGACGAGCCGGCGCTCGAGCAGCCCCGAGAGCGCCCGGGAGACGGTCGGCGCGTCCGCGTGCAGCCGCTCCGCGATGCGCGCCTGCGACACGCCTGGGTGCTCGGAGAGCGCCACCAGCATCCAGAATTGCTGGACCGAGAGCCGGCGCCGGTCCACCCGCGACAGCACGGCTTGCTTGAGGCGGCGGCGCGCGACGGCGATGAGTAGGCCGAGATATTCTTGCATATGCAATAGTTGTTTATGCAAGTACTGTCTCGACCGTCCCTCGTCAACGCCGGCGTTGGGTCGCTCGCCGGCCACGCGACCACGACCTCGCAGCGGCCGGCGTAAGCATGCTGAATCTCGGGGACGAAGCGCGCCTGTCGCCTTCATGAAGAAACGTGAACCCGCGCGCGGCGCCGATCCAGGCTCCCGGGCGGCCGAGAGAGCGCCGCGGCGCTCCCCCTCTCGCCCTCTCACGGGAGGGAGAGCGGAAGCTGGCGGTCTCGCGGGTCGAAGCCGCCGAGCACGGCCACGGCGTGGAACCCGGCGCGCTCGCAGGCCGCCGCGAGAGGCATCCCGGCCGCGAGGTAGAAGGTGAGCGCGCCCGCGAAAGTGTCGCCGGCCCCGTACGCGGCGACGGTCCTGTCCGGCGGCGGTGGGGCCGGGAAGCGAACCGTGCCGGACGCTGTCTCGATGCGACCGCCCCTCCTGCCCTCGGTGAGCACGAGCGCCCCGGGGGTGACGGGGTAGTCGGCGAGCACGCTCGCCTCGCGCGGATCGAGGGCGCTCCCCACGACGATGTCGGCGCGCACCCCGGCGCGCACCAGGGCCGGCCGCCGGCGGGCGGTGACCACCAGCAGCCGCGCCGCGCGCGCCGCCCGGAGCGCTCCGGGGCCCTGGGCCGTGAAGTAGGCGGCGTCGCAGCCGGCGATGAGGTCCCAGGGGAGAAGGTCGACGGCGCGAGGGTGAAGCGGCTCCCCGACCACCACGATGGTGCGCTCGCCGTCCGGCGTGATCATGACCACGTCGCGCGTGTGAGGCTCGTCCCTGCGCGCCGCGTGGATCCGCGCGCCGGTGCGGGCGATCTCCACCTCGACCTGTGTCGCGGCCTCGTCGTTGCCGACCGCAGTGAAGAGGTGTACCTCGGCGGAGCTCTTCACGAGCTGTGAGAAGGCCACTCCACCGCCACCCCCCGGGAACCAGCGCGGGGACTCGAGGTGCGCGATGTCGCCTGGCCCCGGGACGGCGGACACGCGCCCGAGCGTGACGTGCTCGACGTGGCCGATGACCGCCAGCCGGAGGGTGGGGCGCGCGACGCGAGGCGATTCGGGGGCTTCGTGCATCCGCGACCTCGGCGGTTTCGTCGAAGCGTGCACGCCAGGGGCGCGCGACGCCTGGTTTCACGCGGCCAAAGAGAGACCACGATTCACCTCCGCTGTCGACGGGGCAATTCCGCGCACTGCGGCGGACATTCCTGGCGCCACGGGCCACGGTTGGGGCTCTGGATTCCTTGGCGGAAGAATGACGTTCTGAAGCCGGAGGACCGTTCAAGACCCGTCGAAGAATGCGATCGCTCTGCGGCGTGGCCGGGGTGGGGCCCCGATGG
>JBGQLS010000117.1:0-14648 GCA_041500205.1 Anaeromyxobacteraceae bacterium | reverse complement strand
CGGTGGACCCACTGCCTGTCGCGCGTGGAGGTAAGAGATGAGACGCAAGTACTTCGCAGCAGTCGCGGGCGCGTTGGCCCTGTGCGTATCGGTGCCGGCACGCGCTCACGAGGGCGGGACCGATGCACGAGGCGTCGTGAAGACCATCTCCGACGGTAGCCTCACTATCAGTACCAAGCATGGGGATCAGAGCTTCGCGCTCACGTCACAGACGCGGTTCATCGCCGAGAAGCGCCCCGTCACCCGAGCAGAGCTGCGTGAGGGCGACCGGGTTGTTGTGCATGCCAAGAGGGGTGGCGCTCGGCCCGAGGCCGTGGAGGTGAGGGGCGCAGCTCGCGAGGCGGGCGATGGCCAGCACTGAAGCACCCGCATCCGCGGGGCTTCAAGGGGCTCCGGCGCGGGCTCTTGTCTGCGAGGCAGTTCGCCCGATTTGCGCCGGGCCGCGAGCGCGCTGATGACGTGGGCGTGCATTCTGTAGCGCGGGGCCTTGTGCCCCGCCTCGACACGCCAAGCGGGGGACAAGCCCCCGCGCTACGGGAACGGGCTCAATGCAAGCGAGCACCGCTGTCAGTGGCCATGGCCGCCGCCACCGCAGCCACCGGAGCCATGCTGACCGTAGCCGTCGTTGTAGCCGTCATCGCCGGCGTAGGCGTGGTGCGCATGATAGTGACGGTAGTGCCCGAGAGGGAAGGTCACCAGCGCGGATGGCACGTGGTGGCTCTCGACGAAGACGAACGGATCGCTATGGTGTCTCGCGTGGTACCAGCCCGCGTCACGGTGGAGCCAGTAGTGGTGGTTCGTGTAGAAGACCTCGTCCTCCTGGCCCACCACGACCTGGACGCCGGGTTGAACGACGGCCATCTCGGGGCTTTGGAGCGCGATATGGACCTCTTCATGGTCGCTGGCGAATGCCAACGCAGGGGCGAGCACCAGACTGAACGTGATGAGTAGTCTTTTCATGGCATCAATCCTCGATATGCGTGGTGGGCAATTGCCCGTGGATGTCACGCTCGAACTGCACGTCGTGTGCCCTGGGGGAGGCGGTCCATGGACGCCGCCGAGACAGGCGACTAACGCTTTCCGCCCATCGGCGTCGAGTTGCCGCCGGTCGTCGAACCGGGCGCTCCCGTCGTTGCGCCGCCGGTGGTCGACCCTCCGCTCATCGAGCCGCCCATCGAACGTCGCAGGCTCGGCCGCGAGCTATCAGACATCGACGGCGAACATGGCGACCCCGGCTGACTGCACCGCCGCCGTGCAGCAGTACACGACGCAGGTCCAGCCGAACATCGATCGCGTCGCGCAGATGAGCGGCCGCATGGACGCGGCCATGAGCTCCATGGGCCAGATGATGGGCGCCGACATGGAGTGTGGCTCGGGCGTCATGCAGCACGAGCTCGCGCATCATCTCGGAATCGCGTGCACGTCTCCCGACATGGCAGCGAATCGAGTCGAGGCGACGCGCCACGTTCAAGCGATGCAGGAGTTCGCCGACCACATGCGCATGCGGGCCGACGAGGTGGGTACGATGATGGGCTCGGGCGGGATGATGGGCGGCGGAATGGGCATGGGCGGTGGCACCGGTCCCGCCATGATGGACGGCGGCTGGGTGATGCCGGACGGCGGCACGATTCCCTTCGACCACACCATGCCTGGCTGCACGTACGCTGACGGGGGATTCCACTCTGATGGCGGCTCGCCCACCGCCGGCGGGACCGATGGCGGGAGCGCGCAGTAACACCAAACGCTGCGCCTCATCATGAGCCGCAACGCAGGGACCCGGTAGCGTGTTCGGCATCGTGGAGCACGAGGACATCGGGATGATGGGCGTCTGGAACATCGCGAGCTGAAGGCGCCCGCCTGCGGCCACCTGGCTCGAGGCGCTGTCGTCGTCCTCTACGCGGGTGGCGGAGGCTACCGCTACATCCCGCCATCCGTGCCGGGATGACCCTCCATCATGCCGCCGTGGTCCATGGACCCGCCGTCCATCATGCCGCCGTGGTGGTCCATCATGCCACCGTCCATCTTCTTCGACTTCTCGTGCTTCTTGCCCTTGTGTGACTTCGGATGCGCCCCGCCGTCCATCATCTCTGCGTCGTCTCCTTTCTCTGAAGGTGAACCCTGAGCAAGAGCCGATGACGCAGCAGCGACGAACACGACGACTACGAGTGCGCTCAGAATCTTCATGGTGAGTGCTTTCCTTTCGAGGTGCGGAGACTGCATGTGCGAGGCGGTCGCCCACCCAACGAGGAGTAGCTCGTGCTCTGGGGGGCCCGGCCTTGCCTGTTAACGGTTATGGACGGCTTCTCTCGACGCAAATCGGGCTCGCCCCATCTCGCTGTGAGTTCGTGAAGTCGCCGGGGCAAGATAGCGCGGGCGGAGCCGATTCCCACCACCCGCGCCCATCTTGGGGGAGGGCCACGAAAGGTCACATGCTGCAGGAACAAACCATCGTGTGGCCACTATGGGTGGAAGGAGCGGTCTTCTCCGCCTGGGTCACCTTCTCCTGCTTCCCCGCGGTCCCGAAGGTAAGCCGGGTCCCGTCCAGCACGGACGAAGCCCGGGCGCTCGCGGCTAGGCGGCTACCGTCGGCCCCCCGTCTCGCCGCGTGCGGGATCCGAACCGTATCCAGCACCGATGAAGCGCGAGCGGCCAACGGTGCTCGGTGCCAACATACCGAGATGCGGATGACGGCTTGCGCGAAGGCCTGCTGCCAACACGCGTAGCCGCAGCACGTCGAAGGGCGCCGGGTATAACGTGATCGCGATCCCGCGCGCGGCAGGTGTCCTTGCCTCGTGGGGCGTGCTACTCGGTCCGGCACTCGGGGCGGTGCTCATGTCCGCGAGCACGGTCATCGTTGCGCTCAACGCGCAGCTGCTCCGGCGCGCCATGGCCTGACCGACCCGCACAAGCTTGGACCTGGCGGACGCCTCGTACCGCATGGCCGGGCGCGATCCGTTGGACGGCCCTTCCATCTGTCGGACGCGGTCATCACTGCGTGACGGCGGCGGTCACACGGCAAGCCCCACCAACTCGATTGATCTCCTGAGATTTCAACTGCGTCGGCGGTGGCTCGCGCGATGCAAAAACCACAGCGCATCGGAGTCGGTCGCGCCGGTAGATCGCTCCAGATCACCCACCGGCATCGAGGCCACACATGTTCGCCAAGATGATCGTCGCCGCCGCTCTCGTGGTCACCTCAGCCAGCGCGTTTGCTTCCGATGTCTCGTCGGAGCGCCGGCAAGCGTTCTACGAGAAGGCCCAGAAGATCGAGAGGCGGGCGCCCTCCGCCGCCACGAATGCGGCCCCCTCCCCCACTCCCAAACCCGCTCTCGCTGTCTGCACGTGCACGAAGTGAGCACGAGTACGCGAAGGAGCCTCTGCGGACGACCGGAGCCGTCGCCGAAGATCGTGGAAGCGCACGACGAAGCGGTGCCGCCAGGCGCCGCAACGCTGACGCTCCTCGTCCTGCCCGTCGAACGCGTCGAGGAGCCTTGTCGCGTCGTCATTCCTCTTCGGCCTCTTCGTCATGCTCGACGCGCGGCCATCGGGCACCTGCGTGCGAACCTGTTGCGAGCCCAGGGCGCCCTGGGCGCGTGGACGGTGCAAGGCTTCGCGAGCGCCACCCCTCCGCGAGCGCGTCACGGAGCCCTGGCATGTCTGCCCCGCCAGCTCGTCCTGCGGGGCTTGTGCGCGAGCCTCGCAGCGCGTAGCATATAGGTTACGGAGGCGTGATGGCCCGCAGGACCAAGACAGGTTTCGACCGGTATTTCGACGAGCGGATGAAGGATCCGACCTTTGCCGCCGAGTACACCCAGGCGCGAGCGGAGATCGAGGCGGTCGACGGGCTCATCCAGGCGCTCGAGCAGGCGCGGGAGCGCTCGGGGCTCACGAAGGCCGACCTGGCGCGCCGGATCGACGCGAAGCCAGAGATCGTCCGACGGCTTCTGACGGACACAGGTGGCAACCCGACGATGTCCACCGTTCTCAAGATCGTGTCCGCCCTCGGCTGTCATCTCGAACTCGTTCCCAACACGGGCCGCCGCGTCGTGCATCGCTCCGCGGCCGCGCGCACTCGCCGGGCCGGATAGACCCTACTTTGCAACGGAACGCGGATCCCGGCGCTTGTACTCGTCGCCGAGCCTGCGGACCCTGGCGTAGTCCTCGCCGCTGAGGGTCGTGCGGAACGACTTGTCCATGCCGGTGATGAGCACGAGGCTCGGGCCGCCGAGGTCGACGCTTGCGCCGTCCCGTTCGAGCACGCAGAACAGGCGATAGTGGCGGCGCTGCGGCCCATCGACGCGGACCAGTTCGCGATCCAAGGCGGGCCGGCCCCCACGGCCCCCACGGCCCGCCCGGCTCCTCCGGCTCCAGAAGCGCCTGAACCCCTCGCGATGCCATCGGACCACCGTGGCCGGCTGGACGATCGCGAGGGCGTACCGCCAGGCCTTCCACCGGCGAGCCAGGACTACCCACAGAGCCCGATCCCGGCTCCCGAAGCGAGGACGTCGATCACCGAGGGCACGAGAGAGGACGCCGATCTGGTGGCGGAGCGCGAGATTCTCCATCGCGAGCTCATGCTTCGTCCGAAGGGATGACCTGGCGGTCCCACAGATGGTCCGGATCAAGGTCCACACACCGCGGACGCTACCGGCGCAAGACGCTGCGGCTCAACTGATTTCGTGCGGATGAGGTTTTCGGCAAGCACTGGCGCCGGATCACACCGCGATCCACACTCCCTCGTCCGCGCTGGCCAACTTTCATGGCCGGGCCTCCACCGCCAGTCCCGCCTTCCTGAGCCGCTCGATGAAGCTCGGCTTCCTGGCGTGCTCGACGCAGAGCTTGCGGACGCGCGCCGCGACCTCGTCTGCCCGTCCCTTTCGGAGGCCGAGATCCCGCAGGTCGCGCAGGAGATGGACCGCCTCGTCGTACTTGGCGGGCTGCTTGGTGGCGACGAGCGCGCGAAGCTCGTCCCATGCCTGGGCCTCGCGCTTCGCCAGGCTGTCGAGGTGGCGGTCTCGGGCCGCGGCCGCTTCGCGCTCCTTCCGGGCGCGCTCGCGTTCGGCCTGTTCGGCCTCCTTCCGGCTCCGCTCCTCGGCACACTGCTCGGCTGCCTTCAGAAGCTCGCCCGCGGTTCGCGCTCTGTCAGCGCTCGCGCGCGAGGCCACGCCGCGGGAGTCGCGAAAGCGTCGGAGGAGCTCTGCGCGCAGGTGGACTTCGGTCCCCTCCATCAGTCGAACCAGGAGCCCAGTCCTCTCCGATTCCGGCAACTCCGTCACCCAGCTCTCAATCTCCGCCGTCGCCGCGTTGGATACCGCATCCGGGCTGCGCGCGGCGGCTACCGCGATGAGATCGCGGTCGATGCGCAGGAAGTCGACGAATGCCTCCAGCGGGGCCGTGAGCTTGCCAAGCCCGGGTGGGCACGGGGGTTCCTCTTCGGCCTCGCCGAGCTCCTCGGTTTGCACGCAGAGAAGCCAGGCCAGGTAGAGCGCGCGGAGGTCCCCGCCAGCGACGTCCGCGCGCAAGGAGATGAGCGACGAGAGCTGTCCGTCGTCCTCTTCCACCCACTCGCCGCCCTCGTCCTCCGAGCGCAGCTCGAGGATGACGTGGTCGCCCTTCGCCCGCCCTGCTGCTGATTCGCCGCGGCAGTACCGCTTTGCCGTGGCGAGATCGAGCACACGCAGGGGGAATCGGAGCATCAGCTCGTGAGCGCCCCAGTTAGCCAGATAGAGGAACGCGTCGAAGTACTTCTCCATCCACTGCGATGGGTTTCCCTTGAAGTTTCCAAACGAATAGCTATTCACGAACCGTGTAGCCGTGATGGTGGCGCGCGAGGAACAGGAGCGCAGCTCCCCCATCTCGCGCTGGGTGAGCGGCCGATCGATCGCCTGGAACTCGTAGTACTGGTACTCGCTCATCGACTGTCTCCTATGAACAGCGGCCCCACCGGCGGTACGCCGCGATCCACTCCGCGCCGCGAGGCGGCGGTACCTTGATCTTGGAAGCGGTTTTGCGTGGGGGTGCCATGGAGCCCGAGTAGCAGACAACTCCGACAGCCCATGCATGGGTACGCAGCGCCGGGAGCGTCGCTTCTCGCGCCACCGTTCGCCTCCTCGCGGCGCTGCCGGGGGGCACGTTCGTCCACAATGAGCTACCGCGAGTGAATCCCGGTCCCTTGGCTCGGAGCCAAGTACGTCGGGTCTTGCCGCGGCGCGACGCTGAGTGATTTGGAGGAGTTGAAGGAACGGCAGGTACAGGATCCCACCCACCGCCGCGCCTCATTGCGGCGAAATGTGCGGCGGCTCAAAAGGGGAAGGCCGCCGGTTCGTCGGAAAAACCGAACGATCCAGCGGCCTTCCAAGTCGGGGAGAAGCCGGGGGCCCCGAGCGCGCGACGGAGGCGGCCCGGACCTACTGCATCCCCTGGGCCCCGCCTGCAGGCGGGGCGCCGGCAGCGGGGGCCTCGCCATGGATGTGGAGTGCCCGTAGCGGCAGGGTCCCTCGGCACGGCGGTTCCTCGGCGGCATCGTCATCGAGTTGGCTGTGCCTCCGCCGCTGTGCGCATGACAGGACCGGGCCATCTTCGCCGCTCCTCACGACCGTCCATGAGCGGCACTTCGGGCAGCGCAGCTTGTAGTCTGCCGCGGCGAGATCCTCGAGCGACCTGATGATGTCGGGCAAGGCGCGCGCGAGGGCAGCTGCCGAGGTGGCTCGGTGAATGGGCCCGATGAAGTTCCCCCAGCCCACGTCCTGCGTGAGGCCCACGTCAACGCGCCCATCGGCCTCGATCTGGGCTTGCAGGAACCACCGTCCCTCGGCCGGGCGCCTGTACACCTCGAACTCGAGCAGACCTCGCACGACGCGGGGACAGAAGCCCGCGCCGACGAGGTGAGCGAGGTAATCCGATTTGAGCGAAAGCCGGGCCATTTCCTGGTGCGGTCCCGCTACGAGGTGATGACGGCGGTGCCCATCAAGCGCCCGCCCGCGCCGACCGGTGCCCCTTGGTCCCCGCGCTCAGTGGCAGCTCCACGTTCACCTCCAGCAACGAGCAGCCGCTCTCGCGCTGAAGCCTGACCGCCACCTTGTCATCGTCGATGGCCAGGTACCTCTTGACGACGTCCAGCAGCTCCCTCTGCAGCTGGGGGAGGAAGTCGGGGCTGTCGCGGTCCGCTCGCTCGTGCGCGAGCAGGATCTGCAGGCGCTCCTTGGCCGTTGCGGCGAAGCTCGGCCGCCTGGACGCGCGGAAGAACTCCAGGATGTTCATGCCGTCCTCCGCAGCAGGCGGTCGAACAGGCCCTTCCGGTCGGGCTTCAGGAAGCGGTGCTCCACGGAGTCGCCCAGGAAGCGGGCCACCGCATCGGCATAGGCGAGGCCGGCGTTCGAGTCCTCGTCCAGCACGACGGGCATCCCCACGTTGCTGGCGCGGAGGACGGCGGGGCTCTCCGGGATGACGCCCAGGAGCGGGACGGCGAGGATCTCCAGCACGTCGTCGACCCTGAGCATCTCGCCACGCTCCACCCGCCTGGGATCGTAGCGCGTGATGAGGAGATGCTCGCGCACCGGCGCCAGCCCGTGCTCGGCGCGGTAGGACTTCGCCTGGAGGACGCCCAGGATGCGGTCGCTATCGCGCACGGACGAAACCTCGGGATTGGCGACGATGATCGCGTCGTCCGCGAAGTAGAGGGCCATGAGCGCCCCCTTCTCTATGCCGGCTGGGCTGTCGCAGATGATGTAGTCGAAGTCCTTCTTGAGCTCCTCCAGCACCTGCTCGACGCCGCTCGTGGTGAGCGCGTCCTTGTCGCGCGTCTGGCTGGTGGGGAGGATGAACAGGTTCTCGACGCGCTTGTCCTTGATGAGCGCCTGATTGAGCCTCGCCTCGCCATGGATGACGTTGATGAAGTCGAACACCACGCGGCGTTCACACCCCATGATGAGGTCGAGATTCCGAAGGCCCACGTCGAAGTCGATGATGCAGGTCTTGAACCCTCTCAGTGCGAGCCCCGTCCCGAACGCGGCGCTGGAGGTGGTCTTGCCCACGCCGCCCTTGCCCGAGGTCATCACGATCACATTTGCCAAGATTTCGTCTCCCGATTGGTGGTGGCCGGCTTCCACGATCTCGCCGGAATCCCGATCACTGGTTCATGAGGTCGATGTGCAGGCGTTCGTCGCGGACATGGACCTGCACCTGCCGGCGATGGACGTCCCGGCCCATGTCCTCGCTCACGAGATAGAGGCCGGCTATGGACACGAGCTCGGCTTCCAGGCTCTGACAGAAGATGCGAGCGGTGCTGTCTCCCGAGGCGCCGGCGAGCGCGCGGCCCCTGAGCGGCGCGTAGACGTGGATGTTCCCGTCGGCCAGCAGCTCGGCACCCGCACTCACCGGGGCGCAGACGATGAGGTCGCCGCCCTGGGCGTAGAGCTGCCGCCCCGAGCGCACCGGTTCGGTGATCGTCTGCGTCGTGCGTTGATAGTGGAGCTCGGCCCTGTCCGCGGAGGCTCTGGCCGCGGCCTCACCACGTCGGTGCCGCGCTGGCAAGAGCGCGAGGCCTGCCGCCGTTGCGTCCTCCTGCCGCCTCCGGTCCCCTCCCAGAAGGCCGACCGCGACCAGGCCGTGGCTGCGGAGGACGCCGGAGAAGTCCCTGAAGTCGAACTGGGCATCCTGGGGAAGGCTCTCCAGGTCGAGCACGACCGGTGTGTTCTGGAAGAAGCTGGGCGCCTGCCTGATCTTCTCCGCCAGCATGGGGAAGAACTGCGGATCACGCGCGTCCAGCACCTTGAGCAGGGTCATGGGGAAGCCATGGCCGCGGAGCTGGAAGGGGGCGATGGTGTTTGCTGTGGGTGACTTCCGTTCCTCGCCGGGCTGCTCGGACGCGGCCCTTCCATCGGCTCGTCCCTGCCCGTCGCACCGCACGGGCGTCGCTATGGCCGGCGGTCGCGGCTCGCTGCCATCTTCCGGCCGGGCGATGCGGTCTTGAGGAATCACGCGCGCAGTGTAGGCGTGCGATATCGGCCCGCAAATTTTCCTCCCGGTGAGCCCCAATTCAGTGCTCAGCCCCCGGGAGAAGGAGTGCGGCTGCCCCCTAGCGGGCTGCCCACCGGGCGCCGCTTCATTCGGCCAGCACAGGACGATCTCGGGAGTCCCGCGAGGTGAAAGCCGATCCTTCGATGGCGGGGCTGGCTAGCGGACTCGCCGCGCAGTCAACGATCACTTCCGATTCGAGCCGAACGTGTCGCAGCTCTTGAGGTCGCCGCTCTCGAAGCCGCGCCGGAACCAGCGCGAGCGCTGCTCAGCGGACCCGTGCGTGAACGTCTCCGGGTTCGCGTGTCCAGTCGCCGCGCGCTGCAGCCGGTCGTCGCCCACCGCCGACGCGGCGCGCAGCCCGGCCTCCACGTCACCCGGATCGAGGAGCCGCCGCCGGTCGGCGCTCTTTCCCCAAGCACCCGCGAAGCAGTCCGCCTGAAGCTCCAGACGGACGGACAGGACGTTACGTCGGCTGGGGTCGTGCTGTTGGGCGACGCGTACCTTGCGCTCGATGCCGAGCAGTTTCTGGAGGTGGTGGCCCACCTCGTGCGCGATGACATACGCCTGCGCGAACTCGCCGGGAGCGCCGAAGCGCGTCGCAAGTTCGCGGTAGAAGCGGAGGTCAATGTACACTCGCTCGTCGGCAGGGCAGTAGAATGGCCCCATCCCGGCGGAGGCCTCGCCGCAGCCCGAGCGTGTCTGATCCCAGAACAGCACGAGCCGCGCTGGCCGGAAGCCCTGAACGCGCTCGCTCCACACCCGCTGCACGTCGTTGAAGGACGCCACCGCGACCTTCTCGAGAGGGGCTTCGGCGGCTTTCTGCTGCTGCACCTGGGCGCTGCGCCCAGGCTCGGGACCGGTCACGGTCGAGGGGCTCCCCACGACCGAGAAGAGATTCTTCCCGAACGCGATGCTGAGCAGCGCCACCACCACGGTGCCGCCGAGGCCAAGCCGAACCCCCGTGCCGGACAGCATCGACCCGCGCCGGTCCTCGACGTTCGAGCGGTCACCGTCATCCCCCAGCTGCATCGCGAGCCCCTTTCGAAGTCCCCGTGCCTCTTGAGTTGCAAGCCAGCAACCACGCTCTGAAGCCCCCCGGCCCGGTCGCGCAAGTCACCATATACGCGCGCTGGCGTTCTTTCCTGATCGACTCGAGCCCGAGCCATCTCGGTCGTGGCACTCACCACCTCGATGCCGCTCTCGGTAGTGGTGGGGCGAATGGCGGAGGGCATGTCGGCGCTGGTGCTGCTGGCAGTTCCGCTCTTCGTGCTCTTCACGGGCGGGCTGTTGCCGGCCGCGCTGGCGGCGCTCTCGCTGGCGGCGCTGGTTTTCATCCGCTCACGCCAGCTGCAACTCGGCGGCATGGCGCGCGTCTCGCCGCGCGAGCCCTGCGCAACCGCATTTTGAGAGCACAGCCGTCCCGATCGGGAAGCTCAGGCGCGACAACCCCAAGATCGGCTGGCGCACCTTCGCGGACTGGTCAATGAAGTAAGACTAGTCGATCGGTCACTCGCGCCAGCAAGGAGGCGACAGGTGATCTGGCGAGCGCATGGGGACCGTTTCGCGGGTAGCCTTAGCTAGAGGTGACGGCATGGAGGAGATGACTCCGAAGGAAGCTGTCGAGCTGGCGATCTCGGTGGAGGAGATGGGAGGCCGGTTCTACGCCCACCTCGCCAAGAAATTCGAGCAGGACCGCGAGCTTCGCGAGCTCTTCTCCAGGCTCGCCGCGGATGAGCGCGAGCACCAGCGACAGTTCACCGCGCTCCTGAGCGCGGTATCCGGCCCCGGCAAGCCGACGTTGAACGCAGAGCACAAGGCGTATCTGCGCGCTCAGGCGCTGAACGAGTTCTTTGGCGCAAGCGGCGGTCCTTTCGCGAGGCGAGACGATATCCACACGTCACGCGACGCCTTGAGCAAGGCTCTTGAGCTCGAGACGATGACCCTCGCCCATTACCAGGCGTTGCGCGAGGTGCTTGGACACAGCGATGCCATCGAGGCGCTCATCGCCGCAGAGACCTGTCACGTCGAAGACGTGACGCGGGCTCTCGGGGCTGCGGTCAAGCGGCAGGCTGCCAAAAGCATAGGAGCTGTCGGGTAGCCCGAGGCGTTGCTGCCCTGGGCCTCCC
The DNA here is from genome assembly GCA_041500205.1 of Anaeromyxobacteraceae bacterium. Classification (GTDB taxonomy): domain Bacteria; phylum Myxococcota; class Myxococcia; order Myxococcales; family Anaeromyxobacteraceae; genus Anaeromyxobacter_A. The sequence goes on along the minus strand of JBGQLS010000117.1, from coordinate 3,504 downwards.
CGGATCCGGACGTGCGGGTTATCCGGTTCGTCGGGTCACGGATTCGCTACGAGCTATAACGGTAGCCGGTCTGGCCAATGAGGTCGCCGAACTGCGCGGCGAGTCGGGTGCGAGCCCGCTGCGCCTCGAGCCGTGGCCCGAGGGCGGCGATCAGTTAGAAACGCTTGTGAGTCCGAACCTATCCCCTCTACCCCGCAGGGGGAGAGGGTTAGGGTGAGGGGGCTGATCCTCGGGCGCCAACCCCTCACCCCGACCCTCTCCCCGCAAGCGAGGAGAGGGAGACCATGGACACCTGGCTGCCGGAGCAGCCCGAGATACACAATTGCGCGCGTGCGGCCTGTGACGAACCCTGTGCCTGCAAACCCACGGAGTCAGATAGCGTTCAAACCGTTCGGGGCCGCCTGGGCTTTGGCATCGGCGACGAGAGCTGCCTCGGCCTCGTCGATCCTGGCGAGCGCCCTCCGCTCCTCCGCCACGAACCGGTCGCCCTTCAGCACACGCCGATGCATCACGGGCCGGTCAATCTGGAGCCGGGCGAGCGCGGCGGCGAGCACCTGCGCGGCTTCGCGGGCCTCGATCTCCGCCGAGGCCTGACGGCTCGCGGCCTCGCTCTGCTTGGCGACGGCGCCAGCAGCCTCGGACTCGGCCTTCCCCGCGGCCATGCGCGCCGCGTCGAGTGCCTGCTCGATACCGCGCAGCCGCTCGGTGAGCGACCGCTCCACCTCCGCCACCGGCCGTCCCGCGAGTAGCCTCGACCGCTCTCCCGCGAGCCCCTCCACATCGGCACGTGCCGTGCCGAGCCGCGCCGTCGCCGTCTCGGCGGCCTTTGCCTTCTCCTTCGCCTTGGCCTCGGCCCCGGCCAGCGCCGGACCGGCCCTCGCCAGTGAGTCGGTAGCCTCGTCGCGCGCGGCGCGGCGCTCGGCGTGGGCCCTTACCCGTCCATCCCAGTCTGCGAGGAGCGCCACCGGCCCCGTGGCCAGCGCCTCACGCCACCCCGTCACGCCATCGAACGGCGCGGCCAGGGTCGCTTCGCACCTCGTGGCCTCGCCTTCGGCGCGGGCCAGCTCGGCCTCCGCCGCGGCCCGGCCCGCCCGCGCCAGTTCCTTCTCGAGGTTGGCCGCCTCGCGGGCGAGCCCGTCTGCGGCGGTGATCCTCGTGGCCGCGGCCTTCCCCGCATGCTCAGCGGCGGCGCGCGTCCGGGTCAGCTCACCCCTGGCTGCGGCCAGCGCTGCCTCGCACCCGCGCGTCGCCTCGGCGGCGATCGTCACCAGGGCGTCCACCTCGCCCTGGCCGGCCCAGGGGTGCTCGGTGGCACCGCAAAGCGGGCACGGCTCGCCGGTCACGAGCTCGGCCCGACGAGCGCCGAGCCCCTGCGCGTCGCGCGCTCGCTGCAGTGCAGCGCAAGCGACGGCGTGCCGCGCCTCCCCATCGCGGAGAGCCGACTCGGAGGCGTCGCGCGCCGCCGTCGCCTCGGTCGCCGCGATTGCGGCGCGGTCGCGCTCCTGCGCCGCCTCGAGCGCCTTCGCCCGCGCTTGCTCGACCGCCTCGGGCGTCGCAGCGGCATCGCGCTGCTTTCGCGCCGCTTCGGCGGCCGTGACGGCCGCGCCGTGACGCTGGATCACCTCGCGCCAGCGCGGCCACTCGGCCACCGCCGCCGCCTCGCCCGCACGCCCCGAGAGCCACAGCTTGACCTCCTCGCGGGCCTGCTCGTGCTGCCGGCAGGCGGCCGTCGTCGTGGAGACCTCTTCCTTGGCCGAGCGCGCCTCGTCGGCGGCGGCGCTCTCTATCCGGGCCGCTTCCTCCTCGGCCCGCTGGGCCGAACCAAGCTCGGCGTCGAGCCCCTTCGCCTCGTCGAGCTCGAGCCGGGCCCGCGCAACCTCCGCGTCGAGCGCAACCCGCGCAGCCTCCGCGCCGGCGGCCTTGCTCCCCGCTTCCTCGGCCCTTCGCGTGGCCTCCTTCGCCTCCTCCGCCTTCTTCCCTTGCTCCTTGATGGCCGAGGCGAGAGCCTCCTCGGTCCGAATGGCGGTTGCGAGCGCATCCCGCTCGAGGAGCGCCAGCTCTACCGCTGCAAGCTCGGCGCGCCGAGGGCCGGCCTCGGCCTGAGCCCCGGTAGCCTCGATGAGTTTCGCCTCGGCCTCGGCTACCCCGCTCGCCAGCATGGCGGCAGCGTCGTGCCACGCGAGAGCGTCGCGCGCCGCCTGCTCACGCCTCCGCGCCGCCGCTACCAGGCCCGCGGCCGAGTCGCGGGCAGCGGTGGTGGCTACACGATCAGTGTCGGTGAGCGGGTGGTGGCTCGCAGCCTCGGCCTCGAGCCGCTCCTGAAGCCCCACCTGGATCTTCTGCCGGGCAGCTGCGAGGATGCCGAGCCTCGCGTAGATCTCTCCGCCCGCGACCTTCTCCAGGATCTCGGCTCGGTCCTTGGCGCTGGCGCGCAGGAACTCCGCGAACTGGCCCTGCGGCAGGAGTACCGCCTTCTGGAACTCCTCGAAGGTGAAGCCGACGAGTTGAATCACCTTCTGGCGGGTGTCCTTGGGTCCCGTCGCGAGCACCTCCTGGTCGGCGATCCGGACGAGCGACATGGCGGGGCCATCGAGATCGCCTATCCGCGGCCGCGGATCCACCGACCAGCGGGCGCGGTAGTGGACGCCGTCCTGCCCCCGGAAGTCCACCTCGGCGTGGCCACGCTTGGAGCCGCGGGAGAGGAGGTGGCGCGCGTCCTTGGCGCCGAGCTTCTGGTCCTTGTCGGGCTCGTCGAGGCCGAGCGCGATGTCGGCGCCGCCGTTGCCGTGCACCCGCGGAGTGTCGCCGTAGAGCGCCAGGCAGACGGCGTCGAGGAGCGTGCTCTTTCCGGCGCCGGTGGGGCCGGTGATGGCGAAGAGCCCGGCGCCAGCGAGCGGCGCCTGGTCGAAATCCACCTCGAACGGCTCGTGCAGGCTGGCGAGCCGCTCACCGCGGATGGCGAGGATCCTCACGACACCACCTCCGCGATGGCCGCCGCGCGGGCGGGCACCGCTTCGCCTCGGGCCTCGGCGAGCAGGTCGTCGAAGGCCGCCATGATCTCCGGCGTCGGCTCCCCCTCGAACTTCGAGGCCCAGCGCCTCCGGAAGACGTCCACGGGGTCGAGGTCGGAGAGGTTCTTGGCGGGCGCCGCGTCGCCGAGGGCCGCGCCGTCGCCGGTGTATTCGACCTGCCAGTGCACGAGGCGCGCAGCACGCCCCTCGACGGCCTCGTCGAGCCGCGCCCGGAGCGCCGGCTCGGGGCGGGAGAGCTGGAGCCGCACTTCGAGGAGCGGCACCGCGTCGTCGGCGAGATCGCCGCGCGCCGGCAAGGCCCTGAGCTGCTCGAGCACCTGCTCCAGCGGCGCCGCCGCGTCGGGGGGCACGCGCAGAAGCGGGCGGGTGCGCGGCACCGGGACGGCGCGGGCGGCGGTGAGCGCGCCTCCGGCGAGGCCACCACGATCACCTGCTGCTCATACGGCGCCTCGTCGAAGGAGAGCGGGATGGG
>JBGQLS010000116.1:0-14743 GCA_041500205.1 Anaeromyxobacteraceae bacterium | reverse complement strand
CGCCCCGCCGGGCAAAGCCCATCGGGGCCCCACCCCGGCCACGCTGCAGAGCGATCACATTCTTCGACAGGTCTTGAGTAGGGCGATCGGCGACCTCGACCCGACCTCCCTTCGACTGCGCCCTTGACCGCGGCGAGCGCGGTCAAGGGTCCCCGGCGGAGCCGTCGCAGTCTCGTGCTTCTGCTTCTGGCCGCGCCGAAACGCGGCCAGAAGTTCGCCGCGCTGAAACGCGGCCAGAAGTCCACCGCGGCGAGCGCGGTCAAGGGTCCACCTCGACCGAGCCCCGTTAAGATGTCCCCCGTGACTCTCGCCACTCTCGCCCTCGTCCAGGTCGCGCTCGCTGGAGCGGCCGCGGCCGGACCTTCCCCCTTCGTGACGACCGTTCCCGCGCGGGTTCACCCGGGTGACGCCTTCCTGGTGGTGGTCCGGGGAGCCCTGGCTCCGCCGGCGGCGACCGTGACGGGCCGCGCGCTCGCGTTCTTCCAGGTGCCGGAGGGTTTCGCGGCGGTGGCGGGCCTGCCGGTGGAGACGCCCGCCGGACGGCTCGCCATCCCCGTCACCCTCCCACCTGCCGCTGGCGCCGGCGCAGGGCGGAGCGAGGTCGAGGGAGCGGTCGAGGTCACCGCCGCCGCATTCGCTCAACGCGAGCTCGAGGTCGAGCCTCGCTTCGTCGCGCCGCCGCCTCTCGAGGTGGCGAAACGCATCGAGGAGGACCGGGCGGCCTTCGCCGGCGCCTTCGCCCAGCCGCCCTCGCCGCCCCTCTTCGCCACGCCGTTCGCGTGGCCACGGCGCGCACGCGTGACCGCCCGGTTCGGCGAGCAGCGCACGCTGAACGGCGTCAAGCCCTCGCAGCACTATGGCCTCGACCTCGCCGGAAAGGTGGGGGCGCGCGTCGCGGCGGCCAACGCGGGCAAGGTCGTGCTGGTGCGCGACTGCTGGGCCTCCGGGACGACCGTCATCCTCTGGCACGGCGCCAACCTCTACACGACGTACCTCCACCTCTCCCGAACGCTGGTGAGCCAGGGTGCCCACGTCGCCCGGGGCGACTTCATCGGCCTCGTGGGCAAGAGCGGACGCGTGAGCGGGCCTCACCTCCACTGGGGGGTGAGGGTGAGCGACCTGTACGTCGATCCGGCATCGGTACTTCGGCTGCCGTTCGGAAAACACTCCAAGTGACGAAGGACGAGCGGAGATCCGTACCGCGCCTTGGTTCAGGGACGGCCTGCCTCCGCTCTCACCTCGGAAAGGACCGCCATGAGCTGCGGATGCAGCGGCGCGTTGGCGGCGCAGATCTCCCCCACCTCCAGCATCCGCTGCCCGCCCGCGAAGTCGGCCACGAGGCCACCGGCCTCCCGCACCAGGAGGACTCCCGGCGCGAGATCCCACGGCTTGAGCTTCATCTCCCAGAAGCCGTCGAACCTGCCGCACGCGACATAGGCGAGATCGAGCGCGGCGCTGCCCATGCGTCGGATGGCCCGGGCGCGCGTCATGTAGGCCGCGAAGAGCCGCAGCGGCGGCCCGGGATCCTGGTGGACGTCGTAGGGGAAGCCGGTGCAGAGCAGCGCCTGCCCGAGCTCGCCGCGCTTCGACGCGGAGATGGGCTCGCCGTTGAGCGTCGCTCCCCTGCCGCGGGCCGCGAGGAAGAGCTCGTCGCGCACCGGGTCGTAGGTCGCTCCGGCGAGGAGCCCGGCCTCGTCCTCGACCCCCACGTTGACCGCGAAGTGCGGCAGCCCGTGCGCGTAGTTGGTCGTCCCGTCCAGGGGATCCACGATGAAGCGGAGGCGGCCGCCCGGAGCGCCGCTCGCGCCGGACTCCTCCGCCAGCACCGCCGCGCCCGGGCAACGCGCCGCCAGGAATTCCAGCAAGGCGGCTTCGCTGGCTCGGTCCGCGTCGGTGACGAGGTCGATCCCGCCCTTGTACTCGATGGTCCGGCGGCGCCCGAACGCACCGACCAGCACCTCGCCGCCGCGGCGGGCAGCCGCGGCACAGACCTGCATGAGCTCGCTTGCTTCGGGCACGGGGGCCTCCTTCCACAGGATAGGTCCTGGCTTAATCCCCTCTCCCCGCAAGCGGGGAGAGGGAGACCGTGAACTCCTGGCGGCCGGAGTAGCCCGAGACACAATCACGCTCGTGTCGCCTTTGCCAAACCCTGTGCCTGTAAGCCCACGGAATCAGATCACGTTCAAACGGCTCAGTGCTCTAGACTCCCGGCATGTACAAGGTAATGGCGGTGATGAGGACGGTGTTCCTCATCTTCATCGTGGGGTTCACGCTGCTTACGGCTCCAGTCGAGGTATGGGGCAGCGCGACACTGGCGGTCAGCATCGATTCGCTGCGACGGCTCAACCGTGCCGCATGGATCGCCATCGCCTGGGTAGCGTTCGAGACGGTGCTCGCCTGGATCATCATCCGATTCCGGCGGCCTCCTCGCGTCCCGAACGTCCCTACCCCACCTCCTCACGCCTGACCACGTGCTGGGCCGCGCCGTCGCCCGCCTGCGCAACCGGCTCGCCCACCGCGAGCTACCGGTGTGGTATTCCCCGGCCTACCGGTTGCCGATGACGGGCGTCGCGAGCTCGGTGGGAATCGAGCCGCGCCGCGCCGACTACGTCGCCTGGTGGATGCTCGACAGCCGCGCCCTCGTCGCTTCCGATCTGCGCACGCCACAGCGCGTGACTTACAAGGATCTCGACCGGGTCCACACGCTCGAGCTGCTCGAGTCGCTGGGACAGCCCGAGACGCTCGCCCGGATCTTCGCGGTCGATCCGAGCGACGTGCCAGTGGACGAACTCATGTACACGGTCCAGCTCGCCTGCGGCGGGACCCTGCAGGCCGCCCGCGAGGCGCTCTCCCGCCGCGGTCCGGCGCTCAACCTGCAGGGCGGGTTCCACCACGCCGGCCCGAACGCCGCCGGCGGCTTCTGTCCGGTCAACGACGTCGCGGTCGCGCTGGCGGCGCTGCGCGCCGACGGCTTCCGGGGGCAGGCCGTCGTGCTCGACCTTGACGCGCACCCGCCCGACGGAATCGCGGCCTGCCTCGAGGAGGACCGATCCGCCTGGGTGGGCTCGCTCTCCGGCTCGGACTGGGGGCCGCTCGCCGGCGTCGACGAGACCGTGTTGCCGGAGAGGGCGGAGGACGGCGTTTACCTCCGCGCGCTCTCGGCGCTGCTCCGCCGCATGCCACGCCCGGAGCTCGCCTTCGTCCTGGCGGGAGGCGACGTCCTCGCGGGCGATCGCTTCGGGCGGCTCGGGCTCACGCTCGCCGGGGCCCGTCGGCGCGACCGCGAGGTGGCGCGCGTGCTGCGAGGCATACCGAGCGTGTGGCTACCGGCCGGTGGTTACCACCGGGACGCCTGGCGCGTGCTCGCCGGAACGGCCTTGGTCCTGGCCGTGCGCTGGGACGCCCCCATCCCCGAGCACGACGATCCGCTCAGCTCGCGCTTCGCCGGCATCTCGCGGGAACTCCTCCTGAGCGACCTCGGCGAGACCGAGTTCACGTCCGCCGATCTCGAGGAGGCGCTCGGACTCGCGCCGCAGCCGCGACAGCGCCTCTTGCTCGGCTACTACACCGCGGTGGGAATCGAGCACGCGCTCTACCGCTACGGCGTCATCGACCACCTGCAGCGCATCGGCTACGTCGGTTGCCGCGTCGCGCTGGATCGGAGCGGCCCCGGCGAGAGGTTCCGCCTCTTCGGCCGCGCCGCGGACGGCGCGCAGGCCGGCGCGGAGCTCCTGCTCATCGAGTTCGTGCTGCAGCGCCGGCACGTTCAGGGCGCGGACGTCCTCTTCGTGCATTGGCTCACGCTGCGCAACCCGCGCGCGCAGTTCAGCGCGGTGCGCCCGCGGCTCCCCGGGCAGGAGGTGCCAGGGCTGGGGCTCGCGCGCGAGGTCGGCGAGCTCCTGGCGCTCATGGCGCGGCGGCTGGAGCTGGCGGGCGTGGTCTTCCGGCCCGCGTACTTCCACACTGCCTACCCCGGTCGCCACAATTTCTCCTTCATCGATCCGGCCCGTCAAGGGCGCTTCGACGCGCTCGTGCGCGACCTCGCGTCGCTCCCCCTGCGGGAGGCGACGGCGGCGATCGCGGAGGGTCGTGTGCTCCTCGACGGCGCCCCCTATGCCTGGGAGGCGGACGACATGGCGTTCTGGATCAGGCCGGCCGCCGCGCCCGACGCTGTCACCGTGGCTCGCGAGCGCGACCGCGCCAGGTTCACGGTCATCGCCGCCGCCACTGGCTAGACCCAGAGGATCATGGCTCGGCGAGCAGCGCCTCGACTTCCGCGCGCTCCCGCTGCGAGCGCCCCTCGTCCCAGCCCTGGTGCACCCGCCGGATGATCCCCTTGCGGTCGACCAGGAGCGTCACCGGCATGTAGGTCACGTCGAAGCGCGACACCTGCACGGCCCCCTTGTCCCACAGCACCGGAAAGGTCACAGGCGTCTTCTGCAGGAATTCCAGGATCTGGGCTCGGTCCTCGTCGATCGAGATGCCGTAGACGGTCAGCCCGCGCGGGCCGAGCTCTCGCGCCATCGTGTCGAGCGCCGGCATCGCCTCCTTGCAGGGCTCGCACCAGGTCGCCCAGAAGTCGACCACCCGCACCTTCCCGCCCTCAGCCCCGACATCCACCAAGCGGCCGTCAAGATCCGGCGCTGAAAGAACGAGCGGCTTGCCTGTGCTGGTTGACCCACGTTCTGCGTCGGTTGCCCCACTTCTCGCGCCGGTGGGTGTAGAACAACCCGCCAAGAAGGACACGAGCAGCGTCCCTGCCAGGTGAGAGACAATGCGCGGCATCGAGCCTTATCGTAACAGCTTCCGCCCCAGATGCTGCCAGAATCACATGTGAAACGCCGCTTCGGGCGATCCGGGCGCGGGGAGCCCCGGGGTTCCCGACACGACCGCCGTCCGCCCCATGCGAACTCAAGGCACGCCCCATGAAGGCGGCCAGCGCAAACTCACGGTGAGCCGGGCTCAGAGGTAGACATGGTGACCCGGTGATGGTCCAAATGCTCTGCCGCCTCGCTTGCACTACCAGTTCATACAGTTTTCGTCACGTCAACGGCCAGCGGAAACGCTGACGAGGTAACGTGCGCTCATGAACAGGCTCCGACTCCTCCTCCTTGGTGCGGCGCTAGCCACCGCCAGTGCGACACGCGCCGACACGGTCCAGGCGAGTTCCACGACGATGCTCCTCGGCCGGCAGGACTTCCGCGACGGAAGCCTGCAGACCGCGGTGCCGCTCTACGAGTTGCTCAACCTCGACGCGAGCGGCGTGAAGACGCCATACGCCGACTTCGAGATCGCGCTCTCGACCTGGGGCTCGGCCGATCTCGGCAGCGTCCGCTTCTGGCAGAACGGCGCGCAGGTCGGCGATCACTTCACCGGCGACGTCAACGTCGGCTTCGTCCGCGCCGACTTCCTCCACAGGACCTTCTCCCTCAAGCTGGGCCGCCAGGTGGTGGCCGACGGCAACGCACGCATGGTGCAGATCGACGGCGCGGAAGGGCGCCTCGTCCTCCCAGGCGGCTTCGGGCTCTCCGGCTATGCGGGCCTGCCCGTCGCGCCGCGCTTCGCCACCCGAGGCGGCGACCTGGCGGTGGGGAACGTCCGGGCCACCTTCGCCGCAGGCGGCCGCGTCTCCTGGCAATACCCCGGGCTCGTCGACGTGGGCGCGTCCTATGCGCAGGCGACCGACCACGGTGACCCGAGCCGCCAGGACTTGGGCGCGGACTTCCGCCTCACGCCGCACCGCATGCTGCAGCTCACCGGCTCGAGCTGGTGGAGCGTCTACGAGGGCCGCCTCGGGGAGTTTGCGCTCGCCGCGCAGGTCTTCCCGGTCCGCTTCCTCGACGTGACCCTGGACTACCGGCACGTCCTTCCCGACCTGTTCCTCCCCCGCAACTCGATCCTGTCCGTGTTCGTCTCGGACAAGCGCAACGACGTTGGCGGCGCGGTCCACTGGGGCGTCGCGAGGAATCTCGCCCTCGACGCCGATTACCACCTCCTCATAGAGGACTCGGGCAAGGGGCACTGGCTCCGCGGCAAGGGGACCTACTACCCGAGCGGACCGGCTACGACGCTCGGCGCGGAATACTCTCTCCTCAAGAACTCCGGCGGGAACTCGCCCATCAACGACAACGGCTACAACGAGGTGCGGCTCTTCGGGGCCCGCAAGTTCGCCGAGGTCATCACGGGCACGCTCGACCTCATGGCGTACTTCTTCGACAAGGACATCCGGCCGTCGGGAGGACAGGGACTCCAGGCGGCGGGGCAGGCCACCGGAGACGGCGTCTCGTACTCGCTCGCCGCCACGGCCACCCTGGCTTACCAGTTCGCGCGCGGGTGGCGCGCAGCTCTGGCCGGGACCGCGGGCTCCACGCCCTTCCTCGAGCGCCAGTTCGACATCATGGCCAAGCTCGTCTACGAACAGACCTACGCCGTGCGGGAGGTGAAGTGATGAAGACCTACCGCCTGATCCTGATCGCCGCTCTCGCGAGCGGGTTCCTGACCGCGTGCAAGGCCACCCACCCTGTCTCGTCCGAGACGCACGAGGATGTCTGGACGAGCCTCTTTCCCCACGAGAAGCACGGCGGCTTCGACTGCGTGGACTGCCACACCGGCATCCCCAAGGCGACGAAGCTCGGTGAAGCCAAGTTGCCCGGCTCCGTGAAGTGCGAGGAGTGCCACGAGATCAAGAAGCCGGCCGACGAGTCGACGCGCAAGGCTGCTGCAGCCGCGGCCTCGCTCGGCACACGCGCGTCGCACGACTACCAGCTCTCCTTCAACCACGCCGAACACCTCGGCCGCATCAAGACCAAGGAAGTGAACGACGCCTGCAAGACCTGCCACAAGGACGAGCAGCTGCCCGAGGTGGGCGCACCACGCAGCTCCTCGCCGCAGATGCAGGCCTGCACGGCGTGCCACTACCACTCGACCGAGGTCGCCGAGGCGAAGTGCACTCCTTGTCACGTGAGCCTGCGGCGCTTCTCGCTGAAGCCCATCGAGGCGCTGGCCGGCTTCTCGCACCAGGGTAACTTCGTGAAAGCGCACGGCAAGCTCGCCAAGGACTCGGCCGAGACCTGCGCGCAGTGCCACGACCAGACCTTCTGCGCCAACTGCCACGCCACGGCGACCGTGCCCTTCCGGACCGAGATCAGGTTCCCGGAGAAGGTCGAGAGCGACTTCATCCACCGCGGTGACTTCGTCTCGCGCCATCAGATCGAGGCGGCCGCCAGGCCGGAGAGCTGCCGCAAGTGCCACGGCAGCTTCTTCTGCGACAGCTGCCACACGCAGCAGAACATCTCGCATCGCAACGCCATCGCCCTCGGAGCCCCGCACAACCCGCACCCGCCGGGATGGGCGACTCCGGGCTCGGGCGACTTCCACGGCACTGCGGCCCGGCAGAACATCATCACGTGCGCGGGCTGCCATGATCAGCAGGGCGCGGCGAACCTGTGCGTGACCTGCCACCGCTCGCTCGCCCCGGGCGTCCCCGGCATCGCCGGCAGGAGCCCTCATCCGCCCGGCTTCGCCAGCAAGCACGGCAGGGAGGAGATCAGGAAGAACGGCATGTGCGTCGCGTGCCACACGAACGGCTAGAGAGCAGCGACCGGTTTGAACGCGATCTGATTCCGTGGGTTTGCAGGCAGAGGGATTGGAACAAGGCCACACGAGCGTGATCGTGCCTCTGGCTACTCCGGCCGTCCGGAGTTCAGGGTCTCCCTCTCCCCGCTTGCGGGGAGAGGGCCGGGGTGAGGTGCTGGCGCCCGAGGATCGGCCCCCCTCACCCTAACCCTCTCCCCCGGCGGGGGAGAGGGGATAGGTGCGTAGTCAAAGGCATTTCTTGCCGATCGCTGCTCTAGTACAAGCGCTCGTCCAACACGTTCCAGCCCGGAGCCCCGGCCGCAGCCGCCGAGGCTCTTCTGTTCTCTGGGGTCGCGCTCGGCCGGTGTGCCTCGGATTGCCGCAGCCTCCACGAAGAGTGAAGAGGCCGGACGAGGGGTCTGCGCCGCGCGCAGCGTCCGGGCGGAGCGGTCGGCACCGGCCGCGGGGCGGCGGAGCAGAGCAAGGCCGGAGCCGCAGCCCATGTGCCGATCGATTGACCAGCGCCGGTCACGGCTGCGGCTCGTTGCCTTGCGCGACCCAAGCGGTCGGTACCGGTCGCGTCACGCCGACGGTGAGTCCCAGCGGAGCACGACGCAGGGCCCTTCGGGCCGGCCGGAGGAGATCAGGCTTGGTCAGCGGGCGAGGGCGGTGAGCAGCTTGTCCCAGATCCCTCCGAACGAGCCGTTCGACATGGCGACAACGACGTCGCCTGGCTTCGCGCTCGCGGCCACTGCCTGCACCATCTCTTCCACGGTGCCGCACGCCCGTGCCGCAGGTCCGCTCGCCGCGATCTCACGGGCCAGGCGGTCCACGTCGAGCCGCTCCCCCTCCGGTACGCGGTCGGTAGGGGCCGGCCGGAGGATGAAGACCTCCGCCGCGCACGGCCAGGCGACGACGTACTCCCGTTGATGGAGGTTTCGCCGGCTGGTATTCGACCTCGGCTCGAAGCAGGCCAGGATGCGACCGGTGGGGAAGCTGCCGCGGATGGCCTCGAGGGTCTTGGCGACCGCGGTCGGGTGGTGCGCGAAGTCATCCACCACCGTCACTCCGCCCGCCACGCCGCGGACCTCCTGCCGGCGCTTCACACCTCGGAACGCCGCGAAGCCGGCCGCGATCTCAGCAGGCGCGAGGCCGAGCCGCGCCGCCGCCGCCGCCACGCCCAGCGCGTTCTCCACGTTGTGCTTACCGCCCACCGCGAGGTGCGCGCGGACGAGCGTCCGACCGCGGTGGACGAGATCGAAGTGGGCGCCGTCCGGCTCGAGCTCGAGGCCCCGGGCCTCCCATTCGGCCTCCGTCTCCGTGGAGTAGGTCTCCACCTGGCAGCGCGCTCGCCCCGCGATGCGGAGCACGCTCGGGTAACTCGCGCAGGCGGCGAGGAACCCGTCCCCGGGCAGGGCTTCGACGAAGCGGTCGAACGCGCTCTCGTAGTGGCCCTGGTCCCGGTAGATGTCGATGTGGTCGAGCTCGCAGCTCGTGAAGACGGCCGTGCGGGGATGGTAATGGAGGAACTTGGGACCCTTGTCGAAATAGGCCGTGTCGTACTCGTCGCCCTCGACCACGAAGTGGGGGCCCCTCCCCAGCCGGAAGTTCGACTCGAAGTCTCGCGTCACGCCGCCGACGAGGAAGGAGGGATCGCGGCCGGCGTGGTGGAGGAGCGCTCCCATCATGGCGGTGGCCGTCGTCTTGCCATGCGTTCCGACCACCACCACCGCGTGTCGCGGCGCGAGGAAGAGATCGCCCAGCGCCTGCGGGAACGAGACGTGCTGCAGACCGCGCTCGCGCATCGCGGTAGCCTCGGGGTTGACGCTCCGCACGACGTTCCCGACCACGACCAGGTCCGGCCGGGCCCGCTCGAGGTTCTCCGGCCGGTAGGGCGTCATCACCTCGATGCCCCAGCGCTCGAGCTGCGTCGACATCGGCGGATAGACGTTCTCGTCCGAGCCCGTCACGTGGTAGCCCGAAGCCTTCAACATCCCCGCGAACGAGCCCATGCCCGTGCCCGCGACGCCGATGAGGTGGATCCGCTTCACCCCGCTGTAGTCCATCGTCCATCCTCCGAGCCCGACCTCTCTTCGACTGCGCCGGCAGAGCCGTCGCAGTCTCGCGACCCCGCCCTTGACCGCGGCGAGCGCGGTCAAGGGTCCAGCCCGTGATCCGCGACCGCTCCGAGCCCGGCAGGTTGTTTCAGATCCCCAGCCCCTCCGCAACGGCGTCATGAAATCGCGCGCGGAACGCCCTCATGCGCGCCCGGTTCGCGCCGCCCGGATGAACGTGGTTCGTGAGGAGCGCGCAGACGAGCTCCCGATCGCGATCCACCCACAGAGACGTGCCGGTGAAGCCGAGGTGGCCCACGGCCCCGAGCGGCCCCCGCCCCAGGCGCGCGCCGAGTGACGAGCCCTCCCGGGCGGGCGTGTCCCACCCCAGAGCCCGCTCACTACCCGGCGTCGCGTCCCTCGCGACGAAGCGCTCCGCCGTCGCCGCGGCGAGCCAGGGCGTGCGTCCTGCGAGCGCCTCGAGCCAGCCCTGGCCGAATCTCGCGACGTCTCCCGCCGTGGAGAAGAGGCCGGCGTGCCCCGCCACGCCACCGAGCGCCCAGGCGTTGTCGTCGTCGACGGCCCCGCATAGCACCTCGCCTCCGCGGGCAGGGGCGCGCCGCGTGGCGACGAACGCGTTCCCGCCGCGGAGCGCCTGGCGCCGCGCGGGGTCGAGCCCGGGCAAGAAGGAGGTGCGCTCGAGCCCGAGCGGATCGAGCACCTCCGCCGCAACCAGCCGGTCGAGCGAAGCTCCCGCGACCTGCTCGAGCAGGAGTCCGAGCGCGATGAAGCCCAGATCGCTGTAGACCGCGCGCACGCCGGGCGGCGCCTCGAGCTTCTCGGACGCCAGCGCTGCCAGGACGATCTCGCGCCCCCGCTGGAAGGCTGGGACGAGCGCCTCCGGGCCCGGTCTCTCGCCCGGCGGCAGGAAGGACAGCCGGCCCAGGGCATCGCGCGCCACGGCCTCGTGCCAGGGCCGCCACGCGGCGAGTCCGCTCGCGTGCGCGAGGAGGTGGCGGACCGTCACCCCCGACCTGGCGCCGCCCAGGGCGGACAGCCAGCGGGAGGCGGGGGAGTCGAGGTCGAGCGCGCCTCTCTCGACCAGGCGCGCCGCCGCGCTCGCCACGTAGAGCTTGGTGAGCGAGGCGAGATCGAAGAGATCGGTGTAGCCGAGTGGCCTGCACGCGGGCTCCAGTTGCGCGTCGCCGTGCCAGCTCGCGTGAGCCAGCGCGCCGCGCGAGAGGACCACGGCGGAAAGTCCCGGCGCGACGCCCTCGCGACGCCCCGCCTCCAGAGCCGCCAGGACGGGCGCGAGCTCCCTCCTCACGAGGTCAGGGCTCCTTGCTCGAAGAGGAGCTGCGGCGGTCCCGGCTCACCCGGCGCCGGCGCCACGACGGCCACGACCGAGCCCAGCGGCAGCGCGAAGTTTGCCGGCTCGTGCCCTGCTGGCAGGCCTTCGATCGCCGGCACCCCCAGCGCCCGCACCAGCTCCCGCACCACCTCGGCGCCGCTCTGTTCGGCATCATCGCAGCCCGTGAGCTGACCGACGCAGATGGCCCGGACCCCGTCGAGCGTGCCCGAAAGCCGCAACTGCGTGAGGTAACGGTCCAGCTTGTACGGCTTCTCGTCCACGTCCTCGAAGAACAGCACCGCGCCTGCCATCGACGGCAGCCATGGCGTGCCGCACAGATGGGCGAGCATGGTCAGCGAACCGCCGAGGAGCGTCCCCGACGCGCGGCCCGGCCGGATGACACCGGTCCCGGCGCAGCCGGTGCCCGGCGGCATGGTGCCGCGCGAATGGGATGGCGGACGGGCCCCGCCGAAGAGCAGCGCCTTGAGGTGCTCGCGCGCCTCCGGCGTCGTCCGGCCGAGCGTGCTAACCAAGGGTCCATGGACGGTGACGAGCCCCGCGCGGTTCAGGGCGGCGTGTATCGCGGTCGTGTCCGAAAAACCCACCACCCATTTGGGCGGATGGAGCAGGCGCGCCGGCTCCAGCCTGGGCAGAAGCCGCATCGCGCCATATCCGCCACGGGCGCAAAAGATGGCTCGGGTCTCGAGATCGCTCGCCGCCTCGCGCCACTCCTCGAGGCGCCTGGCGTCCCCTCCCGCCAGATAGCGTTCCTTGGCCGTGACATCCGGCCTCCTCCGTACGACCAGCCCAAACTCGTCTCGGAGGATGGCGACGCCGCGCTCCAATGCCTCCGGGTCGACCGGTCCGGAAGGAGCTACCACGCGTACGAGGTCGCCGGGGCGGAGTGGGGCGGGCCGGATCAAGATTCGAGGATACCTCCACCCGCGGGCGGGCGCGAGGAGGCGCCACTGGACGTCTCTTCCTCTCAAGACCTGTCGAAAAATGCCTTTGGCTTCTTAGCCAGGGTGGGGCCCCGACGGCTCTGCCGGCGGGGCGGGGCGGCGCGAGCCCCGGGCACTCAGTTCCCCTCGCCGATCGCGCGCGGCGCGCGGGACGGGTGGCCGGCCGTGCGACGCGAGATTGCGGACGGCCGCGAGCTCATCGTGCGCGGCTCCGCGGTCCTAGTTTACGCAAAGCAAATGGCCCCATCCGGTGCCTTCCGGAGCGTTGACACCGCTGAGCCGACCCCCCTAACTAGCCTTTTACCCACTAGGGGCATCGGGGTCACTTTCCCGTGGCGCGCGCCAGCCGCGCGCGACGTTTCCACCCTGGAACCGTTGAGGAGATGGCGATGAGCGACAAGCGGCCCGTCCTCGAAGGCGAAGTCTTCTACCCGTCGGCCGAGGTCGTGGCGAACGCTCGCGTCAAGGACTGGGACGCGCTGGCGCGCAGGGCAAAGGAAGACCTGGAGGGCTTCTGGGCGGCCGAGGCCCAGGAGCTCGAGTGGTACAGGAAGTGGGACAAGGTCCTCGACGACTCGAACAAACCCTTCTTCAAGTGGTTCGCCGGCGGGCAGACGAACATCGTCCAGAACTGCCTCGACCGGCACCAGCGGACCTGGCGCAAGAACAAGCTCTCGCTGGTGTGGGTGGGCGAGCGAGGCGACGTCCGAACGTACTCGTACTTCGCACTCAACCGCGACGTGTCCAAGTTCGCCAACGTCCTCAAGGCGATGGGCGTGAAGAAGGGCGATCGCGTCACCATCTACATGCCGCGCGTCCCCGAGATCGTGATCGCGATGCTGGCGTCCGCCAAGATCGGCGCCATCCACTCGGTCGTGTACGGCGGCTTCAGCCACGACGCCTTGCAGGGCCGTATCGAGGACTCCGAGTCGAAGCTGGTCATCACCGCCGACGGCGGCTTCATGAACGGCAAGGTGGTCGAGCTGAAGAAGACGGTGGACGACGCCGTCCGCCGCTGCCCGACCGTCGAGACCGTCATCGTCGTGAAGCGCACCGCACACGAGGTGAAGATGGAGGCCGGGCGCGACTACTGGTACCACGACCTCATGAAGCTCCCGCTCGCCACCGGCGTGTGCGCGACGGAGGTCATGGACAGCTACGACCCCCTCTACATCCTCTACACCTCGGGCACGACCGGAAAGCCGAAGGCCATCACCCACTGTCACGGCGGGTACATGGTCGGCATCCACTCCACCCTCAAGTACGTGTTCGACCTCAAGGACGAGGACCGCTGGTGGTGCGCCGCCGATCCGGGCTGGGTCACCGGGCACAGCTACATCGTCTACGGGCCGCTCCTGTGCGGCGCCACGACGTTCATGTACGAGGGCGCGCCGAGCTATCCGTACCCCAACCGCTGGTGGCACCTCGTCGAGAAGTACGGCATCACCATGCTCTACACGGCCCCCACCGCCATCCGGGGGCTCATGCGGTTCGGCGAGAGCTGGCCGAACCGGCACGACCTCTCGTCGCTGCGCCTCCTCGGGTCGGTGGGCGAGCCCATCAACCCCGAGGCGTGGAAGTGGTACCACCGCGTCATCGGCAAGGGCCGCTGTCCCATCATGGACACCTGGTGGCAGACCGAGACGGGGATGTTCGTGATCACGCCCGGCCCGGTGGTCCCGCTCAAGCCGGGCTCCGGCACCCGGCCATTCTTCGGACAGGAGGCGGAGATCCTGGACGAGAGCGGCAAGGCCGTGGCCGACGGCGAGGAGGGCTTCCTCGTCCTCAAGCGCCCTTGGCCGGCGATGATGACGACCATCTTCAAGGACCCCGACCGCTACGTGAAGCAGTACTGGTCGAAGTATCCCGGCAAGTACTTGGCCGGCGATTCGGCCAAGCGCGACAAGGACGGTTACTTCTGGATCATCGGCCGGACCGACGACGTCATCAAGGTCTCGGGCTACCGCCTCGGGACCGCCGAGGTCGAGAGCGCGCTCGTCTCACACCCCGCCGTCGCTGAAGCGGCGGTGATCGGCCTGCCCCACGAGGTGAAGGGGCAGACCATCCACGCCTACTGTCTCCTGCGCCAGGGGTACAAGGCGTCCGACGAGCTCGTGGAAGAGGTGAAGGCCCACGTCGCGACGCACATGGGCCCCATCGTCCGTCCCGAGAAGATCACCTTCGTCGAGACGCTCCCCAAGACGCGTTCGGGCAAGATCATGCGGCGCGTGCTGAAGGCGCGCGCGCTGGGGATGCCCGAAGGCGACGTCTCGACGCTCGAGGAGTGAGCACCCGCCGTTCCGTCACTGGCTGCGGGGACACGTCCGCGCGCGTCCTGTTTTCGTTGCGCTCCTGGGGAACGCAACGCATGATGGGCGAACTTTGCCGCACGGATAGTATGGCCGAGCCTTCCGGCTCGCACGTCTCGAAAGGAACTCCATGCGCAGGCTCATCCTCTCGGCGCTGCTCGCGTCCCTCGCCACCGGCGCGCGCGCCCAAGCTTCGACGGACCTCAAGACCGACGACGAGAAGACGCTCTACTCCATCGGCGTCCTCGTCGCGCGGCAGCTCGAGGTGTTCAACCTGGCACCGGCCGAGCTCGAGCTCGTGAAGCGCGGCCTCAACGACGCTACCGGCGGGAAGAAGCCTCTGGCCGAGCCCGAGGCCTTCCAGCCGAAGATAAACCAGCTCGCCCAGGCTCGCATGAAGGTGAGCGCCGAAAAGCAGAAGGAGAAGGCGAAGGACTTCCTCGAGAAGGCCGCCAAGGAGAAGGGGGCCCAGAAGACCGCGTCCGGCCTCAT
>JBGQLS010000115.1:0-14860 GCA_041500205.1 Anaeromyxobacteraceae bacterium | reverse complement strand
CGAGATGCTGCTCGGCCCCGCGAAGAGCGTCAAGCTCGTTCTCGGGCAGCGCATGGCCGCGTGGGAGCAAGAGCAGACCCGCCTCCGGCGCGAGGCCGAGGAGCGGGCGCGGCAGGCGCGCGAGCGGCAGGAGCGCGAGGCCCGCGAGCGGGCGGCCGCCGAGCAGCGGCGCTTGCAGCAGGCGGCCGAGACGAAGCGGCTCGACGAGGCGGCCGCCCTCGAAGCGAAGGGGGACGCGGTCGGCGCCGAGCGCCTGCTCGCGCAGCCCATGCCCGCGCAGATCGTCAACGTCACGCCCGTCTTTACCCCGCAGCCCATGGTCGCGGCGCCGCCGAAGCTCGAGGGCGTCTCGTTCTCCGACGGCTGGAAGGCGGAAGTCACGGACCTGGGCGCCCTGATCGCGGCCGTCGCCGCCGGGCAGCAGCCGGCGACGCTCCTCCTACCGAATCAGGTCGCGCTGAATCAGCTCGCGCGCGCCATGAAGCGCAGCCTCAACGTCCCCGGGGTCACGGTCGTCGAGGTCCGGCGGCCGTCGGTTCGATGAAACATCATGGGCAAAGGAGAACGCTATGACACAGGTCGCGACGCGAAGCAGAACGGCGATCGCTCGGCCCCTCAAGATACTAGTGCCGCTCATCAAGGAGGAGCTAGCGGCAGGAAACCGGGCTGGCCTTGAGCATTACCGCCAGGCGGGCACGCTCTTGCTCGAAGCCAAGGAGCAGCAGCCCTACGGAAGCTGGGGGAAGTGGCTGAAGAAGAATTTCGAGTTAAGTCATCAGACCGCATATCACTACATGACACTCGCCCAGCGGGCGCAGACAGATGGGGCCGAAGATTTAAACCGGCGGTTTACAAGTGTCCGCGCCGCCATTGGTCGCCGTGATGCTACGGCGTCACCTCATGAGTCATGGCGGCCTGCGCTCAAGGCTGCGCGCGACCTCGACGCCGAACTCTTCGCGCAAGAGCGCCAGACCGAACGCGACGAGATTCAACTGCACCGGGACCTCGCGGCGGAACTGGTCGACGTGGGATATAAGGCGCTCGCGACACGCCTGCATCCCGACCGAGGCGGATCGAAAGACGCCATGGTGCGTCTCAAGCGAGTCCGCGACGAACTAATGGCTGTCGCAGAAGGACGGAGGTTTATATGAGCGACCCGACGATCCCGACGATGCTAGCGAAGAAGGTCACCCCAACGCAGGCTTTCCGGTCGGTCATGGCGCCGTACCGGGACAAGCTGGAACGGTCCGACGCCGCACGCGGCAAGCTCGAAGGTCGGCTCCGGCGCGCCTTCGACCTCTTCGACGAGGAGATGAAGACCGTATGGGGCGCCGACGGGGTCCAGGCGGTCGAGCCCCCCGAGCCCGTGCAGGCCGGGTCGGCGGGATAGCGGCCACTTCCGAGGATGCCATGGTGAGGTCAGGCCACCATTCCGTCTCACCGGCGCCGGGCCTGACAAGGCCCCAGGGCTCCTTCTCCCTGAGCCTGCCCACTCCGGCGCCGGGCTTCACCTTCGTCCTGACCGGCGAGATCTGCCTCAGCTGCGGCCAGCCGATCCATGGCCTCGGCGTTCGGTTCACCGTCTTCATGGTGACGACCCATGCCCATCGCGGGACCTGCGCTCGGCTGGTCGCGAAGATGCTGCCGTGATCTACCTCCTCCGGCTGCCGCGGGCGCTGATCCTCATTGGGCTGACCCTCTGGCTTGCCGGCATCGGCATCCTCGTGCTCTCCATGAACATCTTCTGGGCCGCGCTGACCTCCACGACCTGGCGCGAGGCGCTTGACCGCGTCGGGACCCTCCGCGAGCGGAGCCACCGTTGACACCCGCCACGCGGACAAGCCACACTCCCGCCACCCAGCGGTCGAACGTCTGTACCCGGGGGTGGCGCATGCGGCTGTCAAACGCCGTGAACTGGTATCTGAAGGAGCTGATGCTGACCGCCACGCGCGGGACGGTATCGGTCTACGAGTCCGACCTTCGGCGGTTCCTCAAGATCTGCGAGCCCGATAACATCGCGGCCTTCGACGCCGAGCTCTGCCGTCAGTACCTCGATGCCGCCTCGTCCGAGGGCGTGAAGCCGGCCACCCTTCAGCGGAAGCAGGCCGCGCTCTCTGCATTCGGCAAATGGGGCGTGAGGCGGAAGCTCTGGATCGTCAACCCGATGGACGAGGTTGTCCGGGTGCCGCGCCCGCGACATATTCCCCGCCCATTCCACCCGGATGAAACGCAGCGCCTCCTGGCCCTTGACCTCGACAGCTATGAGCGCCTGGTGCGCGGCCTCCTCATCCTGACCGGCCTGCGGGTCACGTCCATCTGTCAGATCAAGCTCGGCGACATCAATCTCCAAGTCCCGGGCGCCTCAATCCGGACGCTCGCGAAGGGCCGAAAGGTCCAGGTCATCCAACTCCACGAGCAGCTGCGCGTGCTGATCGCCGACCATCTGCAGCTCCGGCCGGACGCCAAGTCCCAGGACTATCTGCTCGAGACCGCCACCGGGCGGGCACCGCGGCGGGAGGCGATCGAGAAGCTCACGCATGCTTGGGGTCTCGCCGCGAGCGTTCCCGATTGCACGCCGCATCGCTTCCGACATTCCTTCGCGACCGGGCTCCTGCAGAAGGGCGTCGACATCCGGCTCATCAGCAAGGCCCTCGGGCACGCGAGTCTCGAGACGACGATGGTCTATACCGAGGTCTCCAACGACATGCTGGCGAACGCGATCGCGAAGCTGACATGGGACGTCTGAGCCGGCTGCTTTTAGCGATGCCTTTGCGGGATTCTCTGCGGAGGGTGAGGGTGGACAAAAGCAGGCGCCTCGTAACTTCAGACGCGGCCAGTCCATGCCTTTCTCTGGTACAGAGTCAGGCCTCTGCACCATCAATCCGTTCCGGGAGCCAACTCGGCAATTCCGTAGCGATCTCGCCCGATTGGCTTCTGAGCCTTCCGCAGAAGCAGGGCGTGGCCGTCCGGGTGAGGGCGGCCTAAGCCATGAGCCTCTCCGGCCCGATGATCGTCCTGATCGCTGTCCTAGCCCTCGCCGCGGCCGCCGGCTGGCTCTACTACGGCGACCGCTGCCGCGAGTGCGGCGGGGTCTTCGCCCACCGACCCTCCTGCCCGTCCCCAGACTGGCCAGCATGAGCCTGTCTCGGCACGCGCTTCTGAACAGAGAATTGACCACGGTCGAGTTGCGCCTCAAGGAGCTGGACGCCCCGACCCCGGTGGTCGCGGGGGACGATGCAGACCGCCAGGGCGCCCGGCAGGACGGCGAGGATCAGATCCTTGCCCGCGGGCGGCTGGCGGAGCGGCGTCGGCTCATCCTGGCCGCGCTGCTGCGGATCGAGACGGTCGGGTTCGGGCTCTGTCTCACCTGCGGCCGTCAGATCGGGGCCAGGCGGCTCGACGCGATGCCGTGGGCGGAGCGGTGTCTCTCCTGCGAGACGGCCCTCGAGCTTCACGATGAACGCCTCCAGCGGGCCATCCGGCCGTCCACGCCGCCTCCGGAGGAGGAGACCTCCGCATGACCGAACTCGCGCGGCCCCTGGCTTCGGTCGATCTGCTTCGCTGCGCGTGGGCGGACTGCGAGGTCACGGCCACCGCCGTGGGGCAGCTGGCCGCGCATCTCGTCGAGTTCCACGGCGTCAGCGCCTCGCGGGCGCTCGCCGATGCCCGCCGTCAACTGCCCCAGGCCACGGAGAGCACCCCCGCCATGCCGAGAAAAGGCACGCCCCCGGCCAAGTACGAGCGCGGCACCTACGTCTGCGGGGCCTGCGGAGGCCGCGGCCATACCGCGCGGAGCTCGGTCTGCCCGAAGTGGCTGAAGGGCACGGACCTGCTCTCGACGCCGGCCATCCTCGAGCGCGGGGGCAACGGCCAGGCCGCCGACGCCCTGCGCGCCGAGATCGCGAAGTACCGCCAGAAGATCATCGCCCTCGAGGGGGCTCTCGCGGTGCTGGAAGGCTGAGGAGTGGCCCGTGCCCTCGCCATGGTCACGCCCCATCAGAAGCCGCCTGCATCCCGGATCCGGAAGGTCTGCGGCTGTGGCCCCTGCCGCGAGCGGCGCCATGCGGACCATCTGCGGTTCGTCATCGCCCTCTACGAGGAGCGGATCAGCGCGATGAAGCGCGAGCTCGAGGGGCTGGCCCGATGAGCGCGACGCCGCGGCCGTGGGTGAAGAATGCCGGCTTGCTCTGGGCTAGAACCCAGACAGGCGAGGCGGCCGTCGTCGATTGCCTGATGGTGAAGGGCGTCATCTCAGCGACACAGGCAAAAGAGAATCTCGACCTGGTGGACCGCGCGGTCAACGCCTTCGACGCCCTGCTAGCCGTGGCCAGGGCATCAGCTGAAAAACATAGCGATAGCGATATCCGGGAACGCCGTAAGGCGTCGGGACAGCCGTGCAAGGAATGCGAGGCCATTGCCGCGCTCGACAGTGAGCATCCGGGCTGGCTGGAGTGGTCCCCTTGAGGATCCTCGTCGCCGGCGCCAGCACGGGGATCGGCCGCGCCGTGGCGGAGGCGCTCGCCACCGACGGCCACGACGTCATCGGCTGCGCGCGCCGCCCGATGGAGAAGACGCTCTACTGGGACTACGCCAGCGGGGGCCGCCTCCGGTTCGACGTCTGCGACGTCCGCTTCGAGGACTCCGTGCAAGCCCTCTACCGGAAGATGCGGGACAGCGACCAGGACCTGCTCGATGCCCTCATCGTCGCGGTGGGCGTCTTCGGCGCCATCGGGAAGGTCCCCTTCACCGGCTCCGACGCCTGGTGGGATGCGCTCCAGACGAACGTCCTCGGCGCCTACTACCTGGTCAAGCACGGCGTCCCGTTCCTGCAGCGGGGCGAGCGGCCGCGGATCCTCTTCTTCGCGGGCGGTGGGGCCTTTCATGCCTTCCCGCGGTACAGCGCCTATGCCGCCTCGAAAGCCGCGCTGGTCCGCTTCATGGAGTGCCTCGCCATCGAGCTCGGTCCGGAGATCGCCGTCAACGCGGTCTCCCCGGGCATGGTCGACACCGAGATCCATCAGGCGACGGTCGCGGCGGGGCCCTACCGGGCCGGGCGCGTGCAGTTTCAGAAGACGCTCGAGATGCAGGAGACGAATGGCTGGGTCCCGATGGCCGTCCCCGTCAACTGCGTGCGCTACCTGCTCTCGAAGGAGGCCGATGGGCTGACGGGCCGGACGATCGCGGCGGCCTTCGACCCGTGGGAGCGCCCGGGCTTCGCCGCCGAGACGATGGCCGATCGCGACCGCTACACGCTCCGGCGCGTTCAGCCGGATGCCCAAGGGGGGTGATCTATGGAGCTGACGATCACGGTGCACCACTTCTTCCATGCGGCGCCCGACCACCACGTCGCGAAGACGCTCGAGGAGCTGCTCGCGACCCTTACCAACCTCGTACAGAAAGGGGAGACGCTCGTGAGCCAAGTCGATGATCTGAAGGCTGCCCTCGACGATATCGCCGGCAAGGTCGGCGCCGTCGGCACCGAAGTCCAGGACCTCATCGCCAAGCTGCAGGCCGCGCAGGGACAGCCCGCCCCGGATCTGGGTCCGCTGATCACGCAGGCCCAGGGCATCGCGGCCAGCCTCGCGGCCATCCCGCCCGAGCCCACGGCCTAGCCGTTCACCCCCAGCCGGGGTCCGGGGCGCGCCCCATCCGCGCTCCGGGCCCTGCAAAGGAACGCATGACCGTCTTCGGACTTCCCCGGCGCGCCGTCCTCCTCCGCGACTTGGGGGCCTCTCGGCTCGACGCGCTCGCGGTCGAACGGCGCAACGCCAAGATGCTGCGCACGATCGACTGCCTGCAGGAGTGGTTCGCGCGGAGCTCACGCAGGGCCGACGCGATGCAGACGGCGCGCGACCTCCTCCAGGGCGACAACGACCAGCTGCGCACCCAGCTCGAGCAGGCGCGGGCCGGTCTCACCCAGGTCCTGGCCGACAACGGCGAGCTGATCGGGCGCACGACCTGGCTCGAGGGTGAGCTGGCCGACACCCAGCGCGCCTACCGCGAACTGCAGGAGGCCGTGCAGCTCGCGGCCGCCAAGAAAGGACGGAAGTGAATGCCCGAGACTGAGAACGGCCAGCCGCCTGCCGTCGTCTTCCAGGTCACGGTCCAGGTCGACGCGCTCGACCGGATCACGATCAACGCCCCGACGCTGCCGCTGGATCGCGTCGAGATCATCCTGCAGCGCGCCTACGGCTGGGCGCGGCGCGAGGCCGATACCCAGCGCATGGCCGTGATGCTGCACCAGGTACTCCGGGAGCGGGAGCGGGCCGTGACGCTGCCCGGCGCCGACCCCGTGTTCAAGCTGCCGCCGCCCCCCGGCCGGAGCTGATCGCCATGGACGACCAGCAACTCTCGCTCACGACTGAATGGATCGATCTCTCCGAGGAGGAAAAGGTCGAGCGCGGCCTCTCACTGGCCAACCTCATCCGCGAGGCGCAGCTGCTCGAGGACGACCATGCCGAGCGGAAGAAGGACATGAAGAAGGAGCGGGAGGCGGTGGCCGAGCAGATCGCCGCGCTCGCCACCATCGTCCGGACGGGCAAGGAGGAGCGGCCGCGCGCGCGGCGGATCCAGCTTCCGCCGGCCGAGCACGTGACTCTCCAGGATGGCGACAGCGAGGAGCAAGGCGCGTGATTCGCTTCTTCGTCGGCGGCACGCCGAAGTCGATGAAGGTCTCGGGCGTCGCCCCGTTCATGCGCAACGGTAAGCAGCACTATGCGCCGAAGCGCGGCAACGACGAGTGGGTGGCCCTGGTGGGCAAGATCGGGCGCGAGGCCTGGGGCGACAAGCCGCCCATGCGGGGCGGCCTCGCCTTCATCGCCACCTTCTGGATGGCGCGACCGCAGAGCCTGAAGAAGACCGAGCGCCTGCCGCTGAAGCGGCCGGACCTCGACAACTTGCTCCACAAGATGACGGATTCCTTCAACGGGGTCCTGTGGGTCGACGACTCGCACATCGTCGACCTCATCGCGCGGAAGCGGTTCACGCTGGACGGCCGGACCGGCGTCGAGATCCGTGTTGAGCCGGTGCATCTCGCTGAGATCGCCGCGTCCCACCAGGCCGAGCTTGCGGTGCCGGCGCTATGAGTCCTCGCGCGGTCTCGGCAACTTGGCGATCCGCTTCAAGGCCCGTAGCTTCTTCGGGCTCATCACTGTGCCGCCCTTCTTGCCGGTACAGGCCATGCACCGGAGCCGAGTCGGCCGCGACGCAGCTAGACCTCTCATGAGACTCGGCCTTGTCAAGCACCGCGTCGGCGAGCTGGTCCCGGCGGGCGAACTCCGGCATCTCGCGGCGGCGGGCTGCACGCTCAACCGCGCGGCGCACTTCCTTGGCGTGCACTGGTCGACCGCCGAGCGGGTGGCGCGGGCGCACCGCATCGCGTTTCCTCGGCATCACCGCGGCTACGGCTGGCGTGGGATCACGCGGTCATGAAGCTAACCCCTTTCACAACGGAGGACCTCATGCGACAGCGACGAACGGTAAGAGTGTTCCTGATGATCGGTCTCCTCGCGCTGGCCCTCGTCGGCATCGGCCTGGCCGGGCCTGCCCTCGCGGTCAGCTGCGTCAACGCCGGCGACATCGGCGGCCTGCCCAGCGGCTGCGACCTCGGCCCCCTGCACTTCGGCGACTTCGTGTCGAGCGTGCAGGGGATGGGCTCGGCGACCATCTTTCTCAGCAACGCCCCCTTCACCTTCACCGACGGGACAACGCAGTCCGTGCTCGGGATCCAGATCGGCCACTCGGCCGGCCTGGTGACCGGGAACGCCGACATCCTCTTCGGCTACCACGTCTCCGCCGCGCCGAACATCCTCATGCTGGGGGCGAGCCTCGGCAACGGGGGCACCAACGTCACGGTCAACGAGCGTGTCTGCGGACAAGCCTTCGTGGGCAACGTCTGCGGGGCTGGGCTGCTGGCGAACATGACCGCCGGCCCGAACCAGCTCGTCTCCTCGAGCTTCACGGCGAGCGGGGACGAGTTCATCCTCAAGGACATGCAGTTTGCGGGGACGCCGGAGCTCGCGGCCTTCCTGAGCGATCTCTCGAACGGCCACCAGTTCCTCGACAGCGGGCCGACCGAGCCGCCTCTGGAGGCGACCCCGGAACCGCACACGCTCCTGCTCTTCGGCAGCTCCATGGCGGGTCTGGGCTTTTTCTTCAATCGCCGGAAGCAGTGGAATCTGCTGGCGCGCCGATGAACTGGCTCGATCGGGTCAGGCTCCGCGCGAGCCTCATAGTCGAGACGTTCCGCGCCTGGCGCGCCGCGCCGCCAGCTCCCCGGCGCTGTCCGGCCTGCGGCGGCACGACCTGCCGCGAGGTCACCGTCCGCATCATCGACGACCAGCCGAAGGAGCCGGCCGGCCGGTGAGCATCGCGGAGGGCTTCCCAGCGCTCGATGCGGAGCTGGCCGGGCTCCGGGCGGAACGGAACCGGCTCTCCCGGCTCTACGCGATCCGGCTCCAGCGCCAGCGCCTCCGCGAACGCCAGCAAGCCCTGGCCGACGACATGCACTTCCGGCTCTACCAGCACCTGCGCGACGAGGTTGCGCGGGCGCGCGTGGCGGGCCAAGCCGCCGGGCGGGAGATCCTGCGCCGGCACATAGAGGTCATCCCATGACCATCGCCCCGGCCGTCCCCGCGTCCGTCACGCCCCGCCCGACCGGCTTCCTCGGCACGCGCCTCGTGGAGCTCGCCGTTGGGGCGAATGTCCAAGCCGCCATGAACGCGGCCCTGCCCGGTGACGTCCTCAAGGTCCCGGCAGGGACCGTCATCCCGCCGCTGACCGTGCCCCCGGCCAAGGGCGCCGACTGGTGCACGCTCCTCTCGGGTGGCGAGACCCAGCTGCCGCGGCCCGGGACGACCGTCGCGAAGACCGACGCCGCGGCCATGATCAAGACCTCCGGCATCAGCGCGCCCGCCGGGGCCGGAGCCTGGCGCTTCATCGGCCTCGAGGTGCCGCGGGATCCCGCCGCGGTCGGCACGGTCTACGCCCTGATCTCCATCGGTCGCGGGTCCGGGCGCCTCGCCTTCGACCGCTGCTATGCGCACGGCGTCGTGGGCCTGGCCACGCGCCGGGCCTTTGCGCTCAACGGGGCCGACGTGTCGATCCTCGACACCCGGATCGACGAGATCCACGAGCCGGGTGCGGACGCGCAGGGCATCTGCGGCTGGGACGGCCCCGGCCCCTACCTGATCGACGGCTGCGACATCCAGGCGTCCACGGAGAACATCCTCTTCGGCGGCGGGGATCCGAGTCTCGCCGGCCTCATCCCGTCGGACATCACGATCCGGCGGACGCGGCTGTCGAAGGACAAGAGCTGGGGCACGACCTACCCGCAGAAGAACCTCCTCGAGTTCAAGAACGCCCGGCGCGTCATCGTTGACAACCTCGATTTCCTCGACTTCCCGGGCGCCCCGGCCATCGTCATCACCCCGCGGAACCAGGACGGCAATGCCCCTTGGTGCTGCGTGCAGGACCTGCTCATCCAGAACTCGCGGCTGACGAACGTGGGCGAGGTCTTCGGTGGCCAGACGACGGATGACGCCCATCCCAGCGGCCTCGTCGCCCGCGTGGCGATCCGGAACCTGCTCGCCCTCGGCGTCGCGAGCCGCTTCTTCCACTGGGGGGGCGGCGGCGGGGCCGTGCTCGAGGACCTTGAGCTCACGCACAACACGGTCCTGCCGTCGCGGCTCGCTGGCTTCTGGCTCGAAGGCAGCGGCCTCATCTTCCGGCGCCTCCGCTTCGCCGACAATCTGCTCGGCGCTGGCTCCTACGTCGGGCAGGCGGTGACCGCCTTCACCCTGGCGGGCACCTGCGACGCGGACAGCGTCATCGCCAAGAACGGCTTGGTCAACGCCGGCGATGTCGACGGCGGGGGGCCCGACCGGAACCGAGGCTTCAATCCGGCGCAGTTCATCTCGATCCCCGACCCGGTCGCGGCGGGGCTCGACCTCTCGACCGGCGCGCTCGCCGCCGGGAGCCCCTACGCGCGCGCTGCGACGGATGGCGGCCCGCTGGGCGTCGCGCCCGATGCGGCGCCTCCGACGCCGACCCCGGTGCCAGTTCCAGTCCCGGTCCCTCCGCCTCCTTCGCCGTCGCCATCCCCGCCGACGCTCGAGCAGCGGGTCGCCGCCCTCGAAGCCTGGCGGCAGGCCTGGCGGGCGGTGTGCCAGTGAGACTCCTGCGCTGGGCCGTGGCGGGCATCGTGATTGGAGTGGTCCTCGGAATCCTTGCCTTGGCGCTCGCCGTTCCAGCCCCATGAGCCGCCCGATTCCGCTCTGGCGCGCCGCCCTGATCTTCGTCCTCGGGGTGCCGTTCCTGCTCCTTACCGTCGGCGTGGTGTGGGCGCTGACCGTGGCCATCGGCGACGACGGCATCATCCACAGGCGCGACACATGAGCCGCCACGGCCACGCGGAGCGTTACGAGGAGCCAACCGGCTGGGCCTGGTGGTGGGAGCTCACGCTGGCGCTCGTGGAGCTGGTGGTAATCCTCCTTCGCGAGGCGGCGCTGGGCAGTTGGCTCGTGGCGAGGTGGATGCTCGCCCCCTTGGCGGGCGGCGCGATCGCGTGGCTCCTGATGCGCTGGCTCCTTGGACAGCTATGACCAAGCTCAGCGAGATCCTGACGGGATCCGAGACATGGATGCGCGGCCGCTCGCACGACGGCGCTGGCCGACGCTGTCTGATCGTGGCGCTCTGGGCCCTGCACGGGCGCCCTCTGGTCAGCGAGATCGAGCGGGCGGAGCGGGCGGTCGAGGCCTGCGGCTTCCTAATTCCAGACGGCACGGCTTGGCAGCATCCGCTCGCGGCGTGGAACGACGCGCCGGAGCGGACGTGGGAGGACGTGGCGCGGGTGGTCGAGGTCTATGACCGCGATCGATTGCTCGAGGAATGGCGGCCATGACCGACGACGCGGCGGGGGAGGCGGCGCGCAAGGAATTGCGGGCCGCGTTGCTCAAGGTCTGGCACAAGCATGAGCACAAGTTCGATGGCTTGGACTGGGTGCCGATTGCTGGAGACGTCGAAGATGCGATGCTCGCCCACACCGAGGCCGCGCTCAAGGAGAAGGAGACCGACCGAGCGGACTACGAGATTGTGGTGTCGGAGTCGTCTTATCGCACTCAGGCTGAGATCGAAGATCTCCACACCCGCCTCGCCGCCGCTGAGACCAAGTATCACGATGCGATGGAGATTCTTTCTCGGTGGGGCAATCTCGACCTGGCGACGGCAACGGGCAAGGTCATTGAGGCTGAACGCGAGCGCGACGCCCTCAAGGCCGCCGTCGAGCAGGCGCGGCAGGCGTTGGAGGCTGCACGTGACTTCATTGGCAATGGCTATCAGCCGCCTGAGTTGATTGCGCAGATACATGCGGCCCTCACGGCGTCGGCGCCGGGCGGGGCAGCGTCGGCCGATGCGCGCCGCCAGATCGCGAGCGTCCTGACGATTCACTATGGGGCGGCGAACGACTGCGCGGTCGAGGATCTGCTGGAGGTCCTCTCCCCGCCACAAGGGAGTCGCGATGCCTAGTATCCGGCTCGAGGATCCACGGTTTCTCGTCACTGAGACCTGCTGTGTCTGTGGCGTCGAGTTCGCCATGCCGAGCGAGCTTCAGGCGTCGCGGAAGAGCGATCTGAAGGAGTTCTACTGCCCGAATGGGCACTCGCAGACCTATACCGAGTCGGAGGCGCAGCGCCTGACCAAGAAACTCGCGAAGGCCCAGCACCGCCTCGAATCGGAAGCCCTCGCGCGCGAATCGCTGAACGTGGAGATTAGCAGCCTCGGCCGGACGATCATCGGGCTACGCGGGCGGCTCACCCGGGTGCTCCGACGGAAGCGGTAGTGCATATGAGCTACTCGGTCATCGACGCCGGCCGCGGCGCGGTCCAGGCCAGCGAGATCCTCTTTTGAGCCTCACCGGCCCGCTCGGCACCTCTCTCGCGCCCGCCAGCGCCTGCTGCTTCTACTGCGGCGAGGCGCTCGGCCATCCGGCCATCGAATGGGCCGGCGAGACCACCACGATTTCCCTGCACCCGGGCTGCGTCGTCGAGCTGACGATCCGCTTGTACCGGGATCTCCACGAGCTCGAATCCCGCACGGGAGCCTACCTTGCTAAGGGCACATGACGCTCGACGACTTCCTCGGCCTCCTGCGTGGCGTCCGCAAGCTGACCACCGGATGGGAAGCCTTCTGCCCTGCCCATGAGGACACGAAGCGCAAGAGCCTGAGCGTCGGGACGGGCCGCGACGGCCGGATCCTCGTCACCTGCCACAAGGCCTGCACGCTCGAGCAGATCTGCGCGGCCGTCCGCATCACCGTTCGCGATCTCTTCCCCGAGACGGAGCCCATGCTCCGCCGTGCGCCGGCCGAGCGCGGCCGTCTCGTCACCACGTACGACTACGTCGACGAGCACCACGTGCTCCTCTACCAGGTCTGCCGATTTGAGCCCAAGGACTTTCGGCCGCGCCGCCCCGATGGCCAGGGCGGCTGGACCTGGTCGCTCGGTGACGTGCGGCGCGTCCTCTACCGCTACCCCGACCTGGTCGAGCATGCGCGGGTCTATCTGGTCGAAGGCGAGAAGGATGCGGATGCGCTCGTGGCCCTGGGCCTCCCCGCGACCACCTCGCATGGCGGCGTGAAGGGCTGGCGCCCGGAGTATGTCGAGCAACTGCGCGCCATCGCCGTCTACGAGGTGATCATCCTCCCCGACAACGACGAGCCGGGCGAGGAGTACGCCCAGGTCGTGGCCAAGGCCTGCTTGTCGGCCGGGATGCGCGTGAAGATCGTCCGGCTCCCCGATCTGCCGCACAAGGGCGACGCCTTCGACTGGATCGCCGCCGGCGGGATGCGGCCAGCTCTCGAGGCGCTCGTCGAGGAGGCGCCCTGGCTTGGCGCGACCGAGGCCGCCGCGACCGCGACCGTCCATCTCTCGACCGTGCTCGACGAGCTCGCCGCCTCGCTCCAGCGGGGCCCGACGCTGGCGCTGCGGACCCCCTATCCCGCGCTGAATGCGCTGCTGTCCGGCGGCCTCAGCGGGGGCGAGCTGGTCTACATCGGTGCCTTCGCCGGCGTCGGCAAGACCGCCTTCATGCTCGAGCTCTCCCGCGGGGCCGCGCACGACAACCAGCCCGTGATGATCTTCTCTCGCGAGATGGTGAACCTCGCCCTCGCGCGCCGGCTGGTCGCCCAGGAACTCGAAATGTCAGCGCGCTCCCTCAAGCGCGGCGTCCTCAATGATGCGGAGCGCGCCGATTTCCTCACCCTTGTGCCCAAGATGCGGACCCTCCCGATCTGGCTCAACCAGGTCACCACCGACGTCCCCGGGATCGAACGCGAGATCGAGTCCTTTCCAGCGCCGCCACCTCTCGGCCTCGTCGTCGTGGACTATCTCCAGCTGATGGACGCCACCGGTGTCTCGGCGCGACCCGATCAGCGCCGGCTTCAAGTCGAAGCGGTGAGCAAGGGGCTCAAGGGCCTGGCCCAGCGCTACCGCGTGCCGATCCTCTGCGCCTCCTCGATGAGTCGCCCCCAGGTCAAGAAAGGAGGCAAGGCGACTCCGCGCAAGCCGAGCGTTGATCTGCTCCGGGAGTCGGGCTCCCTCGAGCACGATGCTGACATCGTGCTTCTGCTCCACCGGGAGTTCGACTCGCTGGATGCCCAGTGCATCGTGGCCAAGAACCGTGACGGCCGGGTGGGCACCGTCGCCCTGAAGTTCAAGCCCGAGTCCGTCGCCTTCGAACAGGCCACCCCAGGATCCGAGGACACCGCATGACGTGGGTGAAGATCGATGACAACATGCAGCATCACCCGAAGATCGTCGCCGCCGGCGCGATCGCCGAGCTGCTGCAGTACCGGGCCATCCAGTACTGCGGCCGCTACCTCACCGATGGGTTCGTCCCGATCGAGGCTATCCCGGCCCTGCTGACCGGGCTCGAGCACGTCGGGCTGGCCGAAGGCGGCGTCCCCGGCATGTTCGAGATCGGCCGGGATTGCCACGAGATCGACTGGCCTGCGAGCATGGTCGACGCGGGCCTCTGGCATGCCCGCCGGAATGGGTATCTGGTGCATGATTTTTTGTCGTACAACCGCTCTCGTGCACAGGTTTCTGCCGAGAGAAAGCTGAAGAGTAAAGCAGGCAGGAAAGGGGCCTTCACCACAAATTCAAAGCGTTACGGTTCAGCAGAAGACGCGGCACATGGTCGACACGGTGCCGTAGAAGTTCCGTCGGCTAGAGGTAGAGGTAGAAGTAGAGTAACTACTCCCCCCTCCCCCTCTTCTTCGACAGCTGCCGAACTCACCGCCGACATGCTGAACCCGTGCGCCGACGGGCAAGCCGGCTTCTGCGTGCGGCGGGAGTTCCTCGATCGGGTGCCTCCTGATCTGCGTCGCCAGTGCGCGGAGCATTCCGCATGAGTCCCACAGCCCCGAAGAAGCCCTGCCCCAACCCCCGCTGCCCCGACCTCTCCGGGGACTGCCCCGTCCATGGCCGAACCGCCCAGCGGCAGGCCTACGACCAAACCAGGGGGTCCTCCCGAGCTAGGGGCTATGCCGATCCGGCCTGGCTGGCTGTTCGTGCCGCCGTGCTCGAGCGCGACCCGGAGTGCACTTGGGGTAGCCTGCCCCGCGACCGGGCCCCGGCGGCCTACACCTGCGGCAACCCCAGCACCACGGCCGCCCACATCGTTCCACGTGCCGCAGGAGGCTCGGACGAGCCCGAGAACCTTCGCGGCCTCTGTGCCCGTCACCACTCAGCCGAGACTTCTCGAGGCGAGTCGTGGAACCGGCCACGGTGAAGCGACAGGTCTCCGCTCCGTGGCAGCGCGGGAAGGGTCATGGCGCTGAGAGGGGGAGTGGGGGGATCAAAAGG
>JBGQLS010000114.1:0-14900 GCA_041500205.1 Anaeromyxobacteraceae bacterium | reverse complement strand
CTCACCGGGGCGCTGCGATACCTGACGAACAGGTCCGCCGAGAATTCATTTCCGGGCGGCGCGGCAGGCGCCACGCGGACTCCGACCGCCAGGCCACACGCGCACGCTTCCGCGCACACTTGCCCACTTCAGGCTACTTCTTCACGCAGAGATTGCCGCTGCTGCAGATGTATCCAAGCGACTCGGGGCAATCGGACTTGGAGGTGCAGCGCGAGGTGCAGTAACCGGCTGTCGATCCGCTAGCTCCGAAGCATGCCGCATCGGCAAGCGCGCACTGGCTCGGCTGGAAGCAGACGCTGCCGAATGCCTGGAAGTACGCGGAGCAGCCAGCGGGTGGCGCACAGACACCACCATTGCACGCAAACCCAGAGGGACAATCGGTATCGGCCCCACAGGTGTGGCTGCACACGTTCCCTGCGCCGAAGCTATCCAGGACGCATTTCCCAGTGAAGGTGACCGGCGCATCGCAGTTGAGATCGGCCGTGCACGACGCGCACGCCGGCAGGGGGCCGCTAGTCGCAACGCAGACACGGTTGTCGCACTTCTGCCCAGCAGCGCACTGCGCGTCGACGGTGCAGCCATAGCACTGACCGTCGTGATCGTCGCACTCACGGCCGTCCGTGCAGCCATTCGCGATGCAGCCGCGGTGATCGTCGCCCTCGTCGAGCTCCAGCTCCATCTCGATCTGCGCGTCGGCGTCAAGGTTCAAGTCGACGTCCTGGACCTTGTCGTGAAACCCGGAGAGCTTGGCGCGGACCTTGAAAACGCCGGGGGGCAAGGGAAAGAGCGTCGCGACGTCGCCTTTCGCATCGTCCTTCAAGGCGGCGCCATCGACGCTGTAGGTCGTTTTGGCGGCCGAAGCGCCCCCGGAGCAGCGCGCTGCCGTGACCACGCTGCGCGCGCGCCGGAGCGTGCCCGAGTCGCGATCGTCGGCCTGCGTGCGCGACGCCGGCTTCACGTCCGCGAGCTGGATGTCGGCCCTGGTGTCGCCGTCGAAGAGGACCACCTGCGCCTTGCCCACGTTCCCGTTGGACGCGACCGGGACGTGGCTCAGCGTGTACGAGCCGTCGTCGCCGACGAGCACCTTCGTCTCGGGCGCGCCGAACGCGTACGCAAAGGCGGCGCCCTTCTTGAAGTCGCCCGTGAGCCTGCCCGAGACTTGACCCGTGTTCAGGTCGGGCGAATCGAGGCCGCCGCACCCCGCGAGGAGGGCGGCTGAAAGAACGGCGCCGAGGATGGACTTTATCGAGTTCACGCCTTCATGACCCTCGGGAGCAGCGTGGCGGCCACGTGCTTGCTTCAGAATCGCCAGCCTGCCCCCAAAAGGAGCTCGCCGAAGCCCGACGAGCGGTTCTTGCCATCCACCTTGAGGAGCAGGAAATCGACCTGGGCCTCGGCCCCGATGGTGAGCCGGCCCGTCTGCCACGAGATGCCGCCCATGAGGCCAGGCGTGAAGGTGAAGTAGCTCTGGGAGGGCACGAGGTCGAGCTTGTAGGTCTTCTGGAGGTACACCACGGACAGCCGCGGCCCAGCGAGCAGCTGTAGCCGATCGCTCCACGGCAGCGGGAAGCGCCAGGGGAGCGCGGCGCCGGCGGTGAACGCCGTGTACCCGTACGAAGTGTTGATCGGGCCGATCGGCGAGGTCCCGGAGAAGTTCCCCGATCCGGTGGTCCCGATGGCGTCGAAGCGCAGGTTCACGCGATGCGACGGCCAGCTGCGGTAGATCACCGTCGCGCCGGCGCCCACCACCGGCCCCAGCACGTCGCGGCGGTTCCCCGCGTCGAGGAAGCTCATGACCGCGATCCGCGGCGCCACCTCCCACCTTCCCTCGAGCCGGGCCGCCAGAGCCTCCAGGTCGAGCCGCTCCCCGGGGGAGAGACTCACCGAGTCGTCGATGAGCGCCGGGCCCGAGCCCTTCGCTATCTGCACGCGGTGCTTTCCCGGGTCGATGGCCGCGCCGCCAGGGAGCTCCGTCATCGGCCTGCCGTCCACCAGCAGGGTGAAGCCGTCGAGACGGGTCGCATAGCTGTACAGCTCGGGCTTCCCCCGACGCACCACGCGGCCCACGAGCACGATCGGGTCGGCGCCCACCTCGGCCGTCTCCGCGGAGGGGCGCTGCCGCCCGCCAGTGAACTCGTAGGTCATGCGGCGGGCGTAGTCGTGCGCCTCCGAGACGGTCGTTGCGCCGTCGCCGTTGCGGTCGGCGCCGATGCGCAGCGCCTCGACGAAGAAGTGCGTGTAAATGTCGTTCTCGAGCTTCGAGTCCTCGCGCGCGGTCTCGCCCCAGTCGCTGGCGGCCAGCACCACGCTGGCGCGCGAAACCTCCTCGATCGGCTTCACGAAGAACCCGCTCTTCGTCTCCGTCAGCTCCTTCTGCACGTCGGCCGGGAGGAGCGACTTGCCGCCGCCCGAATGGCAAGCCGCCAGGATGAGCACCTTCCGGCGCGAGCGGAGCGCGTCGAACTCGTTCTTGAGGTCGTCGATGGGCATGGCCGTGCCCGCGACGTCCGTTATCCGCGTCTCGCGCGTGACGAGGTAACGCCGCATCTCTCCGCGCGCGTCCCGCTCGAGCGTGCCGTGCGACGAGATGTACACGACGACGGTGTCGCGGTCGTCGCGGGCGGCCTCGGCGAGGCGCGCCATCGCCTGCCGCAGCTCTACCCGGGTCGGCCCACCCTTCAGCACCTCAACGTGGTCGAAGGCTCCGTGCGCCGGGTCGCGCAGGACCGCGGCCAGGTCTTCCGCGTCCTTCTCCGGGTAGTGGAGGGTGTTCCACTCCTGGTCATCGAACTGCTTGATGCCGACGACGAGCGCGACCTTCTTCGGCGCGTACTCCTTGTCGAGCTTCTCGCGCGACACGTCGAGCGGGACGAGACGCCCCTTCTCGGACCCACCGCCGGTCGCGCACGCGGCGAGCGCGAGCACCAGGGCAGGGGCAAGGGCCCACATTCTCACGGCAGGTGGGAGCATCCAGAATCTCTATTTACACACGAAAGAGGGCTGGTCACCAACCTGGCACCCAAGCGGTCGCTACCTGACCGTGACCTCCACGACGTCGAGCGTCATGAGCGACCATCGCGGGTCGTCGGAGCCGGCGCTGGCGCCGGTGGCGGCGCGCGCCGCCGCAGCCAGGTCGTCCTTCCCGATGGGCCGTTCGCTGGCCACGAGCGCGAAGCGCTGGGTGCCCGACAGGCCGTGCAGGGGATATGCCGCGGGTCGGCCATTCTCCGAGACGTCCACCGCGCCAGGGCGCGCCAGGTACTGCTGCCAGACCACCTCGGTCTCGCTCGCCCCGATCCGGAGCAGGGCCACGTAAGCCGGGCGGCCCAGTTCCACGCGGAAAGCGAGACTTGCGCCGGCCGGGACGACCGCGCCGCTCTGGCCCCGGTCGAGCTCGGGCGAGCCCCGGCCGGAGTCCACCACCGCAAAGCGGAGCCGGGCGGGGATGACCTGCGCTGGCCTGCGTCCCTTCATGCCGTCCAATGCCGCTTCGTCGCGCTCGGGGCGGTGGCGGAGGAGGTTCAAGCTCACGCCGCCCACCAGCAGGACCGCGGCCGCCGCGGCCAGCCAGCGCGTGGCGCGCGCGATGGGGCGACGCCCGCGGACCGCCTTCTGGATCCGCGAGAACTCGAGGTCGCCTCCGACGTCGGACGGTGAGGCCGGGGCCAGCTGCGTCAGGGCCGCGTCGACAGAGCCGTCGAGGTCGTCCGGCGCCTGCGCCGCGAGGAACGCCTCGCACGCGTCACAGGGGCCGTCGAGGTGGTCCGCCAACCTGCGGGCGCTCGCTGGATCGAGCTTCCCCGAACGAAGAAGGCGGTACATGTTCTGGTCTAGGTGTATCGAGCTCATATCCGCTCCCCACACCTAAGACTCTTCACCCCGCAACCTGGCCACTTCCGCGAGCACTTTCTTCTTCACCTTCGCCCGGAAACGCTCGAGCCGCATGGTGACCGCGCTCTTGCCGACGCCCAATTTCTCCGCAATCTCGCGCGCCGAGAGCTTCCCCTCGACGTAGAAGAGGTGGACCGTCTCCTTCTCCGGTCCCTCGGGCAGCTCCGCGATGATCCGCCGCACGACCTCCACCTCGGCGTGCGCCGTCGGCTCGTGGGGCTCCACGACCTCCTCCGCGGACTGGATCTCCCGTCCCAGGTCCTCCGCCATCTCCTGCGAGGAGCGGCGGCGGGCGAGGCGAGTGAGGGCGCGGTTCCGCGTGATCGTCAGGAGCCAGGGGCCGAAGCGCGCCCGATCTTGCAAGCTTGACAGGTTCCGGAAGGCCCTGATGAAGGCCTCCTGGACGACGTCGTCCACGTCGTCTCGATCGAGCTCCGCGAACGATCGGGCCACGCGGAACGCGGGCAGCCGGTACTTGTCGTAGAGCGCCCGCTGCGCGGCTGCTTCGCCAAATGCCGCGCGACGGACGAGTTCGGCATCCTCGCCTCCGCCGGCAGGCTCGTCTGCGCGGACGGTCACGGGTTTCGTGGAATCCGCCACGACTCCGAGGTTACTACGGGACCTCGCGCACGAGACCTTCTTTGTAGCCGTGGGCGAGGAGCCACGCCCCTCCCAGGACTCCCACCGGGACGAGGTGGACAGCGTTAGCT
Organism: Anaeromyxobacteraceae bacterium; assembly: GCA_041500205.1. Classification (GTDB taxonomy): domain Bacteria; phylum Myxococcota; class Myxococcia; order Myxococcales; family Anaeromyxobacteraceae; genus Anaeromyxobacter_A. The sequence goes on along the minus strand of JBGQLS010000114.1, from coordinate 10,299 downwards.
CGGTCCGCGAGCCAGAGGCTGCTGCCGTCGGCGGCAAGAGGGGACATCGAGAGATCGTCTCCCTCTCCCTCCGCGAGGGAGAGGGTCGGGGTGAGGGAGGCTCGGGGACGCGCGAAGATTCGAAGCCGATGGCGGCCAGCACTTCACGGACGAAGGCCGAGCACGCGACCTCGCACGCGAGGCGTATCTGCGTATTCGCGGGGTTCAGATCATGAGGTTCTTGGGCGGTCATCAGCCGTGAGCGTGCGGCCCCCTCACCCCGACCCTCTCCCCCGCTGGGGGCGAGGGGGTAATGCTCACCTTCGATCGCGGCCGGCAGAGCCGTCGCGGCCGTCGCGCTCTCACGACTGCGCCCTTGACCGCGACAAGCGCTGCCAGGGTCCACCCTCGACCCTATCCCCGCGGACGTCTCTCCGCTGCTGGAGGCCCGTCTTCCCGAAAATGCAGCCACGACGCGAGCACGGTCCCGGCGGAGATCGCGTAGTAGAATGCGAGCAATCGCAGTGGCGAACCGGCAGCCGAGTGCATGGCCTCGACGATCCCGTCGAGGAGCAGGAGCCACAGGCTCACGATCACGATAGATCGCGTCATGCGAACCCCCTTCGGCGCCTGACGCACGCGAAGCCGCACTACCCCTCATCAGGAAACACCGGACCGTGAGTCTCGACCTCGATCTCAGCCTGGAGCACCTCGGATGGCCCGAGGTGATCCGCGCCCTCGCGCAGCGCTGCCGCCTGGCGACGGGCAGGAATCACGCGGAACACCTGGCTTTTTTCTGCACGGCCGCCGATGCGCAGGAAGGCCTCTTGCGCGTCGAGGAGGCGCGCGCGCTGGCCGAGGCGCGCCAGACCCTGCCGCTCGCGATGTCGGGAGGGGCGGAGGAGCACATCGACCGCGCGGCGAAGGGCGGCGTGCTGGAGCCGCTCGCGCTCCGCGAGTGCGCGTCGCTCCTGCGCGCCTCGTCCCGGACGCGCGACTTCCTCGAGGCTCGCGCCGGGCAGGTTCCGCGCCTGTGGGCGATCGCTCAGCAACTCTCGGGTGACGAGCGGCTCGCCGAGCGGATCGAGCGCGCCATCGAGCCGTCGGGCGCCATCTCCGATCGCGCGAGCCCCGAGCTGGCGGGCCTGCGAGAGCGCGTGCGCGGGCTCCACCGCACGCTCAAGGCGCAGGTGGAGACGATCCTCTCCGACGAGCAGATGCAGATGCACCTGCGCGACCAGTACTTCACGATACGCAATGATCGGTACGTGCTCCCGGTGCTCGCGAGCGCGCGCAGGTCGGTTCCCGGCATCGTCCACAACGCGTCGCAGTCGGGACAGACCCTCTTCGTCGAGCCCGATGCCATGGTGGACATGGGCAACGAGCTGTCAATCGCCGCCGCCATGACGGCCGAGGAGGAGCAGCGCATCCTGCGCGAGCTCAGCGAGGGCGTCTCACGGCGCGCCGGCGAGCTCCTCGCCGACCTCGGCCTGCTCGGACAGCTCGACCTCCTCGAGGCCGAGGCGCGGCTCTCTTCCGAGCTCGACGCGCACGCGCCCGAGGTGGCCCCACCCGACGCGGGGTTCGAGCTCCTCTCGCTGCGCCACCCCCTGCTCGTCCTGCAGGGCAAGAAGGTCGTGGCGAGCGACGTGCGGCTCGAGCCACCGCGGCGCTCCCTCATCGTCTCCGGCCCGAACGGCGGCGGCAAGACGGTCAGCATCACCGCGGTCGGCCTCTGCGCGTGCATGCTGCGGGCGGGGCTCCCCATCCCCGCCGCGGCAGGCTCTCGCCTCCCCTTCTACGCCGAGGTGCGCGCCGCCATCGACGAGCGCGGCGACCTGGCCCGCGACCTCTCCACCTTCACCGCCCACCTCACCATCGTGCGCGACATCGCGTTCGGAGCCGGGACGCGCTCGCTCGTGCTCATCGACGAGATCGCGGCCGACACCGACCCTCGCGAGGGCGCGGCGCTGGCCGCGGCGATCCTCGAGGACCTGCTCGGCCGCGGCGCCCAGGTGCTCGTCACCACGCACCTCGACGAGCTGAAGGCGCTCGCGCTCACCGACGGACGGTACGCGAATGCCCGCGTGGGCTTCGACGCCGAGCGGTTGGCTCCCACTTACCAGCTCCACCTCGGCTCGCCCGGCAGCTCCTCAGCCATCGAGGTGGCGCGCCGGGTCGGCCTGCCCGAGGCCGTCGTGGAGCGAGCCCGCGCGGCCATGGTGGGCCAGGGTGGCGCGCTCGCGCAGGCCCTGCGCGCGCTGGAGGAGGAGCGCGCCGGGCTGGCCATGGAACGCAGGGTCGCCGAGCAGGCGCGCGCCGCCGCCCAGGCGGCCGAGGAGCGGGCGCGCGCCCGCGAGGAAGCCGCGAAGCGCGCGGAGCGGGAGGCGGCGGCACGCATGGGAGAGGCGCTGGCGGAGGAGATCGAGTCCGCCCGGGAAGAGGTGGCGCGCCTCGTAGCCGAGCTGCAGGCGGCGCCGTCCGTACGCAAGGCCACCGAGGGCGCCCGGCAGCTCGAGGCCTGGCAGTCCACCGTCTCGCAGGCGGCGCGCGCCGCCGATGCGCACGCCAGGGCCGGGCCCGAGGTGGAGTCCGGCGGCGAGATCAAGAAAGGCGCGCGCGTACGGATTGCCTCGCTCGGCCAGGAGGCCGAGGTGCTGGAAGTGACGGGGAAGGAAGCCCTCGTGCGCGCGGGCGCGCTCAAGGTCCGCCGGCCCGTCTCGGACCTGCTGCTGCTGCGCGGCAAACCCAAGGCAGCGCCCGGCTTCGGCAAGACACGCCACGAGAAGCTCGAGGCGGCGGCGGAAGCACGGCCTGCCGCGGTCTCCTCGTCCGACCGCCGGCTCGACGCCCGCGGGCTACGCGTGGAAGAGCTCCTGCGCGAGGCGGACCGTTTCCTCGACCGGCTCTACGCCGAGGGGGCTCCCGACGCAGTCATCCTGCACGGGCACGGCACCGGGGCGCTCAAGCAAGCGCTGCGCGAGCACCTGGCCCGTTCGCCCTACGTGAAGGCGTTCCGCGCCGGCGGCACCAACGAAGGCAGCGATGCGGTCACCGTCGTCTCCCTGGCCGGGCACGGATGAGCCTCGTCCCGTTCGAGCGCCAGCAGGCCGCGTCGGCTGGGGGCGTGGGGCCCCCTCACCCCGGCCCTCTCCCCCGCTGGGGGCGAGGGGGTAGATGCTCTGGCCCCTCGAGACCTGTCGAAAAATCAGCTGCGGTCGCAGGGGCCCGGGTGGGGCCCCGACGGCTCTGCCGGCGGGGCGGGGGCGGCCTGCGCCCCCGGCTACTCAGTCCACCTGAAATTCCACTCCACCGAACTCATCCTGGGCCCAGACCGCCGCGCTCACGCTTTTCACGTACCGGACGTCCCATGATTCCCCCGCAGTGCCAAGTCCTTGGACAGCGCTGAGATCAATGCCGAGCTCCCGCAAGGGAGAGGGTCGGGTTGAGGGAGGCACGGGCAACCGTTCGTTGTCAGCATGGATATCATTTTGATATCATCAGGTCGGAGGCGTCGCGATGGCTCAGATCTTGGTCCGCAACCTCGATAAACGGACCGTGTCGGCGCTCAAGGGACGAGCGAAGCAGCATCGCCGCTCACTGGCCCAGGAGGTCAAGCTCATCCTCGAGGAGGCCTCGGTGGGCATCGCGTCCGATCCCGCGGCCGTGGCCGAGGGCATCCGCAACAACCTCCGGAAGCGCGGGCTCGTGTTCTCCGACAGCGGTGAATCCCAGGCAGAGGATCGTGCGCGGTGACGAACGCCGTCATCGACGCGAGCGTCGCGGTCAAGTGGTACGTTCCGGAGGTCCACGACGCGGCTGCTGCCAGGCTCCTCGCCTTGCGATCCACCCGCCCTCTGGCCTTCCACGTACCCGATCTGTTCTTCGCGGAGTTCGGGAACATCCTCTGGAAGAAGGTGCGAGCGGCGGAGCTGGAGGCGCGCTTGGCGGCTGACGTCGTCAGCGCCATGCTGGGGGTGCCCAAGGCCGTCCATGCCACCGAAGCGCTTCTCCCCTCCGCGGTTGCCATAGCGCTCGACTCGGGTCGAACCGTCTACGACAGCTTGTACGTCGCCCTCGCTGCCTTTCTGGATTGTGAGCTGGTGACTGCAGACCAGCGCCTCATCAGGGGTCTCGCGAATTCGCCCTGGGCTGCGTCTCTGCGCTGGATCGAGGACGTCTGAAGGTTGAGCCGGGGCGGTATCTGCTCGGCACTGACGCCCGCCCCGGTGAGCGAGATGGGGAAGAGGGCCGATCGTACTTCAGCTTCCCGACACCTCTCCCCCCAGGTACGCCGCCTGCACTCGGGGATCCGCCGCCAGGTCCCGCGCCGGGCCCTCGAGCACGATCTTCCCGCGCTCCAGCACGTAGGCGTGGTCCGACACCTCGAGCGCCATGCGGGCGTTCTGCTCCACGAGCAGGATGGTCGTCCCCTCGCGATGGATCCCCTCGACGATCTCGAAGATGCGCTGGACGAGCAGCGGCGCGAGGCCCATCGACGGCTCGTCGAGCAGCAGGATCCGCGGCCGCATCACGAGCCCCCGGGCGATGGCCAGCATCTGCTGCTCTCCGCCCGAGAGCCCCCCGGCCGGCGAACGGCGCCGCTCGCCCAGCACGGGGAAACGTTGGTACTGCGCATCGATCAACGCCCGGCGCTCTCCGGCGGGGACCGCGGCCGGGCGGGCCTCCGCGGCGAGCAGCATGTTCTCGTCGATGCTCATGCGCGCGAGGATGGCTCGCCCTTCGGGCACGAGCACGATGCCCTCCGCCACGGCGCGGTGCGATGGGAGTCTCCCCAGCTCGCGGCCGTCCAGCAGGATCCCGCCGCTCGCCGGAGGAAGGAGTCCCGCGATGGCGCCAAGGGTGCTCGTCTTCCCGGCGCCGTTCGGCCCCATGAGCGTCACGATCCGCCCCTCGGGAACGGACAGCGAGATCCCGCGCACCGCCTCGACGTGGCCGTAGCTCACGCAGAGGTCGCGCACCTCCAGGAGCGGGGCGCCTGAGCTCACGGCTTCGCCCCGAGGTAGGCGGCGATCACGGCCGGATCGGAGGCGACGGCGGCGGGCGGGCCGTGAGCGATGACCTTCCCGAAGTCGAGGACCGTGATGGTGCGGCAGATGCTCATCACGAGCTTCACGTTGTGCTCGATGAGGAGGACGGTGTGCCCCTGGGCCGCCACATCCGTCACCAGGCGGCCGACGGCGCTCACCTCGGCCGGGTTCATGCCCGCGGTCGGCTCGTCGAGCAGGAGCACGGCCGGATCGGCGGCCAGCGCCCGCGCGATCTCCACCCGGCGTTGCTCCCCATAGGAGAGGTTCGCCGCGCGCTCCTCGGCCCGATCGAGGAGGCCCACCCGCGCGAGCAGCGCCCGCGCCCGCTCCCGCGCCACCTCGTGCTCCCGGCGCGCCGAAGGCATGAACAGCAGAGACTCGAGGAGCGTGTCCTTGCGGCGCAGGTGCTCGCCGACGATCACGTTCGAGAGCGCGGAGAGCTCCGGGAAGAGCCGGATGTTCTGGTAGGTGCGCGCGACGCCGAGCGCCGCGATCCGATGCGGGGGAAGCCGATCGATCCTGCGGTCCGCGAGGAAGATGCTCCCGCTGGTGAGCGGGATGAGCCCCGACACCATGTTGAGCAGGGTCGTCTTCCCGGCGCCGTTCGGGCCGATGAGGCCGTGGATGTCGCCCCGCCGCACGGCGAAGCTGGCGCCGTCGACGGCCTGCACCCCTCCGAAGGAGCGGCTCACGCTTTCCAGCCTAAGCAGCATGGCCCTCCCGGACGCGCCGCTTCCCCGCCCGACGCCACAGCGAGACGACGCCGTCGGGGAGGAAGAGGATCACGGCGAGCAGGATGGCGCCATTGAGGAACAGGCGCAGCGGGCCGGGCGGGATGCCGATCCAGCCGCCGGCCGCGCGCAAGACCTCCGGCAGCGAGGTGAGGAACACGGCGCCGACCACCGGGCCGAGCGGGTGAACGGTCCCGCCCACCACCGCGAAGACCAGCATGTCGACGACGCGCCCGAAGGCGTAGCCGCCGGGTGAAACCATGAAAGTGAAGTGCGCCTCGAGCGCGCCGGCGAGCCCGGCGATGGCCGCTCCGAGCGCGAACATGGCGAGCTTGTGCGCCGTGCTGTGGACGCCCATGGTCCGCGCGGCCGCCTCGTCCTCCCGGATCGCCTCGAGCGCGTAGCCGCTGCGCGTGCCGCGCAGGCGCCAGAAGCCGAACAGCGTCACCGCCAGCGCGGCGTAGATGCTCCCGAGGCCCGTGCGCTGCGGGATCCCCACCAGCCCCAGCGCTCCGTTGGTGTAGTCCCAGTTCACGAACCCCAGCCGGACCACCTCGCCGAAGCCGATGGTCGCGATGGCGAGGAACACTCCCCGCAGGCGCAGCACCGGCAATCCCAGCGGCACCGCGAAGACGACAGGTGCGATCGTCCCTGCGAGCAGGACCACGGCGAACGGCAGCGTCGCATGCACCGTGAGCAGCGCGCTCGCGTAGGCGCCGATCGCCATGAAGCCGGCGTTGGCGAGCGAGAGCTGGCCGCACGAGAGCGTCGCGTACACGGAGAGCGCGAGCAGACCGTTGATCCCCGCGAACCCGATCGCGGACTGGTAGGTGAGGAAGAGATCGCGGAGTTCTTCCATGATTCACGGAAGGTACATGGGGAGCCAGCGATCCCGGACCTCGAGCTGGCCGTGGACTTGAGCCGAAAACCGCGAATCCCGGTCCAGGCCGAGGTCCACGTCCAGGTCCCTCAAGCGACCCGGGCCTGCGCGGCGCCGAAGAGCCCACGCGGCCTCGCGATCAGCACGAGGAAGAGCGCCGCGAAGGAGACGGCGTCGCGGTACGACGAGCCGAACCGGGCGACGGTGAGGACCTCGAGGAGGCCGAGCGCGAAACCGGCCGTCACGGCCCCCGCCATGCTGCCCATCCCCCCCACGATGATGACGGCGAGCCCCTTCAGCTCGACGCTCCGCCCCACGTCCGGCGAGATGCTGTTGAAGGCGAGCCCGAAGAGGACACCCGCCGCACCGCCGAGGGCCGAGGAGATGAAGAAGGAGGCCGCGACGACGCGATCGACGTTGACGCCCAGCACGCGCGCGGCCAGCCCGCTCTCGGCGACGGCGCGGATCTGCCGCCCCAGGCGCGTCCTCCTGAGCAGGAGCGTGAGCGCCACCATCATGACGACGGAGACTGCGATGATGACGAGCTGGAGCTCCTGCACCACCGCTCCCCCCAGGCGGAGCTGCCGTGCCGGGGCCGTACCGAAGGGGAAGCGCGACACGTCCGGTCCCCAGACGCCTAGCGCGATCGACTCGAAGATCGTGGCGAGGGCGAGCGAGCTGATGAGCCCGGAGATGTTGGAGTTCGCGCGCCCGCGCAGCGGTCGAAAGGCGATCCGCTCGATCACGAGGCCGAGCAGGCCGGCCACCATCACCGCCACCGGGAACGCGACGAGGATGTGCAGGTGCAGGCCGGCCACGAGCGACAGCGCCACGAAGGCGCACAGCATGAAGACGGCCTGGTGCGCCAGGTTGAGCATGTCGAGGACGCCGAAGACGAGCGTGTACCCGAGCGCGAACAGCGCGTAGATGCTGCCCAGGAAGACACCGTTGATGACCTGCTGGCCCACGCTGCCCCTCGACTACGCCAGCGGGGGACAAGCCCCCGCGCTACGGTCTTCGAAGGCCCGACCTCGACCCTCGACCGCGATCTCCTACATCGACCCTACTGCACGATCACGAACTTGCCGTCCTTCACCTGCTGCAAGGCCGGCTCGTGCTGACCGTCGCGCGTGGGCTTGAAGGAGAAGCGACCCAGCGGGGTGGGTAGGTCCTTCACCTTCCCGAAGCCTGCGACGATGTCCTCGCGTCCCCCCTTGTTGCCCGCAAGCTTGATCGCCTCGGCGACGACCAGGACGCCCGTGTAAGCCTGGGCGGCGAACTGGTCGGGGTCGGTGCCTCGCGCGCGCATGGCGGCAATGAATCGCTGATTGGCCGGATCGGGACTCGCCGAGTTCCAGGACGTGCCGACCAGCACGCCCTCGGCGGCGGGCCCCGCGTTCTTGATGAAGGCGGGGCTGTTGAAGCCGTTCCCGCCCATGATTGGCCCCATGTACCCGAGCTGGCGCGCCTGGCTGGCGATGGAGGAGGCGTTCTCGGCGAGGGCGGAGACCATGAGGATGTCGGGGTTCAGAGCCTTGAGCGCGGTGACCTGCGCGTTGTAGTCGCGATCGGGCCTGGCGAACGTCTGCGTCCCGAGGATCTTCACTCCCTGATCGTCGAGCGCCTTCTTCATCACGTCGTAGCCGGCCTTCGTGAACACGTCGTCGTTGCCGTAGAGGACGGCGGCCGTCTTGAAGCCCAGCTTGTCCTTCGCGCGCTTGAGCGCACCCGGGATGACCTGCTGCTCGGTGAGGGACGCCCGCCAGATGTAGTTGCCGATGTCGGTGATGCCCTTGGGCGAGGTGTTCGACACCGCCAGGACCGGCACCCGCGACGCCTGGGCGAGCGGGTCAGCCGCCGTGGCCGTCGTCGAGAGCGTCGGTCCGATGATGACGCTCACCCGATCGCGGTTGATGAAGCGCTGGAAGACGTTGATCCCCTGCTCCTTGCTCGACCCGTCGTCCTCGATGACCGCCTCGAGCTTCACACCCTTGAGGTCGCCGCCCTTGTTGATCTCCTCGACGGCGAGGAGGATGCCGCTCCGCTGGGTCGCGCCGTACACGGCGGCGGCGCCGGTCATGGAGAGCGCCGCGCCGATCTTGACGGTCTCTGGAAGAGCCCTGCCAGGGACGAACATCAGTGCCGCGAGCCACGCGAGATGCCGGACCGTGAGATGCATGATCCCCTCCGGTGAGATTTGCCCTACCCGTCCGTACTCCAGCCCCGAGGGCGCTGCAACAACTGGTCTCGAAGTCAAGCCCGAGATCTGGCGCACCGCCTGCCACCAGGAGCCCCCTATTCACGATTTGCCGCGACGTGAACCAAGCGCTTGCAACTACGAGCACTTTCCAGAAACGCAGCGCGGCATCAATTGCTCTTTCTCATGGTCAACATGGCTGCATACACACGCCAACCCATTTAGTCTGACCCAAATGGTCTTGACAGCACCGGCCGTTCGGCCATGCTGCGCTCGCGGCTGTCCGTTGTGACGGGAGTTGAGGCGTAGAGGCGAAAAACTGAGTCACGTCGCAGCTGTTGCAATCGAACGGAGGAATCACCAAGTGAGAGCTTTCCGAACGGTAGTTTGCGCAGTCATCGCGGCAATGGCCGCGACCGCCATGGCTGAGGAAGCGAAGTCGGGGCCCAAGTTCGAGTTCCACGGGTTCATCGGCGGGTCGCTCTTCGCGCAGGACGCGGTCTTTGCCGGCGGTTACGGGCAGCAGGTCATCTACGGCGTCTCCAAGCAGCCGAACCAGGACAAGCTCATCTTCGGCGGCGATGCCCGCCAGACGCGGCTCAACTTCTCGCTCGCCGGCCCGACGGTCTTCGGCGGCGCCGTCCCGAAGGGCGTGTTCGAGTTCGACTTCATGTCGGCCCTCAACTCCCCTGCCACCTCCGCCACCGCGGGGGCCGCCGGCAACGCCGGTGCCACGGGTACGATCGCGGTGCTGCCCCGTCTGCGCCTCAGCTATGCCGAGCTCAACTGGGGCGCCACGATCTTCCGCATGGGCCAGGAGAACGACCTCATCGGCGGTTCCTTCAGCGCGACCTCGGTCGGTCACATCCCGCAGTCGTACGCATACGGCGCCGGCTACCTCAGCACCCGCCACATCATGGCCGAGGTCTTCGAGACGGTTCCAGTCGGCGACATGAAGGCGGAGCTGGCGCTGCAGGTCCAGGCCCCGATCGGCGGGACACCGGATCTGTTCAGCGGCTTGAACACTGCCGAGTCCTCGGGCATCCCCGGCTTCGAGGCCCGCGCCCGGGTCTTCGTGCCCAAGCTCGCCGACGTCTACGCCGTCGGTCACTGGAGCCGGCGCGACCGGAATGGCCAGGACAACAGCCTCAACTCGGGCACCTTGGGCAACAAGCAGGACATCGTCGCCGGCAGCGCCGGTGTGAAGTTCACGCCCGGCCCGCTCACGATCCAGGGACAGGGCTACATCGGCAAGAACCTGCAGGAGTTCGCCGGCGGACTCGGCCAGACCGTGCCCAACAACAGGGGCGACGCCCACGAGTACGGCGCCTGGGGCCAGCTGGGCTTCAACCTGACCCCTGAGTTCAGCGCGTGGGCCTTCGTCGGCACCGAGAGATTCACGAACTACCGGGACGCCGCCGCCGTGTTTGGTGCGAACGCGCGGCTCGCGAACGTGACCTT
>JBGQLS010000113.1:0-14913 GCA_041500205.1 Anaeromyxobacteraceae bacterium | reverse complement strand
GAGCAGGCCGAGCGGCTGGGCCCAGCGCGCCCACTTCTGCTGGCCCTCGACCGTTCGATTGGACGGCGGGGAGATGAGCTGCACTTTGCGGTAGCGGTTCATGGCGCGTTCCTTCGAGACGGGTCGAGACGGGCTCGCGCCAGCCTCAGCGGCTCTTCGCTTCCAGCCAGGCCTTCGTGAACGTGTTCGTGTTGACGGGGCGGAGGTCGACCCGGCGGATCAGCATGAGCGTGGAGTTCCCCTTCTCCACCTCGTCGAAGAACCGCATCTCCTCCGGGTACCAGACGTCGGTGCCCTTCGACGCCGAAAAGACCTTCTTCCATCGCGGGTAGTAGCTCGTCCGCATGAGGTGGCCGGACAGCGCCATCTCCTGCCGCTTCAGGATGTTTCCGGTGGCCGCGTCGACCCACATGCGGATGCGCGGGTAGGCGACGTCGAGGCCCTCCTTCACGTCGAGCAGCAGCTTGTGCGTCTCGAACTTGCCGAGCTTCTCGTCCCCCTCCCACCTCGCGGTGTACTCCTGCGCGAGGCGCGACTCGTCGAGGTCGGCGCGCCGGGTGTCCGTGCCCCCGATGCGCTCGCGCTCCGTCCGCCGCTCCCACTTCCCGGTGGCGGGATCGAACAACCAGAGGTTCTTCTCGATGCGGAGGTAGCCCTTCCCCGCCTCGGTCTTGGGCTGGGTGAAGAGGATGAGGAGCCGTTGCCCCTCCGTCCGGCGGTAGTAGACGAGATCGTAGACGACGTCGGTCTTGTCCTTCTCCTTCGACTCCATGTAGCACTCGGCGGCCCAGTCGCCGTTGTTGTTCTGGCGCTCGTCGACGAGCCGCACCAGCTCCTCCGTCTGCGGCTGGGTGAGGGCGGAGGCGGACGAGCCGACGGCGAAGGCGAGCGCTGCTGCGAGGATGCGGAGGGTCATGGCGTGTTCACCCGATGTGATGCATGGCGGTGATGGGCTTGAGCCTCGCCGCCTGGAACGCAGGCGCGAGGGCGGCGATGGTCGTGGCGGCGACCACGAAGAGCGTCTGGCCCAGGATGGCGCGGCTCGAGACGGCCAGCGTGATGTGCTCCTGCATGAGAAACATCCGCATGCTCTCCGGGACGGCGAACCGGAGCGCGTTGACCGTGGTCGCCACGCCCAGCCCCAGAAGCGCTCCGGCCGTGGCCCCGGCAACGCCGAGCATGAGCGACTCGATGAGGAAGAGCCGGAGCACCATCGTTCGCTGCATCCCGATCGCGCGGACGGTGCCGATCTCGCGCGTCCGCTCCCGGATCGCGATGGCGAGGGAGTTGAGGATGCCGATGGCGACGATCACCAGCAGGACGAAGAGCAGCGCGCCGGTGATCCCGTTGATGGCGGACAGGATCCAGTTGAGGAAGGAGAGCTCGTCCTGCCAGGTGGACATGTCGAGCTTCTGCCCGCGCCAGTCCTCCGCGTTCACCTTCTTCATGAGCTTGTTCCAGTAGACGTCGGAGTCCGCGTCCATCACGCGCCAGCCGGCGCGCGCGAGCCCATCGCGCAGCCGCGCCGCGACCCGACCGGCCATGGCGGGGTCCTTGAGGTACAGGTACAGGGCCCCCGTGGTGTCGGCGGATTGGTGATAGAGGGCGCGCACGGACTGGGAGGGGAGGAAGGCCGTGAAGGAGCTGAGGATCCCGAGGTTGCGGGCGATCGCCACCACGCGGAGATCCGCGGTGTTGTGCACACCGCGCGGGGTCGGCGCCGAGAGCGTCACGACGTCGCCCACCGCCACCTCGAGCCGCTTCGCCTGGTCCTCGAAGAGCAGGATGGTCCCGGGCTTCGCCAGGTCGTCGAGCTTGCCCTGCTGGATGCTGAGGTTCCGCCGGAGCCCCGCCTCCGCCGCGACGTCGACGCCCGCCAGGATGAGGTTCATGGAGGACCTCTCCGACACCGCCTTGGCGTAGCCGCGCGCACGCGCGGTCACGTAGTCGATCTCGGGCGCCAGGCGCCGCGTCTCTGCCAGGACCTTCTGGTAGTCGGAGACCATGGGTACGGCGGCGCTCGAGGTGAGCTTGTAGAACCCGCCGACGTTCACGTGGCCGGTGAGGAGCGCCGTGGCGGACTCGAGCATCGCCGAGCGGATGCCCTCGGTGAAGCCGCCCAGGAGCACCAGGATGGCCGTGACGGCGCCGATGGCCCCCGCCAGGAAGGCGTTTCGCCGGGTGTGATGGAGCAGGTTCCGCGCCGCGATCTGGACGTCGATGAGGATCATGGTCAGTCGTCCGATTGCATCGCTTCGAGCGGTGTGACGCGCGTGGCGATGAGAGCTGGGTAGAGGCCCGAGAGGACGCTCACGACGAAGGCGACGCCGAGCGCGACCAGGAGGCCGAGTGCGCCCAGCCGCGGCATCAGGCTCGCGCCGGAGAAGAAGAAGTACATCTCGTCATTCGTGGCCGGGATACCGCCCATCACGCGGATGAGGACGACCAGGCCCGCGCCGAGGAGCGTGCCGGCCGCGCCGAAGGCGAGCCCCACCGCGCTCGTCTCGAGCAGCAGCATGGCGATGACGAACCGCTTCTGGGCCCCGATGGCGCGCAGCGTCCCGATCTCCTTCACGCGTCGGAGCGTGGCCATCACCATGGCGTTGTTGATGATCACGAGCGCGACCGCGAAGATGAAGAAGCCGGCCGTGTAGAGGATGATGCGCGCGAGCGAGACGAACTGCCCGAGCGTACCCGCGGCCTCCTGCCAGCCCACGACCTTCATGTCCATGTGCGCGGCGGCCAGCGCGGCCTTCACGTCCCGCATCGTCTCGAGCGTGCGCGCCGGGTCGTGCAGCACGATGGCGGCGTTGAGCGCCACCCCGTCGTCGATCTCGGCCTGCGTGGAGACGCGGCGCTGGCCGGCGTCCGCGCGGCGGGCGGCGCCGTCGAAGACCGGCACCTCGATGTGCTGGGGGAGCACGCTCTCGGCGCTAGGAGCAGCGCCGGCGCCGCCAAAGAGCTCCGCGTCGGCGTTCTCGTGGGAGACGTCGCGAGAGCCCACCTGCGCCTTCATGGCCCGGATCTCCGAAGCTCTCTCCGCGGTCATGTACCCGAAGAGCCCTCGCCACGAGACGATGTCCATCACGCCCAGCCAGCCCGCGATGGAGGACTTCTCGAGTCCGCGGAACTCGATGAACCCGTAGACCGGAAGGCTCACCGAGCCCATGTAGCCGGACTTGGAGGGCGCCTTGAGGACGATCGAGTCGCCGACGCGGACCGAGTAGAGCCTGAGGAGCGGCGCGAGCTCGTCGTAGAAGATGGCGTAGTGGCGGTCGAAGCTCGAGTCGTCGCAGGTGAAGAGCTGCGAGAGCAGCGCCTGCAGGTCGGTCTCGTGCGAGCCGAGCGCGCGCCCGAGCCGCGCGGCGGCCTGCGAGGCGTTTATCGGGTCGAGTTGCAGGAGGATGTCGTTCGTCCGCCCGCGGGCCTCCTTCAGCCAGCGCCCGAGCTCCTCGTCGCCGTCGATCCGGCGGCCGCGGGTCGCGCGCTCGTCGTGGATCTTGTCGAAGAGACGCGCCGCCTTGAGCTTGAGCCAGTCGTCGGCGAAGAGCTTTCCGAGGAGGATGCCGCGCTGGCCCTTCGGCACCGCGGTGCCCTCGACGATCCGCATGCTGTCGAAGGCGCGCTGGTAGCCGTCGAGGTCGGTGCCGACGTAGCGGAGGATCGTGAATGCGTTCGTGAGCGATTGGGGCGCGATTCGGTTCTCGAGGAACTCGAGGCTCCCCAGCGGGTCGGCGTCGAAGGCGGCCCAGAAGGCGTCAGAGGCCGCGCGCTCCCGATCCGAGCCTTCCCGGGCACGGTCCTCCAGGAACTCGTGGTCCACCACGGAGCTCGACTCCTGGAGATCCTGGTGGAGCAAGGCCGCCATGCGGCGGACGTGGGCCTTGTGCGCCTCGTAGCGGGAGGTGAGCGACGGATCGCCGCCGCCCTGCCCGCGCTCCCGGACGTCGGCGCGCAGCTTCTCGAGCGCGATGTCGAGCTCGTTGCCCGTGGCGACCATCGCGACGTCGATCCCCATGGGGATGACGTCCTTCACGTTGGGGATCTTGACGATCGCGCGCTTCAGGGCCGCGAAGTCTTCGATGGGCTCGAGCTGCGACACCTCCCCGCCCGGCTTGCCGTACAGCGACAGGTCGTCTTTCGAGCGCGCCGAGAAGACCTGGAGCTGGCCGGCGAGGCTCCCCTGTACGCCGCTCTTCATGCCGCTGTCGATGGTCTCGACCACGGAGCTGCCGATGACGAGGACCACCGCGCCCACGAGGACGATGCCGCCCACGATGAGCGACTTCGCCTTGCTCACGAAGAGATTGCGAAAGGCGATCTCGACCAGAACCCTGGCGGCGCCGATCCGGGAGGGCATCAGCGGCCTCCCGCGGCGGCCAGGCCGTTCAGCACCTCGCGGCCCGCGAGCCGGCCGTCCGCGATCCGGAGGACGGCGGTGGCGTGGGCCATCACCTTCGGGTCGTGAGTCGAGAAGACGAACGTCGTGCCGTCGCGCGCGTTCATCTCCTTCATGAGATCGATGATGTTCTCGCCCGTCTTCGAGTCGAGGTTGGCGGTCGGCTCGTCGGCAAGGACCAGCGCGGGGCGCGTGACGAGCGCGCGCGCGACGGCCACGCGCTGCCGCTGTCCGCCGGAGAGCTCGCTCGGGCGGTGGCGGGCGTGTTCGGCGAGGCCGACCGCCTCGAGGAGCGCGATCACCCGCGCATCACGCTCCTTGCGCGAGAGCCCGCCTTGGAGGAGCAGCGGGAACTCGACGTTCTGCGCAACGGAAAGCACCGCCACCAGGTTGAAGGTCTGGAAGATGAACCCGATCCGGTGCAGGCGCAGGTCGGTGAGCTGCCGCTCCGCGAGCGTCTTCGTGTCCTTCCCATCCACGACCACGCGCCCGCCGGTGGGCGTGTCGACACAGCCGATGAGGTTCAGAAGCGTCGTCTTCCCGCTCCCGGACGGCCCTGCGATGGAGAGGAACTCGCCGCGCTCCACCTCCAGCGTGATGCCCCGCAGCGCCGGCACGTCCGTCTTACCGAGCCGGTAAATCTTGGAGACGTCCTCGACGGCCACGATGATGTCGCTCATCCGTTCCCTCCTCGCTCGATTCGAGCCGCGGCGGGGCGATCGCTCGCCAGTACCAGGTCGCGCGCTGGGCCGCCTCGATCCACCCGCGCGCCCTCTCCGTGCGGCAGCTCCCGCGCCCGGGCGTGACCAGCCCCGGCGGCGCGGCCGGGCACCCCGTGGCCCGCGCCGGCTGGCGCGGCGCCAGGCCAGCGCGGCAGGTGCGCCGCGGGAGTCGCTCTCCCTGGGCGGTGCTCGAGGCCCAGGTCCTTGAGGATGTCCGCCACGATCTCGACGGCCGCACCGTGAATGAAGAAATGGTCGCCCGGGAGGAGGCGCAGGCGCGTCTCCACCGCCGATTGATCTCGCCACCCGTCCAGCGCCGACGGCCTCACGGCGCGGTCGCGGGCTCCACCGAACACCGAGATCGGCACGTCGAGCGGCGGCTCCTCCCGGTGCTCGTGGGTCTCCAGGACCGAGAAGTCCGCGCGCAGGATCGGGATCATGAGCTGCATGAGCTCGTCGTTGTCGAGGAGCTCCTGCGGTGTGCCGTTGAGCGAGCGCATCTTGCTCTTCACGTCGGCGTCGGACGCCAGATGGATGAGCGGAAGGGAAGGCGGCGTGCCCGGGGCGGACGTCGCCGAGACGAACAGGCGCAGCGGCGCCGGGCCACCGCGGCGGCGCAGCCACCGGGTGAGCTCGAACGCGATGAGACCGCCCATGCTGTGGCCGAAGAGCGCGAAGGGTCGATCGAGCAGAGGCTCGACGGCCTGGGCCAGCGCCCGGACGAGCGGCGTCAGCCGGAGGAAGGGCGCCTCCCCCATGCGGCTTCCCCGTCCCGGCAGCTCGACGGTGCAGACCTCGACCCGGCTCGGGACGAGCTCGCTCCACCTGCGATAGATGGAACTGGCCCCTCCCGCGTACGGGATGCAGAAGAGCCGCAGCTCGGGGGCCGGATCAGCCCGCGGACGCAGCAACCATGGATTGATCACTTGAAACTCCCTCCTGCCTGAGCTGGCCGTAGTCGAGACGAACGAGCCGGTCGGCGACGTGGAAGTAGCGGTCGTCGTGGCTGATGACGAGGACGGTCTTGTTCTGCGCCTTCAGCTCGGGCACGAGGCGCGTGTAGAACACATCCTTGAAGACGGGATCCTGGTCCGCCGCCCACTCGTCGAAGACGTAGAAGTGGCGGTCCTCGAGATAGGCGGTGAGCAGGGCGAGGCGCTTCCGCTGTCCCTGCGACAGCGCCGTCGTGGAGAGCTTGTCCCCCGCGATCGACACCTTGTGGTCGAGCTCGAGCCGCGCCAGGTAGCGCTCCGCCCGCGCGGTCCGATCTCCGGCCGGGAGCCCGAGCAAGGTGTCGAAGAGGAAGAAGTCGGAGAAGACGGCCGAGAAGAGCTGCCGGTACTGGTCGCGGTTTCCGCCCTCGATCTCCGTCCCGTCGACGCGGATGGCGCCCTTCTCCGGCGCATACAGCCCGGTGAGCACCTTGGCCAGGGTTGTCTTCCCGCTGCCGTTTCCACCGACGAGGAACACGACCTCCCCGCGGCGGAACTCGAGGTCGATCGGACCGAGCACGAACTCCTGGCCGACCGGGCCCATGTAGGCGTGCGTTACGCCGTCGAGCTCGAGCCGCTTCCAGCCTTCGAAGCGAGGAGACGGCGAGACCGGGCCCCCGCGCTCCGCGGTGTTCTCGAGGAGCTTCCGCCGCTCCTCGATCTTCTGCAGCGCTACCGACGCGCGCCCCAGCACGGGGAACCACACGAGGATGGACTGCAGGTTGGCCACCGCGAACAGGATCGTGAGCACCAGGCTCGCGAGGACGCCGGCGGGCATCTCGACGAGCCGCGGCAGGAGGAACAGCAGGAAGCCGATGAGAGCGAAGAAGATGACCTGGCCGCCCCCCACCGCGCCCTCGAAGATCGACAGCCCGACCACGCTGTGGTCGCGGTAGCTGGCGGCGGTCGCGTCGAGGTGCTCGCTCGCGAACGCCTCACGGCGCTGGCGATGCAGCTTCAGCTCCTTGACGCCTTCGGTGACGGCGCGGAAGTGATCGAAGAGCCGGTCCTGCTCCTCCCGCGCCATTCGCAGGGATTGCATGCCGCGCACCGAGAAGAGGCGGAACACCGTGCCGCCGACGACCGAGGCAGCGAGGGCGGCGAGCGACACGACGGGGGAGAGGATCGCCAGGTAGACGAGGCAGCCCCCGACGAACGCCACGCTGGACACGATGAGCGGCAGGCCCGGGAGCGCATCGGCGATGACGATCACGTCGTCCGTCAGCGACGAGAACAGGCGGGGGATACCCGTCTTCTCGATGCTCCGGAGCGGCGCGCCCAGGATGCTCTCGGTGAGGCCCCGGCGGAGCTGGTAGATGGCGCCCTGCGAGAGGCGGAAGAGGAGGAACTGCGACCAGAAGCGCGTGGCCACGGCGCAGACGCAGGTCAGGACGAAGGCCCAGACCAGCGCCGCGGGGGCGGCGCCTCCCTTGCCGACGGCCAGGTTGACGATGGCGATGAACGCCGCGCCCGCCATCCCGCTCACGGCGCTCGCGCCGATAGCGAGGAAGAAATTGCGCCGCGACGCGCGCATCAGGTACCGAAACAGCTCCATGAGCTCACCTACCTCCCGCGTTCGGCAGGCCGCCGGGCTGGCTCCCTGCGATGTTTGCCGCTGCGTCCTGCAGCAGGCGACGGCGTAGCTCCTCGACCTTCTCGTCGGGATGAGCCGTCACGATCTCGAGCAGCGTCGACCACCGGTGCATCATCTGGCCCATGACCCGCGCCTCGACCCGCTCGGCGGCGCGCAGCCACATGCCCCTCAGCTCCCCGCCGTCCTCGCGCATGACGAGCGCCAGGTCGACCTCAGCCGGCTCGAGGCCCGGCAGCACGTGCGAGAAGACGTAGCCGCTCTCGAAGTCGAGCGGCTCGAGCTTCAGGCCGGGGAGCTCCAGCGGCGGGAGCGGGGCGTTGAGCAGGTTGAAGGCGATCCGGAACGGGTCACGCCCTGCGCCCGGCTCGCCGCCAAGCAAGCGAGGCGGGACCTCCTCGTGGGCGGTCGCGGCGAGGGTCGACTCGCGCACGCGAGCGACGAGCTCGCGGAAGGTCGGGCTGCCCGAGAGGTCGGTCCGCACCACGAGCGTGTTGACGAAGTAGCCGATCAGCTCCTCGGTCTCGCGCCGGTGACGGCCGGCGTTGGGGAAGCTGACCGAGACGTCCTCGCTCCCCGAGAAGGCGGAGAGCAGCACGTCGTAGGCGGCGAGCAACACCATGAACGGCGTCACGCCTTCACGGCGCGCCAGCGCCAGGAGCGCCGCGGAGACGGTCCTGTCGAGCACGAACGGATGGACGGCGCCCGTCACCGCCTCCTCCTCCCGCACGGCCGGCGCCTCGAAGCGCGGCGCGGGCGGCAGGTCCTTTAGCCGCGCACGCCAGAACTGGAGCCCCTCGTCGAGCGCGCCGCTCGCGAGCTGCTGCCGCTGCCAGGCGGCGAAGTCGGGGTACTGCACGGCCAGCGCCGGGAGCGCGGGCTCGCCCCCGCTCGCGTGCGCGGCGTAGAGCTGCGTGAGCTCGCGCACCAGCACTCCGAAGGACCAGTTGTCCGTCACCGCGTGGTGCATGACGAGGAGGAGCACGCTCTCCTCCTCCGCGAGCCTCACGAGCTGGCCCCGCACGAGTGGTCCCTCGGCGAGCCGGAACGACCGCCGGCTCTCCTCGTCTATGAGCCGGCGCAGCTCCCGCGGGGGGACCCCGGCGTCGAGGGCCCGGAGGTCGACCCGGCGGAGGGGCCACACCCCGTCCGCGTCGACCACCTGCACCAGGCCGGACGCCTGGCGGACGATCCGCGTCCGGAGCGCATCGTGGCGCCGCACGACGCCGTTCAGGCCCTTCTCGAGGGCCGCCTCGTCGAGGCGACCGCAGATCCGCACCCCCGTCACGACGTTGTGAAACGGGTCCTCCGCCGCCTTCGGATGGTGAACGCACAGCCACTCCTGCGCGAACGACAGCGGCAAGTCCTGGGCGCGGTCGGCGACGGGGATGGGCGCCGCGGATCGCGCGCCGAGCGCGCCGTGCTCGCTCATCCACGCCGCGAGGCGGGCGATCGTCGGCCGCTCGAACAGCTCGCGCAGCGGGAGGTCGAACCCCAGCGCCGCCCGCAGCCGCGAGGAGACCTGCGTGGCGAGGAGGGAGTGCCCGCCGAGCTCGAAGAAGTCGTCGTGGATCCCCACTCGCTCCACGCCGAGGAGCTCGCTCCAGACCTCGGCGACGGCGCGCTCGAGCGCATCCCGCGGCGCCACGTAGGCCGCCTCTAGCTCGGGACGGACGAAGTCGGGCTCGGGAAGGGCCGCCCGGTCCACCTTGCCGTTGGGCGTGAGCGGGAACGCCGTCATGGACACGAACGCCGACGGGACCATGTAGTCCGGCAGCCTCTCAGCGACGAAGGCCGCGAGGTCTCCCGCGTTCGGCAGGTCGTCGCCGCACACGTAGGCGACGAGCCGGGTGTCGCCCGCCGGGTGCTGGCGGGCGGTGACGAGGACAGCCTTCACCTGGGGGTGGGCGGCCAGGACCTGCTCGATCTCCCCCAGCTCGATCCGGAAGCCTCGCAGCTTCACCTGGTGATCGCTCCGGCCGAGGAAGTCGACGTTGCCGTCGGGGAGGCGTCGAACCAGGTCGCCGGTGCGATAGAGCCTTGCCCCGGGGGACGAGGAGAAGGGATCGGAGATCCAGCGGGCCGCCGTGAGCGCCGCGTCACCCAGGTAGCCGCGCCCGACGCCGTCGCCGCCGATGTAGAGCTCGCCCGTCACGCCGACCGGGACATGCTGGAGCCCGCGGTCCAGCACGTGGAGCCGAGCGCCGGTGATGGGGCGGCCGATCGGAACGGGCGCGTCGCCGAAGTCGGCCGGGTACCGCAGGCGGTGGAAGGCCGCGATGTCGGAGCACTCGGTGGGGCCGTAGGTGTTGACGACCTCCAGGCGCCCCTCGGCGACCTCGACGAGCGGACACAGGACCGCGCCGGCGATGGGCTCGCCGCCGAGGAAGAGGCCACGCAGGGACGACAGCGACGGGAGGTGCTCGAGGAGCGGCTTGAAGGCGCTGGGCGTCGTGTTGAGCAGCGTGATCCCCTCGCGGGCCATCAGCGCCGCCAGGGCGGCCGGGTCGTACGGTCCGTGGGGCGCGAGCTGGACCTCGCCACCCACGGTGAGCGCGGCGAAGAAGCTCTTCTGGGTCAGATCGAAGCTGGGCGAGGTGACGACCAGGGACCGGTCGCGCTCGGAGATCTCGAACTCGTCCACGAACCAGCGCACGAGGTTGGCGAGCCCGCCGCGGTGGACGGCCGCGGGCTTGGGCGTGCCGGTGGAGCCGGAGGTGGCGATGACGTAGGCGAGGTCCGCGGCGCCCGCCGGATCGGCGACCGGGTCGGACGACAGCGCCGCGATCGCGTGCGCGTCGCGGTCGACGAGGATCACCGGCGCGGTGCCCGAGAGGATGCGCGAGCGCAGCGGCTCGGCGGTGACGAGCGCAGTGATCCGCGCGCGGTCGAGGATGGCGGCGAGCCTGGGGGCGGGGTAGCCGGGGTCGAGCGGAAGGTACGCGCCGCCCGCCTTGAGGGTGGCGAGCAGGGCCACCACGAGCTCTGCGGAGCGCTCGAGGCACACGCCGATGACCGAGTCGGGGCCGACGCCCGCCGCCTGCAGGTGGCGGGCGAGCCGGTTGGCCGCCCGATCGAGCTCGGCGTAGGTGAGGCTGCGGTCCCCGTCCACCAGGGCGCGGCGCCCCGGGGTCCGGGCGGCCTGGGCCGCGATCCGCTCATGCACCTGCACGGCAGCGCCGCGCCCGGCCTCGTCGGCGCGCGGCCCCTGGTTCCAGGCGACGAGCTGGCGCTGCTCGTCGTCCGTGAGCAGCGGGAGCCTGGCGATGGCCTGCTCGGGATCGGCGGCCACGCCGCGGAGGAGCCGCTCCAGCTGCCCCACCATGCGGCGCGCGGCGCTCTCGTCGAAGACGTCGAGGCTGTACTCGAGGTGGCCCCAGATCGTGTCGCCGTCCTCGAAGAGCTGCAGCTCGAGATCGAACTTGGCGGTGCCCGCCTCGACCCGCATCGGCTCGAAGCGGATCGAGCCCTCGCTCCAGGCCGGGAACGGCACGTTCTGGAACGAGAACGCCACCTGGAAGAGCGGCGTGCGCGCGAGGGATCGCGCCGGCTGGAGCTCCTCAACGAGCCGCTCGAAGGGGAGGCCCTGGTGATCGTAGGCGTCGAGGAAGACCTTGCTCACCCGCTTCACGAGCCCGCGGAAGGAGGGGTCGCCGGAGAGGTCCGTCCTCAGCACGACGGTGTTGACGAAGAACCCGACCAGCGGCTCCACCTCGGGCACGGTCCGGCCGGCCACCGGCGTGCCGATCACGACGTCCTCGTTGCCGCTCAGCCGGTAGAGCAGGACCTTGAAGGCGGCGGCGAGGACCATGAACAGCGTCGTCCCCTCCTTGCGCGCCAGCGCGCGGAGCTCCACCACGAGGGCCGGCGGCAGCGTGATCTGCTGCGCGGCGCCGCGGTAGCTCTTCTCCCTCGGCCTCGGCCGGGACAGCGGCAGGCCGAGCTCCTCGCTCGCCCCGCGGAGCTGCTTCACCCAGAAGTCGAGATCGTCCTTCAGGGCGGCCTCGGAGCGCGCCTCCTGCTGCCAGAGCGCGAAGTCCGGGTACTGGATGGGCAGCTCCGGCAGCTCGGCGGCCCGCCCCGCCGCGAGCGCGGCGTACACGCTCACGATCTCGCGGAGCAGCACGGCGAGGGACCACTGGTCCGAGACGATGTGGTGCATGCCGACGAGCACCACCGCCTCGTCCGCCCCGAGGCGGAGCACGCCGATTCGGAGGAGCGGGCCGGCTACGAGGTCGAACGGCCTCTTGAACAGCCGCTCCCCCCGCCGCTGCACCTCCAGCTCCACCAGCTCAGGGGCCGTGCCCTGGAGGTCCACGAGCTGCACGTCCGCCTCGAGGTCCTCCCGCACGACCTGCTGGGGTCGCCCCTCGACCGCGCAGAAGACGGTCCGGAGGGACTCGTGGCGCCGCACCACGTCATCGCAGGCGCGCTGGAACAGGGCGAAGTCCAGCTTCCCGCGGACGCGCAAGGCCGCCGGGATGACGTAGGCCGAGCTTCCCGGCGCGAGTTGCTCGAGGAACCAGAGCCTCCGCTGCGAGAAGGTGAGCGGCGCCGGAGCGGTCGGATCCGGCCGTCGCTGGATCGTCCGGGGCACGTCGCCGGCCCCCGCGCCGAGGAGCGCGCCCTCGAGCGGCTCGACCGCGCCGCGCTCCTTCATCCAGGCGGCGAGCGCGGCGATCGTCGGCCGCTCGAACAGCTCGCGGAGCGGGAGCTCGACGCCCAGGGCGGTCTTGAGCCGCGAGGCGACCTGGGTGGCGAGCAGCGAGTGGCCACCGAGCTCGAAGAAGCTGTCGTGGACCCCCGGCCGCTCGATCCCGAGGAGCCCGCTCCAGGCCTGGGCGATGGCTGCCTCGAACCCGTCCCGCGGCGCGACGTAGGCCGTCTCCAGCTCGGGCCGCACGAACTCCGGCTCGGGCAGCGCCCCCCGGTCGACCTTTCCGTTGGGCGTGAGCGGGAAGGAGCGCAGCCACACGTAGGTGGAAGGCACCATGTACTCGGGCAGCCGCTCCTTGAGGAAGGCGATGAGGTCGCCACCCTTCGGCTCCTCGTCGCCGGTCAGGTAGGCGACGAGCCGGGTGTCCCCCGCAGCGTGCTCGCGCGCAGTCACGATGGCGACGCCGACCTGCGGGTGGCCGGTGAGCGCCGCCTCGATCTCGCCGAGCTCGATCCGAAAGCCTCTCACCTTCACCTGGTGGTCGATGCGGCCGAGGAACTCGATCCTGCCGTCCGGCCGGCGGCGGACCAGGTCGCCGGTGCGGTAGAGGCGCTCGCCGAGGCCAGTCTCGAAGGGCTGCGGAACGAAGCGCTCGGCGGTCAGGTCGGGGCGCCCGAGGTAGCCGCGGGCCAGCCCGGTGCCGCCGATGTACAGCTCGCCCGACACGCCGACGGGGACGAGCTGCCTCCGCTTGTCGAGGACGTGGAGCTCGGTGTTGGCGATGGGGGCCCCGATGGAGATCTCACCGGGGCCCACCTGGTCGACCGCCGACCAGATCGTGGTCTCGGTCGGCCCGTACATGTTCCAGAGGCTCTCGCCCTTGCCGAGGAGCTGATCCGCGAGGTCTCTGGGCAGGGCCTCGCCGCCGCAGAGCATGCGCAGGCCCGGGGTCCCCGACCAGCCCGCGCCCAGCAGCAGCCGCCAGGTCGACGGCGTCGCCTGCAGGATGGTCGCCCCGGACCTCGCCAGCGCCTCGGCGAGGCGCGGGCCGTCGACGGCCACGTCCCGGCTCACCAGGACGATCCGGGCGCCCGCCACCAGGGGCAGCATGAGCTCGAGCCCGGCGATGTCGAACGACAGGCTCGTCACGGCGAGCAACGCGTCGCCGGCAGCGATCCCGGGGCGCTCCTCCATCGAGCGCAGGAAGTTCGCGAGCGCCCGGTGCGAGAGCTGCACGCCCTTGGGCTTGCCCGTCGAGCCGGAGGTGTAGATGACGTACGCGAGATCCTCGCCGCCCACCTCGACCTCGGGGGGGTCGCTTGGCTCGCTCTCGAGCTCGTGCGCGATCTCGTCGACGCAGAGCACCTGCGCACCGACGTCCGAGAACCGGCCGAGCACCGCGCGCTGCGTGAGCAGCACGGGCACGCGCGAGTCCTCGAGCATCAGATCGATGCGCGCTCGCGGATAGGCGGGGTCGAGCGGCACGTAGGCGCCGCCCGCCTTGAGCACGGCGAGGAGGCCGGCCACCATGTCGACCGAGCGCTCCATGCAGATCCCGACCAGCACGTCCTTGCCCACGCCGAGCTTCCGCAGGCGATGGGCGAGCCGGTTGGCACGCTGGTCGAGGTTGCGGTAGCTCAGGCGCTGGTCCTCGAAGCGCAGCGCCTCGGCCTCCGGGGTCGTGCTCGCCTGGCGCTCGAAGCGGCGCTGGACCCAGTCGTTGGCCGGCCACTCCCGCCGGGAGTCGGAGCCCTGGGCGAGCAGCGCGCGCTGCTCTGCCTCGCCGAGGAGCGGCAGCGTCGAGATCGGCTCATCGGGGTCCGCGGCCGCGCCGCGGAGGAGTCGATCGAGGTACTCCAGCATCCGCCTGGCGGTCCTCTCATCGAAGACGTCGAGGCTGTACTCGAGGTGGCCCAGGATCGCCTCGCCGTCCTCGAAGAGCTGCAGCTCGAGATCGAACTTGGCGGTGCCCGACTCGACCGGCATCGGCTCGACGCGGATCGCCCCCGCGTTCCAGGTCGGGAACGGGGTGTTCTGGAAGACGAAGGCCACCTGGAAGAGCGGGGTTCGCGCGAGGGAGCGCTCCGGCTGGAGCTCCTCCACCAGGCGCTCGAAGGGGAGATCCTGGTGCTCGTACGCGTCGAGACAGACCTTCGCCACCCGCTGCAGGAGCTCGCGGAACCTGGGATCGCCCGAGAGATCCGTCCGCAGCACGAGCGTGTTGACGAAGAACCCGATCAGCGGCTCGATCTCGGCCAGGGTGCGGTTGGCCACCGGCGTGCCGATGAGGACATCCTCGTTGCCGCTCAGCCGGAACAGCAGGACCTTGAACGCGGCGGCGAGGACCATGAAGAGCGTCGTCCCCTCCTTCCTGGCCAGCGCGCGCAGCTCCGTCACGAGCGCCGGCGGCATGTCGAAGGGGAGCGATGCGCCCCGGCTGCTCCGCTCCTTCGGCCGCGGCCGGCAGAGCGGCAGCCCGAGCTCCGCGCTGGCGCCGCCGAGCTGCCGCGTCCAGTACTCGAGATCCCGCTGCCACGCATCGTGAGGCAGGG
>JBGQLS010000112.1:0-15002 GCA_041500205.1 Anaeromyxobacteraceae bacterium | reverse complement strand
GTTCGAGGCGACGCTCGCCGCCGCGACGCCCGAGGCAGCGGCCGGCGCGGGCGCGCCCTGAACGGCGGAGCGATCACTGAGTACCCGGGGCTCGCGCCGCCCCGCCCCGCCGGCAGAGCCGTCGGGGCCCCACCCTGCCTAAGAAGCCAAAGGGGGTTTTCGACAGCTCTTGAGTCGCCGGGGGCGCAGGCCGCCCCCCCCCCCCCGGGCCGAGCCCCACGGGGCCCCCCCCCGGCCCACGCCGCAAAGCGATCACATTTCTTCGACAGGTCTTGAGCAGTTCCACGACGCACGACGTGACGATGGCTGCGACGGATTGAAAGGCGGCAAGATGAGGACCAGCGTTGCCAGCGGCAGCAGTCGAGAGCTCGATGAGCTGTCGTCCTACTTCAGGCGGGTACGGAAATACCCGCCGCTCACCCGTGAGCAAGAGCACGTACTAGCCGTCCGCGCGGGCCGTGGCGACGCCTCGGCCAAGCAGAAGCTCGCTCGACACAACCTGGCTCTCGTCCTTTCCATCGCCCGCAGTCAGCGCCGCGGCACGGTCCGGCTCGACGACATCGTCCAGGAAGGGAGCGTCGGCCTCATGCGCGCCGTCGACAAGTTCGACCCGCACGCCGGGACGCGCTTCTCCACGTACGCCGTGTGGTGGATTCGAGCCTACGTGGGCAGGTTTCTGAAGGAGGCGCGCTCTACGGTCCGTCCCCGGAGCGGAGCCGTCGCGCAGCATGACGCCTCCCTCGACGCCGCGGTCGGCGAGGACGGCGACGTGACCCGGCTCGAGCTCCTCGAGGACGATGGATTGGGGCCCGAAGGCTGCTACCTCTCGGCCGAGGGCGACCGCGCGGTGCGCGACGCGCTCACCAAGGTGCGCAAACGCGTCGGCGAGCTGGGCTGGGACATCCTGCACAGCCGGCTGCAGCAGGACTCCGCCACGACGCTCGCCGAGATCGGCAAGCGCTGGAGCGTTTCACGCGAGCGCGTCCGCCAGGTCGAGGTCAAGACGAAGCGGTTCCTGAGCCACTATCTAGAGCCTGTCGCCCGGGAGGTCGCATAGGAACGCCGGGTGAAAGCCTTGATCTGGGGGGCGCTGGCGCTGGGCACGGTCTCGCTGTCCGTGCTCTGCGCGGGCCACGCGCTCGTCTGGAAGCGCGACTCCCGAGCAGCCCTCGGTTGGATCGGCGCCTGCCTATCCCTGCCTCTCCTCGGTCCCGCGCTGTATCTGATCTTCGGCGTGAACCGCGTGCGCCGGACGGCGTTGCAGTGGGCGGCCGCCGGGCGCCGGCTCACCGGCAAGGGCGCCTTTCACGCCGCGTCGTCGGTGGCGCTGCCCGCGGGCTCAGGGACGGAGCACCTCGCAGCGCTGCGTCACCTCGTCGATCAGGTCACCCACCGCGTGCTGATGGGCGGGAACCGGGTCACTCCGCTTCACGGCGGGGAAGAGGCGTACCCGGCCATGCTCGAGGCCATCGCTGGCGCGCGCCATTCGGTGCACCTCTCCACCTACATCTTCGACGGCGACGATACGGGCTGGCGCTTCGCGAACGCGCTCGCGGCGGCGGCGGCGCGCGGCGTGGAGGTGCGCCTCCTCGTCGACGGCCTCGGCGAGAAGTCCTCGCGGCCGTCCGCAAGGCGACTCCTGCAGCGGACGGCTGCACGGATCGGCCGCTTCCTCCCGCTGCACCGAGGCGGCTACATCAATTTGCGCAATCACCGGAAGATCCTGGTGGCCGACGGCCTGCATGGCTTCACGGGTGGGATGAACATCGGCGATCGTCACTTGACGGGCCGGACGAGCGCGCGAGGGCCGGTGATTGACGTCCACTTCCAGGTGGAGGGTCCCGTCGTGGCCGACCTGCAGCGGGTGTTCCTGGAAGACTGGTTCTTCGCCACCGGCGACCTCCACGACGACCCTCGGTGCTTTCCTGCGATACCCGAGGCCGGAGGCTGTGCTGCGCGAGCCATCGATGCCGGGCCCGACGAGGAACTCCGTGAGCTCCACTGGGTCATCCTTGGCGCGCTCGCCTGCGCCCGCCGCAAGGTGCAGATCATGACTCCCTACTTCATCCCCGACCCGGCGCTGACCGCAGCCATGGGAAGCGCCGCGCTCCGGGGCGTGGAGGTGAGCCTGCTGCTCCCCAGTCAGACCGACCTCTTCTTCATTCACTGGGCCACGCGTTCCTACCTCTGGGAGCTCCTTCCCTTCGGGGTCCGTGTCCGCTACCAGCCGCCGCCCTTCGTCCACTCCAAGCTCCTCCTGGTGGACGACCTGTGGAGCCTCGTCGGCTCTGCGAACATCGACCCGCGTAGCCTACGCCTCAACTTCGAGTTCAACCTCGAGATCTACGACGCGGCGACCACCGGCGCGCTCGCGCGGCACTTCGAGGAGAGCTTCGCCCGCTCCCGCGGCGTGACCATGGAGGAGGTCGATGGGCGGAGCCTGCCGGAGCGGCTGCGCGACGGAACGGCCAAGCTGCTGTCGCCCTATCTCTGACTCGCCTTTCGCCGTTCTTGCTTTTCGCGACTGGCCGAACCCTCATCTCGGCGGGACGCAGGGGCCGGCCACTGACGTGTGTTCCGGCGCGATTGCGCACGGCACCAGGCAAGCTCATCCGCGCTCGCATCCGAAGGACCGCGTCGTTCTCGGCTTGGCGCGCCGCATGCACGACCATGCGTGCAATCGCGCTCGCCTTGGAGGCACACGTCGGCCGCGACTGAATTCGCCTGCGAAAGGCAATGAATGTCGCCGACGGGAGTCCCACGCGCCCTGACGTTGCTCCTGCACGCTACCGCGCTGCTGGCCTGGCCGCTCGCGGCACAGGCCGGCGACGTCAGCTTGCAGCTGCAACCGGGGTTCGCGGTGCCGTTGTCCGCACCTTCGCAGGGCCTCGACATCGGCAGCGCAGCCTCCCTCAAGGCGTTCCTCGGACTTGGCCGCCATCTCGACGTCGAGATCGGCGTCGGGTTCATCGGCTTACCGATGTCCTCGGCGCAGCTGTCGTCGCTGTCGGGCTTGGCATCGACGTATGGCGCTGGCCTGCGGCTCAGAGGGCCGCGCGATCAGCGCTCGTTCCTCGGTGCCTCGCCCTGGGTCGACGCCGAGGCGCTGTATCTCCGTGCCGGCCGCCTCGAAGGCACCGGCTTCGCAGCCGGCGCAGGCCTCGCCTTTCCCGTGGGCGGTGCACGCAAGTTCTGGTTGGGACCGTTCGTGCGCTACCTCGAAATCGTCCGGCCCGACCGCACCGACCCCGACCACCGCGACTTGAGGACGCTCTTCGCGGGCGTCACGTTCGAGATCGTGCTGAACAACTGAGTCGCCGGGGGCGCAGGCCGCCCCCGCCCTGCCGGCACAGCCGTCGGGGCCCCACCCGGGCCCCTGCGACCGCAACCGATTCTTCGACAGGTCTTGAGCCACGCGCCGTCGCTGCGTCAGTGCGGTGCGCGTTCGGAGACGTTCGCGAACGTTCGGCGTCCGCCCGTTGGGGCCTCGGGCGGCGGTGCCGATTTGACAATCGGTGGACCCGTCTTACGTTGCGGGTACACGCGAAAATCGAATACCGGAGATTGATCATGGCGATGCTGACGAGGTGGGACCCCTGGCGCGAGATGAACCGCGCCCAGGAGGAGATGGGCAGGCTCTTAGACGACCGATTCGTCGTCCGGGCTGGCGAGTCGCTCGGCTGGACGCCGGCGACCGACATCTACGAGGACGAGGAGGGCCTGAGCCTCAAGTTCGAGCTGGCGGGCGTCGAGCCGAAGGACGTCGACATTCGGTTCGAGAACGGCGTCCTTACCATCAAGGGCGAGCGGAAGCTGGAGAAGGAGGAGACGAAGGAGAACTACCACCGCGTGGAGCTCTCCTACGGCGCCTTCAACCGGAGCTTCTCGCTGCCGCCCACGGTGGACGCGGACAAGATCGAGGCCAAGTCGAAGAGCGGCCTGCTCGTCGTCTCCCTCCCGAAGAAAGCCGAGGCAAAGCCCAAGAGCATCCAGGTGAAGGTGAACTGACTTTCCGGGCGCTACGGCTGGTGAAGAAACGCGGGCCCCGAGAAGATCGGGGTCCCCGGCTACTGCTGGACGAAGCTGCTACCCCTTAGCTCCAGCCGCCGCGGCACGCGCCTGACCTTTGCTTCCGAGCACGCAAATCCTGCCGGCAAGAGGGACGCACCTCTCTGTACTGCCCCAGGACTCCGGTGCCAGCGCCCGCACCGCCCTTATCTGTATTGATGTCAAACCAGCGGAGGAGAGAGGCACCATGCCTACGACAAACAAAGAGGTTGTGCCGCTAGAGGAGCTCAAGAGCATTGGCCGGACGCTCCAGGATGCCGGGCTCACGCTGCTCCAGGCGGCCAGCAACGCGGTCGGCGCCGTCGCAAAGGATACGCTCACGGCCACGAATGCCGTCATCGCCGCCGCCGAGGACACCCTCGACGCGGCTCAGAAGAGTCTGCGGAAGGTCCGCGAAGGGAAGTGACGTCATGATCGGCGCAGTCGTGCTCACCCTCGTCGTCCTGGTCGTGCTCGCTCGCATGACGGGCGGCGCGGAGGGTTGGTTCACTTGGCGTCGGTACGCCCGCCAGCACGCCAGCTTGTCGTGGAGAGACCCAGACCGCTGGCGCAGGGCTCGAGTCGATGCCGATAAGCGGGGTGGACCATGAACGCCGAGGGGCTGACCGGCTGGGCGAGGATCGGGGACGGCTGGGCATTCAACCTCGACCGCACCGACGCAGCGAAGGCGTTCTCGTTCCCTCGGCTCGAGATCCATCCCAGCCCGCGGGGATGGAGCTGCCTTTGCCTGCTGCAGGACGGAACATCGCACCAGTTACGAGGGCTGGCGGGCTCGATGTCGACTGCGAAACGCGCCGCCGTCGGGCAAGCGCAAGGGATCCTTGGCTCTCCGCACGCGGCCGTGCTCGACGAGCTGCTCGAGGGCGCCGGCTGACGGTCGACCCGAATTCGAGATGGAGAACCGTTCCATCTGCCGGCGCGCGGCTCGCGCGCTAGAATAGAAGACAGAGCCAGCCCCCCCCATCCCTGCCGATGACGCGCTGACTCCCGCTCGGGAGCAAGCGTGTTCGTGAGTTCGAGGATCGATTCCTGGCTATTCGGGGGTGCGCGGCGGGCAGCGTTGAGCGCTGCGAAGCCGCTCCGCGACGAATTGCTCAGCATCGAGCGGCTGGAGGAGCGGGCCCGGGCGCTCGCGGCCAGGTTCACGGTGGATCCCAGCCCGCGCAGCACGGCTCGGAGCGTCTTCCCCCGTTTCGAATCCAACGCAAGGCTCCTGCGCGAGGCTTACCGCACGCTCTCGGATGACGTGCACCGAGGGGAGCTGGTCACACCGGCGGCGGAGTGGCTGCTCGATAACTTCCATCTGGTGGCGTCCGAAGTTGGAGACGTCCACCGGAATCTCCCGCGCGACTATTACTACGAGCTGCCCAAGCTGGCACCGCGCGAGCTGGCCGGGAACGCACGCGTCTATGCCCTGGCGGTGGAGCTCATCCGCCACAGCGACAGTCGCCTGGAACGCCAGCAGCTCGTCCGGTTCCTCGACAGCTTCCAGACCGTCGCTCCGCTCACCATCGGGGAGCTCTGGGCCTGGCCCAGCATGCTGAAGCTCGCGCTCATCGAGAACCTGCGCCGCCTGGCGGACGAGGTGCTAGCTGCGCGGGCGGGCCGCCGCGCCGCCAACGCCCATGTGGCGCGGATCGACGCTGCGGGGAAGGGCGTTCCCGGACCGCTGCCACCTGCCCTGCACACGGCCGGTGTCGTGCAGCTCCTGCAGCGCGTGCGCGAGTACGGCCCCCGGCTCTCGGCCGTCCGCGCGGGGCTCGACGAGCACTTCGCCACCGGGCACCTCACCGCGGAGGAGGCGATCCGCACCGAGCATCAGCGGGAGGCCGCCGCCCAGGTCTCCGTCGCGAACGTCATCACCAGTCTCCGCCTCTGCTCCGAGCTCGACTGGAGCAGGTACGTCGAGGCGGTGAGCCTCGTCGAGCGCGTCCTGCAGCGCGATCCCGCGGGTGTGCACGGGCGGCAGGACTTCCTGACCCGGAACCGCTACCGCCAGGCGATCGAGGAGCTGGCCGATCCGACCGCGGAGGCCCAGGTCCGTGTCGCGCTGCGCGCGGTGGAGAGTGCGCGCCAGGCCGCGGAGGGCGAAGGCCCGGCCGCCCGCGCCGCGCACGTCGGCCACCACCTCATCGGAAAGGGCCGTCGCGGGCTGGAGGCCGACGTCGCCTTCCGCCCCGGCCTGATGAAGGGCCTCCGGCGCTGCGTGTTCGCGCACGCGACCCCGTTCTACCTGGGAGCGATCGCGCTCGTGGCCGCGGCGCTGCTCTACGCTGGCGTCGCGTACGTCCGGCATCAGGGCGGCTCGGCCGCGGCAGCGATCGGGGTGGCGCTGCTCCTCCTCCTCCCGGGGAGCGAGCTGGCCACGGGCTTCGTCCAGCGGCTGGTCGCACGCTTCGCGCCTCCGCGGCGGCTGCCCCGCCTCGACCTCACCGAGGGTGTTCCCGAGGACGCGCGCACCCTGGTCGTCGTCCCCACCCTGCTGACGAACGTGCAGGCGGTGGAGCGACTCGTCGATCACCTCGAGATCCTGGCCCTCGGCAACCTCGACCCGCGCATCCATTTCGCGATCCTCGGCGATTACACGGACGCCGCGGCCCGGGACTTGCCCGAGGACGCCGCCATCCTCGCCGCGGCCCGGGACGGCATCACGGCGCTGAACGCTCGCCTGGGCGACGGCAGGGGCGACCGGTTCTTCCTCTTCCATCGCGCGCGCGAGTGGAACCCGGGCGAGAGCGCGTGGATGGGCTGGGAGCGAAAGCGCGGCAAGCTCGAGGAGCTCAACCGCCTCTTGCGCGGAGCCACCGACACCAGCTTCGACGTGCAGGTCGGGGATCTGACGGTGCTCCCGAGCGTCCGCTACTGCATCACGCTCGACTCCGACACCCGGCTGCCCCGCGACGCGGCAAAGAAGCTCATCGGCATCATCACGCACCCGCTGAATCGTCCACGTTTCGACGCAAGCTCCGGGCGCGTGACGGAGGGCTACGGGATCCTGCAGCCGCGCGTGAGCGTGACGACCGCCAGCGCCGCCGGCTCGCGGTTCGCGCGCCTCTTCGCAGGCCACACCGGCGTCGACC
Organism: Anaeromyxobacteraceae bacterium; assembly: GCA_041500205.1. GTDB lineage: Bacteria > Myxococcota > Myxococcia > Myxococcales > Anaeromyxobacteraceae > Anaeromyxobacter_A. The sequence continues at coordinate 7,854 of JBGQLS010000112.1, read as the reverse complement.
CGTACACGACCGCCGTGTCGGACACCTATCAGGACCTGTTCGGCGAGGGCACGTTCACCGGCAAGGGCCTCTACGACGTCGACGCGTTCACGGCGGCCCTGGACGGGCGGGTGCCGGACAACGCCCTCCTCTCCCACGACCTCTTCGAAGGGATCCACGCGCGGACAGCGCTCGTGACGGACATCGAGGTGGTGGACGACTACCCCTCGAGCGTCCTCGCCCATGCTCGGCGCCAGCATCGGTGGACGAGAGGTGACTGGCAAATCCTGGCCTGGCTCTTCCCGTACGTCCCGACGCGCGCGGGCCTCCGTCGGAATCGCTTACCGCTCATCTCCCGGTGGAAGATCTTCGACAACCTGCGCCGGAGCCAGCTGGCCCCCGTGACGGTCTTGCTGCTGGTGCTCGCCTGGACGGTCCTGCCCGGCAGTCCCGCGCTCTGGACCGCCGTCGTCCTGGCGAGCATCGCCTTTCCCGTCTACCCGATCGCGATCGAGATCCTCGCCGGGCCGAGGCCCCGGCAACCCTGGCGGGCGTTCGTGCGCGCGCTCGCAGACGATGCAGCGAGCGCGCTCGCGCGCGTCGGGTTGCAGCTCGCGTTCCTGGCAAACCAGGCGTACGCGATGCCGCACGCGGCCGTGACCACGCTCGCTCGCATGGCCGTCACGAAGCGCCGGCTCCTCGAATGGGAGACCGCGGACGCGAGCGCCGCGCGCAGCGGCGAGTCGCGAGGAAATCGCCGGCGATCGTTCCTCGTCGGGATGGCGGCCAGCCCCGCCGTCGCGCTGGTCGGCCTCGTCCTGGTGCTGGTGTGCCGACCCGGGGCCATCCTGGTGGCGGCGCCCCTGCTCGCTCTCTGGGCCGTCGCGCCGTTCATCGCGCACCGCTTGAGCCAGCCGATAGCGAGCACGAGCCGCGAGCTCGGGCTGGAGGATCGGCAGCTCATGCTCGGCGTGGCCCGCCGGACATGGCGGTACTTCGACGCCTTCATGAGCGCCGCCGATCACGGGCTGCCGCCAGACAACTTCCAGGAGGCACCGGAGCCCAGGGTGGCCCACCGGACCTCGCCCACCAACATCGGCATGGGGCTGCTCTCGACGCTGGCGGCCCACGACCTCGGGTTCATCCCGACGGCCGAGCTCATCGATCGGATCGACGCCACGCTGACCACGGCGGAGGGCCTGGAGCGCCTCGAAGGGCACCTGTTCAACTGGTACGACACGCTCACCCTGGCTCCCCTCCCGCCTCGCTACGTCTCCACGGTCGACAGCGGCAACCTCGCCGGCTCGCTCATCGCCCTGTCCGAAGGGCTGCGACACCTGGCGCAGGAGCCAGCGTCACCCGGGGACCGCGCTGCTGATGGCCGCGCACGTCTGGAGAGCCTGTCACTGCGCGCCCTCGCGCTGGCGAACGGGATGAGCTTCCGCTTCCTGTACGACCCGCACCGGCAGCTCCTGTCGATCGGCTACCGCGCCGCGGACGCCGAGGGGCCCGGACGGCTCGACCCATCCCACTACGACCTCCTCGCCTCGGAGGCGCGGCTGGCGAGCTTCATCGCCATCTCGAGGGGCGACGTCCCCGAGTCGCACTGGTTCCACCTGGGACGGGCGGTCACGGCGGTGCACGGCAGGCCGGCGCTGCTGTCGTGGAGCGCCACGCTCTTCGAGTACCTGATGCCGCTGCTCCTCATGAAGACCTACCCGGAGACGCTCCTCGACCAGACGTCCCGCCTGGCCGTGCGCCGGCAGCGTGATTACGGAGCCGAGCGCGGGGTGCCCTGGGGCGTCTCCGAGTGCGCTTACAACGCCGTCGACCGCCATGAGAACTACCAGTACAAGGCGTTCGGGGTCCCCGGTCTCGGCCTCAAGCGCGGCCTGGGCGACGAACTGGTGGTCGCGCCCTACGCGACGGCACTCGCCGTCCTGGTCGACGCGCCGGCCGCGGCGAGCAACCTGCGCCGGCTCGCCAGCGATGGACTGTACGGTGAGTACGGCTACTTCGACGCGATCGACTACACGCAGCGCGGTGCCGAGGACGGGGAGGAGCGAGCGCGCGTGCCGGGCCGCCCCGGCGGCACGCCCGTCCGCGCGTATTTCGCGCATCACCAGGGGATGACGCTCGTCGCCATCGCCAACGCCCTCGACGGTAACCGCATGGTGGCGCGCTTCCACGCCGATCCCCGGGTCCAGGCGACGGAGCTCCTGCTCCAGGAGAGAGTGCCTCGCCACGCCGCCATCGCGCGGCCCCGCCCGGACGACGAGGCGCGCATCGTGGCACCGGTGCCGCCCATGAAGGTCCGTCGGTTCCGCTCGCCGCACACGGTGTTCCCGCGCGCGCAGTTCCTGTCGAACGGCCACTACACCACCGTCGTCACGAACGCAGGCGGTGGCGCCAGCTTCTGCCGCGGGCGCGCCGTCACGCGATACCGCCAGGACTCGACGTGCGATCCCGGGAGCCAGTTCATCTACCTGCGCGACGTCCGGAGCGGCTCCGTGTGGTCCGCAACGCACCACCCGATGGGCAAGGACGCGGACGACGACCTCGTCACGTTCGCGCTGGATCGGGCCACGTTCCACCGGCGCGAGGACGAGATCGGGACGCAGCTCGACGTCGCGGTCTCTCCCGAGGACGACGTCGAGGTGCGCCGGCTCGTGGTGACGAACCACAGCGAGCGAGCGCGTGAGATCGAGGTCACGAGCTACGCCGAGATCGTCCTCGCGCCGCCCGCCGACGACCTCGCCCACCCCGCCTTCGGCAAGCTGTTCGTGGAATCGGAGTACGTCCACGACAGCAACGCGCTGCTCTGCCAGCGGCGGCCGCGTGCACCCGAAGACGAGCGGATCTGGGCCGTCCACGTCATCAGCCAGGATGGCCGGACGCAGGGACCGGTCGAGTGGGAGACCGATCGCGCGCGCTTCCTGGGCCGCGGGCGCGGCGTCGACGATCCGCAGGCGCTCGATGGGCGTCCGCTCACCGGGACGACTGGGGTCCTGAACGACCCGATGGTGAGCTTGCGGCAGCGGCTCCGCCTGGCGCCGGGCGCGGTCGCCAGGCTGTGCTTCGCCACCGGGATGGCGTCGAGCCGCGAGACCGCCTTGGCGCTGGCGCAGCGGTACCACGATCCCGCCGCCGCGACCCGGACGTTCGCCCTCGCCTTCGCGCACGCTCAGAGCGCGCTGCGGCACCTCGGCATCTCCAGCGAGGAGGCCCTGCTCTTCGAGCGTCTCGCCTCGCGCGTCCTGTACGCCGACGCGTCGCTGCGCGCGCCCCCACCGCTGGCGCGCAACGCCCTCGGCCAGGAGGGGCTATGGGGGCATGGCATCTCCGGCGATCTTCCCATCCTCCTGGTGAGGGTCGTGACCGATGACAACCTGGCGCTCGTGCGCCAGGTCCTCCAGGCGCAGGAGTACTGGCGGCTCAAGGGGCTCAGCGCCGACGTGGTGATCCTGAACGAGCACCCGGTCAGCTATCTCGACGAGGTGCACGCGCAGCTTGCGGCCGTCCTCGACAACGGACCCTGGCGGACCTGGAAGCACCGTCCAGGCGGAGCGTATCTCCTGCGCGCCGATCGCATGCCGGATGCGGAGCGCGTCCTGCTCTCGAGCGTCGCCCGCGCGGTCCTGAGCGGTGACCGGGGTGCGCTGGTGCAGCAGCTCGATACACACGTCGCCGTCGCTCTCGGACCGTCCGGCGAGGATCTCGTCACTCCACGCAAGCCGCGGCCCACGCTTGCGCCGGCCGGAGATGCCGAGGTGCCTCCGCTCACCATGCGCCATCGGCTGGGCGGCTTCGGCGACGCGGGACGGGAATACGTGATCGTGCTCGAGGGCGATGAGGAGACGCCTCTTCCCTGGGCCAACGTCATCGCGAGCCCCGTCCTCGGCACGGTGGTCACCGCATCGGGATCCGCCTTCACGTGGTCGGAGAACAGCAGGGAGAACCGCCTCACCCCTTTCGCGAATGACCCGGTCGGCGATCCCACCTCCGAGGCCATCTTCATCCGCGACGACGACACCGGAGAGGCATGGTCCCCGACACCGGGTCCGATGCGCCGGACGCGGGCGAGCGGCCGGTTCGTGATCCGCCACGCGCCCGGGGTCACCCGCTTCGCGCGCGTGACGAACGGGATCCGGCACACCCTCGACGTCTTCGTCGACGCGGCCGACCCGGTGAAGTTCTCTCTCCTCACCCTCACCAACGAGAGCGGCACGGCGCGCCGACTCAGCGTCTTCGGGTACGGCGAGTGGGTCCTCGGCCCGCCGCAGGCCGGCCAGAACCTGCACGTCATCACCGATCACGACGAGGCGAGCGGTGCGGTCCTGGCCACGAATGCGTACAACCATGAGTTCGCGGGGCGCGTCGCCTTCGCCCACGCCAGCGAGCCCCTCGTCTCCGCGACCGGGGACCGTGCCTCCTTTCTCGGGCGGAACGGCTCGCTGGCCAAGCCCGCGGCGCTCCAGCAAGAGGTGCTCCCCGAGCGGTTCGGGGCGGACCTCGACCCGTGCGCAGTCCTCCATCTCCGGGTCACGGTGGCTCCGGGCGAGTCCCACCGCCTCGTGTTCCTCGTCGGCGAGGGGCGAGACGTGGCGCACGTCCGCGAGCTCGTGGCCCGTCACGGCCGCGTCGCCGCCGCCGAGAGCTCGCTCGAAGCCGTGCGGCGGGGCTGGGACGAGACCCTCGACACGGTGCAGGTCCGCACACCCGACGACTCCTTCGACCTGCTCATGAACCGGTGGCTCCTCTACCAGGACCTGAGCTGCCGGATCTGGGCGCGCACCGGCTACCACCAGCCCGGCGGCGCCTTCGGTTTCCGCGACCAGCTCCAGGACGCGATGGCGCTGGCGCTGGCGCGGCCGGCGCTGGTGCGGGAGCACCTCTTGCGCGCGGCCGGTCGCCAGTTCCTGGAAGGCGACGTGCAGCACTGGTGGCATCCGCCGAGCGGTCGAGGGACCCGCACCCGCTGCTCGGACGATCTGCTCTGGCTGCCCCACGCCGTGGCGCACTACGTCCGGACCACCGGTGACACTGGCGTGCTCGAGGAGAAGGTGCCGTTCCTCGAGGCGCCGGTCCTGGCGCCCGACGCGCAGGAGGCATATCTGCTGCCTCGCGTCTCGGCCGAGCAGGGTTCGCTGTTCGAGCACTGCGCGCGCGCTCTCGACCGCGCGCTGACGGCCGGAGCTCACGGCCTCCCGCTCATGGGCAGCGGCGACTGGAACGACGGGATGAACCGCGTCGGACGGGAGGGGCGCGGCGAGAGCACCTGGCTCGGCTTCTTCCTTCACTCCGTCCTGAACGACTTCGTGCCGTTCTGCGTCGCCAGAGGAGACACGGCACGGGCAGAACGCTACCGCGGCGAAGCCCATCGCCTTGCTGTCAGCCTGGAACGGGCATGGGACGGGGAGTGGTACCGGCGCGGCTACTACGACGACGGCGGAGCGCTCGGCACGGCGCAGAACGACGAGTGCCGGATCGACTCCATCGCACAGTCCTGGGCGGTGCTCTCCGGGGCCGTCCCGGCGCGATTCGCGGACCGCGCCATGGACGCGGTCCGCACGCACCTCGTCCGTCGAGGAGCGCAGGTCATCCTGCTGCTCGAGCCCCCCTTCGATCACTCGGCGCAAGAACCCGGTTACATCAAGGGCTATCCACCCGGCGTACGCGAGAACGGCGGGCAGTACACGCACGCGGCAGCGTGGATCGTGATGGCGTTGGCCCGGCTCGGGAGCGGGGACGAGGCCGCCGAGCTGTTCCACATGCTGAACCCCGTCAACCACACGCGGACAGACTCGGAGGTCGACCACTACCGGGGAGAGCCCTACGTCCTCGCCGGGGATGTTTGCGCCCACCCTGCACACGCCGGGCGGGCGGGGTGGACCTGGTACACCGGATCGGCGGGCTGGATGTACCGCGCCGGCCTCGAGAGCATCCTCGGGCTCAGGCGCCACGGCGCGACGTTCGAGGTAGATCCGTGCATCCCTGCGTCCTGGCCCGGGTTCGACATCAGCTGGCGCTTCGGTCGGACGTGCTACGACATCTCCGTCGTCAACCCGGAGCGGCGTTGCAAGGGGATCGCGGCGGCAGAGCTGGACGGCGTGGGGGTCGACGCGCGCGCCATGGCGCTCGTCGACGACGGCGAGAAGCACGAGGTGCGGCTCGTGATGGGGCAGCCCAGCTAGCGGTATCCTCCCTCCCGCAGAGGCGACGTGACATCGCACCCCGCTGACACCGCTCGCACGGCCGCAGCGATGTCGCCTTCCACCCGCGAGCCAACGCTCCGGCGCGGGGCCGCGCTGGCTGCCCTGTTCGCGCTGGCAGGCATCCTTCCCTTCGCATTCGTCCACGTCGACGACGTGGACGGAGCCGTCTACCAGGTGATCGCGCGCCACATGGCCGAGGACGGCCAGCTCCTCGTTCCACGGTTCCTCCCCGAGTACTGGCCGCACTTCTTCGAGCACCCGCCGCTGTATTTCTGGGTGCAGGCGGCCGTCGTGCGGCTCGGGGCCGAGGCAATGCTGCCCTGGCTCGGCGCGGTGATCGGAATCGCAACGGTGGTCGTGACCTATCTCGCCGGGCGCCCGGTCCTGGGCGGGCGCGCAGCGCTCCTGGGCGCGCTGCTGCTCTCGTCCACGGAGCAGTTCTTCCGGTATCAGGCGCGACCGCGTCTCGATCCGCCCCTCGCCCTCGCCTACACCTCTTCGGTGGCGCTGCTGCTCGCGGCCCGCGGCCGAACGGGCTGGCTCGTCGCGGGAGGGCTCGCGGCTGGGCTGGGAGCGCTCGTCAAAGGGCCCCCCGCGTTCGGCGCGCCGCTCTCGGCGGCCCTCGCGCTGGTCATCCTAGGGCGGGCGCGGGAACTGGGCAGCGTCCGCGTCTGGATCACGACGGCCGCCGGGGTGCTCCTGCCGGTGGCCGCCTTCGTGGCCGTGGACCACGTCGCCCTCGGTGGCGCCTGGTGGAACGGGTACGTGCGTGGGCAACTCCTCGCCTCGATGCTGGGCACGCGCGTGGAGGGCGCGACGAGCCACACCTATCTCCTCCGGTCGCTCGCGGGGGCGTTCTGGCCGGGGTTACCGTTCCTCGCGCTCGGGCTCCTCGGGGCGGCATTCACGCCACGTGCGGCACGCTCCAGAGCGATCCTGGCGCTGGTCGCCTGGGCACTGGTCATCGTGGCGGGGTTCAGCTTCGCCGGTCGGGCGTACTGGTGGTACGCGATGCCCGCGTTCATGCCGCTCGCGCTGGCCGCCGGCGCGGGGCTGGAATCGGTTCTTCACCGCTTGTTCGCCGAAGCGGGGCCGCGCTGGGGAATCCGGATTGCCACTGGCGCCGGGCTCCTGCTGGTCGCGCTCGCGCCGCTGTGGCCCGAACCCTGGCTCGTCCGACCCTGCACGTTCGGCGATCTTCCGGCACGCGCCGCAGCGGTGGCGCCGGCCGGAACCGTCCTCCGGCTCGGCCTGTCACCGGCGCGAGCGTCCACGGACGTGCGCGCGCACGCGGGCTGGCTCGCGCAACACTCAGGTCGCGATGTGGTCGTCGCGCCCGGGCGGCCGACGTCCGCAGGCGTGTTCGAGGAACCGTTGCCCGGCGTTCCGTCCGATTGGACCCCCGTCGCGCGGCACGGCAACTGGGCGCTGGCGTTACCGCGCGAAGGGCCGTGACACGACGGGGAGGCCTGAATGAAACTCAAGACCTGTCGAAGAATCAGTTGCGGTCCCAGGGGCCCGGGTGGGGCCACGCCGGCAGAGCCCTGGGCATTAGTCACAGCGCCGTCCAAGAACTTGGCACTGCTGGGGAATCATGGGACGTCCGGTAAGTGAGAAACGTGAGGGCGGCGGTCTGGCCCAGGATGAGTTCGGTGGGGTG
>JBGQLS010000111.1:0-15049 GCA_041500205.1 Anaeromyxobacteraceae bacterium | reverse complement strand
CCCGGCTCTCCGCCGGCCCGAACTTCGCGACCGACACGCCCTCCTCGACGCTCTCGATGAACGAGGCGCTGCCGAGCACGAAGACCTTCACGCTACGAGAACGGCCCGGGACGAGGCCGATCCACGTCTGCGCGAACGTCCGCGGCTTGCCGAAACGGAACGCGCGCGCGCAGCCCTCTCCGGTGTGCGCCAAGATGTCGAGGAGCTCCGCGACCTCCGCGTCCCCGAGGCGACCCTCCGAGACGGAGGCCATGGCCCGGAGCAGATTCTCGACGTCCGCCAGATCGGCGGTGGTCTTGAAGCCCGCGAGGGGCATGTCGGGATCGAGCCAACCTCTGGCGAGGTGTGGCCACCTGCCGCTCGCGCCGCCATCGGCCTCGCGCGTCCTGCGCGGCCCCAGGCCGCCAAGGAAAGCTCCGACGCGCCTGAGTAGCGCTCCCGCGCGCTGTCCGGAACTTGGCACGATCCGATTCTATCGGGCAGGCCGCTGGACAAGGCGAGGTATCGGGACGGCGCGGCACGAGCAATGGATTGACAAGCGTCCCCTGGGCGGGCTACCAAGCCCCCCGGGAGGGTGTGGGCGAAATGCTCACCGATGGGCGGGAGCGGCCGAAGCTACGGAAGCAGGCCGAGCTGTCGCTGCCTCGCGTGCAACGCGTTTCAATCCCGCCGGAAGGGGAAACGAAATGAGAATGCTCAGCAAGATCATCGTATTCGCGCTCGTTTTCGCCGCCGTTCGCGTCGAGGCCCGGACCTTCGAGGAGATCAAGAAGGAGGGGAAGATCATCGTCGCCACGGAGGGGGCCTATCCTCCGTTCAACTACTTCAAGGGACCCACGCTCGCCGGCTTCGAGATCGATCTCGCCGAGGCCCTCGCGAAGAAGATGGGCGTCTCCATCGAGTGGCGCGCGCTCGCTTTCGACGCGCTCCTCGCCGGGCTGAGGCAGGACCGCTGGGATGTGGTGATCGCGTCGTTCGGCATCACCGAGGAGCGCTCGAAGGCGGTGTCGTTCACGAACCCGCACTACTGCTCGGGCGGCGTCATCGTGGCCCGGGACGCGGCGATCCGCACGACCAAGGACCTCGCCGGCAAGATCGTGGCCGTGCAGACGGGGACGACCTACCTCGAGAACGTCCAGAAGATCCCCGGCCTGAAGGACGTGAAGAACTTCCCCAAGGACACGGACGCGCGCTCGGCGCTCGCCAGCGGGCGGGCCGACGCCTGGGTGACGGACAAGTTCGTCGCCAAGACGGCCATCGAGGGCAACGCCTCCGCCGGGCTCAAGATCGGTGACTACGTCTTCGTGGAGCGCATCGCGACGGCGGTCAAGAAGGGCAACGTGTCGGTCGTGCAGGCCGTCAACAAGGCGCTCGACGAGATCCTGGCCGACGGGACCTACGCGGCCATCTCGAAGAAGTACATGAACGAGGACATCCGCTGCCGTTGAGCGGCTGTCGCGGACGCGTCGTCCGGGACAGGCTCCGGCATGAACGGCCTTCTCACAATCTGGCCCGCGCGCTGGACGCGCCAGCAGCGCAGCACGGCCACCATCTCGGTGGCGAGCGCGCTGCTGGTCCTGTTCATGTGGCTCGTGGCGAGGCCGCTGGCGCTGCTGCCCGAGCCCATCGGGCCGGCGGCCCAGCAATTCGCCGAGGGGACGCGGGTCACCGTCTGGCTCACCCTCGCCGCGGGCCTGCTCGGCGTCGTCCTGGGCCTCATGGCGGCGCTGGCGAAGCTGGCGCCCATCCCGCCCGTGCGGTGGGCCGCCGACTTCTACGTCTGGGTCATCCGCGGCACCCCGCTCCTCGTGCAGATCCTGTTCGTCTTCCTGGCCTTGCCCATGGTCATCCCGGGAGTCCAGCTCTCCGACTTCAACTCCGCGATGGTAGCTCTAGGAGTGAATGTCGGAGCGTACAACGCGGAGGCCATCCGGGCCGGCATCCTGGCCGTCCCCAAGGGCCAGACGGAGGCGGCGCGGTCGCTAGGGCTCTCGCCGCTCCAGACCTTCGCCGACGTCGTCTTCCCGCAGAGCTTCAAGATCGCGCTGCCGCCCCTCGTGAACAACGTCGTGGCGCTCCTCAAGGACTCGTCGCTCGCCTACGTCATCGGCGTGGTCGAGCTCTCGAACATCGGCAACCGCATCCAGGCCGCCACCTTCCAGCCCGTCCCCGTCTTCATGGCCACCGCCGGCATCTACCTCGTCCTCACCACCGTGCTGACGCAGATCTCCGGCGCGATCGAGCAGCGCCTCGACATCGAGCAACGGCACTAGGCGACAGCGCATGTCACACGTCCACCCCACCGCTCCCGGCGCCGCGCGCATGCCGCTCATCGTGGCGGAGCGCGTGAACAAGCGCTTCGGCGCAGCCCACGTCCTGCGCGACGTCTCGGCGCAGTTCTTCGAGGGCGAGGTGACGGTCGTCGTCGGTGCTTCCGGCTCCGGGAAGTCCACCTTCCTGCGCACGCTGAACCGCCTGGAGAAGCACGACTCGGGGCGCATCGTCGTCGACGGGATAGAGCTCAACGACAGCTGCAAGAACCTCGACGCCATCCGGCGGGAGGTCGGGATGGTGTTCCAGCAGTTCAACCTCTTCCCGCACCTGACCGCCCTCGAGAACGTGAGCCTCGCCCCGCGACGCGTGCGCAAGACGCCGCGGCGGGAGGCGAGGCGGGCCGCGCTCGAGCTGCTCACGCGCGTGGGGCTCCAGGACCATGCGCACAAGCACCCGTTCCAGCTCTCGGGCGGCCAGCAGCAGCGCGTCGCGATCGCCCGCTCGCTCGCGATGCAGCCGAAGGTGATCCTCTTCGACGAGCCCACGAGCGCGCTCGATCCCGAGATGATCAAGGAGGTGCTCGACGTGATGAAGGACCTCGCCCGCTCGGGCATGACGATGGTCGTCGTCACGCACGAGATGTCGTTCGCGCGCGAGGTGGGTGACCGCATCCTGTTCTTCGACCACGGGTGCCTCCTGCAGGAGGCGCCCCCCGACGCTTTCTTCGACGATCAGCGGAACGACCGCATCCGGGCGTTCCTTGGGCAGATCACGCACTGAAAGTTCACGAGCAGCGCGCGTCTTCAACTGGCGAGGAGGGGTACATGAGAAGGATCCCGGGTTGGATAGGCATCTTCACCGTTGCCGGAGTGCTGGCCGGCGACTTGGCACGCGCCGCGGAGCCCGCCGCGAAGCAGGGAAGCGAGGACGAGGCGCTCAAGGCCGAGGTGAAGAAGCTCCGGCAGGAGGTCGAGGCGCTCAAGGCCGCCAAGCCGGTCCCGGCTGCGGTGGCGCCCTCCGCCGCTCCCGCTCCTGCGCCCTCGCCGTCGGTCGAGGAGCGCGTCGAGGCGCTCGAGGTGCAGCACAAGGACTCCGTGGTCGTGGGCGACCTGCCCGGCTCCTATCGCGTGCCCGGTACCGACGTCTCGATCCGAGTCTACGGGTTCGCGGAGCTCAACTACGTGCACGACTTCGGCGGCGACAACTCGGACATCGACTACTCGACGTTCGCGCCCTACATCCCCCTCGACGGCTCGGCCGAGAGGAATCGCACCAACCGCGACTACCTGACCGCCCGCACCTCGCGCATCGGGATCGACGCGGGCACACCCACCAAGTACGGCGTCCTGGGCGTGAAGCTCGAGGGCGACTTCAACAACGAGCCGCGCACCGGTAACTCCGCGCTGTACGGCACTCCCGGAAACGTCGTCACACAGCAGTCGACGAACAGCTACAACTTCCGCATGCGCCACATCTTCGGCCAGTTCGGTGGGCTCCTCATCGGCCAGACCTGGTCCACCTTCCAGGACGTGGACAACTTCCCCGAGACGGTGGACTTCAACGGACCCATCGGGCAGACGTTCATCCGTCAGCCGCAGATCCGCTACACCTACGGTACGCCGACCTGGGGCAACTTCACGGTCGCCCTCGAGAACTCCTCGAGCTACGTGCTCGACAGCACGGGTAGCGCGACCGCGACGGCGTCTAGCCTCTCCCGCATGCCCGACATCGTCCTGCGCTGGGACCGCGGCTTCGAGTGGGGCGCCGCCAGCGTGCGCGCCGTGACGCATGAGCTCCGGGTGGACGACGGCGCGGCCGTGAACGCCTCGAAGCGCGGCTACGGCGGCGCGGCCAGCGCCTCCGTCAAGGCGCGGGGCGACGACCTGTTCTTCGCCAACGTGACGGGTGGCTACGGCATCGGCCGCTACCTCAACTACATCGAGGGCGCCATCTACGATCCGAACGCGAACGAGGTCCTGGTCGAGAGCGCCATCGGCGTCGTCGCGGGATACCAGTTCAAGCCGACCGGGTGGGTCCGCGTGAACGCTTCGTACGGCATGACCAAGAACTTCGACAACGCGTACACCACGTATGCTCACAACACGCTTCGCCCCGATGACGGATCCGGCAGTCCGCTCATCGGCACCCGGCTCGATACCGGCCGCTTCGGCATCAACCGCTGGGTGCACCAGGCGCACGTGGGCCCGATCTTCACGCCCTTCAAGGGCGTGGACCTGGGCATCGAGGCGATCTGGTTGAAGCGCGTGACCGTCGGTGGGGAGCAGGGCGACGCCATTCGCTACAACTTCTCGGCGAAGTACTACATCAACTGATTCCGGTGCCAGGGCGGGACAGGCTGTTCCTGTCTGCCACTGTCATTTCAGGCTGTTACGCGCGGCGGCGACCTTCCGGGGTTGGCCGCCGCGCCGCTTTTCCGGGGGGAGAATGGGCCAAGAATGACCCGCGACTTTTGGTGAACGCCGGTGGTGCGGGCCTCACGGTGACTGCACCAAAGGGGCGGACGGTCAATTTGAGGCCCTGCGGCCCCTGCTTACCGCCCGACAGGACGTGGCCGGTTTCCTGGTCACGCCGTCGCCGGGGTGGGGTTCCGCGGCCTGGTCCTCGCGCCGCACGATCGTGGTCGTGCCGACGGCGCCGGCACACGAGCGGGCCCCGAGCGCGCTGCGGAACTCGCCGCCGCACTCCGCTGCGCGGAGCGGCGGCTCGGACAGTCCTCGCGCGCTGTCGACCGTGGGGGCGCCGCGGTGCGATCGGCTCTCCGGCGCTGCGGAGGGCCGCTCCACCCACCCCGGCTCTGGCGTGCCTGCGACCGGCAGCGATGGGGCGGCGTGTCGTGCGCCACGGCCGGTGATCCGGGTGCTTCAGAAAGACTTCTGCCGAAATCAAGTTGGCCCGAGAGGAGCCTCGGGTGCCTGCGCCCGCGATGACATCGCAACGCGAAACGGTTCTGCGACGCTCCGGGTCGCGGCGGCCCTCGGGCGTCGGGCACGTCCTCCCGTGAATTATCCGTCCGCAGCGCAGCGGTCCATGTCGCTGGTGCCGTACCGGGCATAGCGGAAGTGCTGGCGGCGACCGCACCGACGGGGACGCCGGTGAGAGTATCCCAGTGTGAGCGTGAGCACGCTTTCTGATGGCGTTGTGAGCGAGCATTCCGAGGGAATGCCCGTTCCGACTTCCCGCGTGCTGTAGGAGAAGCGGAAGTGGAAGTGCTCAGCCACCGGCGAGGCGGTAGCCCTCGTCCGAGCGCGCGACGCGGCCCTCTGCGGTGAGGGCGGCGAGGCGGGCGTACAAGGTTGCGTTGCGGACGCGGCGGGCGGCGCGCAGGTCGGTAAGCGGGACGGGGACGCCAGCTTTGGCCAAGGCGCCGGTGATGCGCTCGTCGACCGAGGTCGGCTCTGGCTCAGGTGCTGTGCTCGATGACTTCGACCGCGAGGGCGTCGCCGCGCTGAGCGAGTTCGAGCGCAACCCCGGCATGGATGGCGCGGCGCGGTGCTCGGCAGAGAGGGAGAGGTCGTCGCCGTCGCGGCGGAGGTAGAGATTGGAATCGCCCCAGGCGTGGAATTCCGAGGAGCCGCGCAGGGAGGCCACGCGCCTGATGGGGTGCTCGGAGAGCGCCCCTGCGACGGCCGCCGTCTTGCGCGTAGGCACCGGGAGCCGCATCACCGGTTTGTGATTCACCGCCTGCAACCCGAGCCGAGTATAGGACCTGCTGGGTATTCGAGTACATCCCGGCGGCCCACCGCCCCGAGGAGCCCTGAGCGATGCCTAAACCGATCACGCCGAAGGTCCTCGGAGCCCCGCTGGGCATGTACTCGCACGGGATGATCGCGGCGAGGGGCGAGCTCGTTGTAGTGGCTGGGCAAGTGGGCATCGATGCCGCGGGGCTCGCTGGTGATGGTGTCGGGGCTCAGACCAAGCACGCTCTGGCGAACGTGCGCGCCGTGGTCGAGGCAGCGGGCTGCACCATGCGGGACATCGTGCGTCTACAGACCTTCCTGACCCGCGCCGAGGACATCCCGGGCTTCATGCAGGCGCGAAGCGAGCTGTTCCCCGACTTGTTTCCCGACGGCGTGTACCCGCCGAACACTCTCCTCGTCATCAAGCAGCTGGTGCGCCCGGAGTTCCTCGTCGAGATCGAAGCAATGGCTGTCCGCGCCTGGCGCAACAGCTCGCGGCAGACGCCGAGCACCGCGCGTGTCCGCAAGGATACAACCCGCGGCCGCACGCGCAGGTGAGCAGCCCGCCATCATCGCGCGCAGGAATCCGGCGCGCTTTGAGGTGGACCCCAAGCGTCAGACCAAGAATCGGCCTCGCCTGGTTACAGCTCTGCCGGTCCGAGCGGGACGCCAGCGCGGAGGGCCAAGTGTGGAATGACGTTTCTATGGAGCAGCTGCCTTACATCGACGAGCATAGCCAGCGGGTCGACGCCCCCGCCGACGTGGTCTGGACGGCGCTGTTGAAGGTCCTGCGCCGCGAGATGGCCGGCAGTGAGAAGTTCGCGCGAATCCTGGGCTGCGACCCAGCGCAGGGCACGGCCGAGTTCGCGGGCCGGCCCGGGGAAGCGGTGCCGGGCTTCCGGGTGGTCGAGGCCGAGCTCGGCCGGCGGCTCGCCCTGTGCGGGCGCCACCGCTTCTCCAACTACGCGTTGACGTTCGTCATCGACGGCGACCGCCTGCGCGCTCAGACGCGCGCGGTGTTCCCCGGCGTCCTCGGCCGGCTCTACCGCGCTGCGGTCATCGGGAGCGGCGCCCACCGGCTCGTGATCCGGCGCCTGCTGCGGCAGGTCGCTCGCGCGACATAAGGCGCACCATGGGCGGCGCCATCACGGGACGGGACGTTCTCAGCACGGCGATCGGCGCCGGCCGAGTTCTGGCACCAGACGGGGAGCTGCTCCTGTTCCACGAGTACTTCCACGGCGAGGACGGGCGGGGGCTCGGGGCGTTCCTGGCTTGCGCCTTCGCCTGCGTCACGGAACGTGCGCTCGCGCTGGAATGCAGGGACGCGCTGCGGCAAATACATGCCCCGGGCGGGAGCTCCGTCACGCCGCGGTCGGGGCCGCGAGATGGGCGATCACCCGCTCCACGTGCGCTTTCGCGGCCTCCACATGTTCCACGCGCAGCGTTGCGCGAGTGACGTGCTCTTCGAGGTTGCGAAGGTCTGGGAGGTACTTCGCCGCGAGCTCACCGTGCCGTCCCGGCTTCTCCGGGAGGCCGTGGAGTGCCGCGATCCGGTGAGCCGTCGGAGGGTGGGTGCGGCCCTCGAGGTCGAGCGGGTCGCCTTCGGACGCACGCGCGAGCCGCCGGCGTCAAGGTGGGGGAGGCCGCAGGCCGCGCCATCAAGAAGGT
Source organism: Anaeromyxobacteraceae bacterium (assembly GCA_041500205.1). Lineage (GTDB taxonomy): Bacteria > Myxococcota > Myxococcia > Myxococcales > Anaeromyxobacteraceae > Anaeromyxobacter_A. Next base: position 7,409 of record JBGQLS010000111.1, on the reverse strand, counting down.
GGTGCTCGAGCTGGGCGGCTCGGACCCCTTCATCGTGATGCCGAGCGCGGACCTCGACGCGGCCGCCAGGACCGCCGTCGCTGCCCGGGTCATCAACAACGGCCAGTCGTGCATCGCCGCCAAGCGCTTCATCATCCACGAGCAGGTATACGCGGACGTCGAGCGGCGAATGAAGGCCGGTCTCGAGGCGCTGCGCGTCGGCGATCCGCTGCAGGACGGCGTCGAGGTCGGGCCGCTCGCGACGCGGCAAGGCGCCGAGGACCTGGACCGCCAGGTGAAGGACTCGGTGAAGGCTGGCGCTCGCCTCGTGACGGGCGGTGAACGGATGCCCGGGCGCGGCTGGTTCTACCCGCCCACGGCGCTCGCGGAGATACCGCGCGCCGCTCCGGTCTATCTCGAGGAGGTGTTCGGGCCGGTGGCGCTCCTCTTCAAGGTGAAGAACATCGACGAGGCGATCGCCCTCGCGGACGACTCAGTGTACGGGCTCGGCTCGTCGGTGTGGACCAACGATCCAGCCGAGCGGGAGCGCTTCATGAACGAGCTCGAGGCGGGCTCGACCTTCGTGAACGCGATGGTCGCCTCCGACCCGCGCCTCCCGTTCGGCGGCGTGAAGCACTCCGGGCACGGCCGGGAGCTGGGCGTGTGGGGCATCCGCGAGTTCGTGAACGCGAAGACTGTGCTCGTCCAGGAGCCCAAGCGCTCCGCCGCGACAGATGCCGGTGCGCACGCCGCGGAGTGAGGGCGCCGGCACGCGCACCGACGTACCGCTGGAGCGACCTGGCGGCTCGACGGTGACACGCGCCTCGCTCGCCGTCGTCCCACCCTTCCGGCTCGACCTGACCGTCGCGCTGCTCCAGCGACTTGCGTACAATCCGGTCGAGGTGTTCGACGCGGGGCGGTACCTGCGGGTCTTCGAGACGGCGCGAGGCCCCGTCGCGTGGTCGGTGACTCAGCCGCCCGCCGCGGCGAGGCTGCGGGTGGCGCTCCACGGCGCCTGCGGGGACGCGAAGCCATGGCTCCGCCGCCTCTCGCGTGCGCTGGGGACGCAGCAAGACCTCTCCCACTTCCACGCGCGTGTGCGCCGGTTCCCGGAAGTGGCAGCGATGGCCCGCGCCTCGCGTGGAGTGAAGCCGCCGCGCTTCCAGTCGCTCCACGAGTCCTTCGCGAGCGTGCTCCTCTTCCAGCAGGTGAGCCTCGCCTCCGCCGTCGCCATGCTTCGGCGGCTCGTCGTGGGGCTCACGCGCGGCGTGGAGGTGGAGGGCCTCGCCCTCCATCCGTTCCCATCAGCGGAGGTGATCGCCGCCTGCTCCGAGCTGGAGCTGTGCCGGTTCGGGATGAGCGGCGCCAAGGCGAGCGCCCTCCGGTCCGTGTGCCAGGCCATCGCTTCGGGCGCGCTCACGGAAGAGGAGCTCTCGACGTTGAGCTCCGACGCGCTGCACGAGCGCCTGCTTTCGCTCGGAGGCGTCGGCCCCTGGTCCGCGGCGCTCCTCATGCTGCGCGGCTTCGGCCGGCTCGATCGCTCCCCGCCGGGCGACGTCGCGGCGGAGCGCCTCTTGCGCCGGCTCGGGCTCGCCGGCATCGGGAAAGGCGCTGCTCGACGCGCTCGGCGACGTGCGCGGGATGCTCTATTACCACCTATTCCTCGACCGCCTGGCGCGGGAGGGCAAGGGGCCGTTCCGGGAGAGCCCGTCGCCGGGTCCGAGGCCTCGAAGTGGCCGGATTCGGGCGAATTCACGCCGGATACAGGCCGGCCGAGGACAAGTCGTGGGCAGGCGCTGATCGGAGCAGCTCGGCAACGCTCGCCCCGGACCCGGGAACGATGCGCTCCGGGCAGGCTCAGTGGGCGCGTCGGTTCGCGCCGTAGAAGCGCAGAGCACCGGCCGTACGGTAGGCCGCCCGCAGGCGCGCCATGCGCCGGGCGTTCTTCATCGCCCAGTGCTGGCCCGCCCGCTTCATCCGCGTCTGAGTGCGTGCCGATGGGCGCTCTCGAGTCCCGAGACGCAGGCAGTCGTGGACACCGGCTCCCTCGGAACTTCCGTCGGATGCCCGCGCCGACCGCCGCTCGAGCTCGCGACCGTACCGGGGTTCCCGCAGCACCACACGCAACAGCTCGCCGCAGAAGCGGTCAAGAACGGTGGGGCGACGGAGGTTCACGCCCCGCTCTTCAAAGCGGCTCGCGGCCGGGATTCTGGTGTCCGCGGACGACGTCGTGGTTAGCTCCCCAGAATGAAAGTCGCGCGAAGGTCGGCAGTCCTGCTCGCATTTCTGGCCGCCGGCTCCGCACGGGCCGATGAGACCCTTCATCTCGAGGTGGGAGGCCATCGAACGGTCGAGGTCGTCGGGTTGGCACGGATCGCCAGCGGAGACCCCACCGTGTGCGCGACCGCCCAGTCGCAGCAGGAGAAGATCGAGCTCAAGGGTGTCGCCACCGGCCGCACCCTGCTGATCGCCTGGACCGCGGCAGGCGAGGAGCGTCGCTACCACATCGAGGTGGGCAAGCCGCCTTTGGAGCCGGTGTCGGGGCCGGGGGTCGGCAAGCCGTGCCCGGTGCCTGCGAAGGTGAACTGCGAGCAAAAGCTGAAAGCAGTCGAGGAGACGCGCCATCTGATCAAGAAGAAGGACTTCGAAGCGGCGGCCGCCGCGGCGCGCAAGGGGCTGGCCGAGGACCCCTCCGCGATGCAGCTCCATCGCCTGCTCGGCTCGGCTTACATCGACCTGATCATGCCGTCCCAAGCGGTGCTCGAGTACGAGGCCTTCATGCGCGGTTGCCCCGACGATCCCGTGGTCCCGAAGTTGCGTGAATTCTTGCATAAGTTCGGGCACTGAGAGGAGGGAGCGCTCATCCCTCTCCCCTGCGGGAGAGAGGGGACAGGTACGGACTCAAGATGCACTCTTACTGGATCGCTAGCGGGTGAGGGGCGGCGCAAGACTGGTCGACTCTCGCTTCCAGGCGGCGCCGCACCGGATCTCCAGCACGGCTCCGTCGGCCGCCCCGGCGAGGAGCACGTCGCCGTCGCGCGCGAGCGCGGAGACGCTCGCCAGGGGAAACGCCGCGGGGCGAGCCGCGACGAGGTGGCCATCCACCTCATGCGCGAGGAGCAGCCCTGCGCCCTGAGTCCCCATCGCCACCACTCCCGCGAGCGTGACCGCCGCGCCGGGGTTCGCCTCGTTCGCGCGCGCCAGGTCGAGCCGCAACGCCGAGACCCGGCCGTCCGGCGTCACCAGGACTAGCCCGCCGTCGTCGGTGCCCGCGACGGCGCGATGGCCGAGCGGCGCGAGCGCGACGACGACGTTCGTCTGCGCCGGGGGCTCGCCGAACACGAGCGGGATGGAGCGCGCGGCGGCAGCCCCGCGGAGGGCTGGGTCGAGAGGAACGGCCAGGAGGCCGTCCGCCGTCCCGGCCCACAGCGTCTCGGCACCCACGGTGAGCGCGGTCACCCGAGGTGACGTCGCACCCTCGAGGGCGATCCAGCGCGCCCCTCGGCGGGAGATGAGGGCGAGGCCGCGCGAGGTGCCCGCGACGAGAGAATCCCGGGCCGGCGCCAGCGCGGTGACCGCGGTGCCGGCGATGGCGGTGAGCGCCCGCGCGCTACCCTCGAACGCCACCACGCCCCGCTGCGTGCCCACCCAGACGAGGCCGTCCACCTCCGCGAGCGCGTTCACGAACCGCTCGCGCCCCTCGAGCCCAGGCACTTCCTGCGCGGCGTCGCCCGCGATCCGCCAGATGCCCTGGTCGAACGTACCGACCCAGAGCGCGCCGTCGGCGGAGCGAAGGAGCGCGGTCGGGCGGGCAGGGACGCGTCCCAGCTCCCGGACGGCGCAGCGCGGCCCGTCCGCGAGCGGGGAGGGTGGTGCGGCGGGCAGCGACGGGTCCGAGAGGACCGGCAACGCCAGGTGACGGGCGCGGCCGTCGACGCCGCCGAGCGCGACACCGGCGAGCGCCATCGCGCCGAGCGCGATCGCGACGGGGCGCATGGATCAGAGCCCCCTGGCCGCGCCAGACACGTGGGCTCGGATGCTCAGCTGCCGGCGGCGTGGACGAAGCACGACCGCCATGGCCCCGACCGACAGCGCTAGGAGGGCGGTCCCGACGGCCACGCCGGCGGCTCCGCTGGAAGCCTCGGCGGGAAGCGGAGCACCCACGCTCACCACCACCTCTCGGCGGCTCACGTTCCCCGCCGCATCGCTGGCGGCCACCTCGAGACGGGCCAGCCCCCGCGCCGCCTCGCGTGGCACGTGCAGCTCGGCGTGCCACACGCCGAGTGGACCTTCCATGCGGCCACGCGCGATCTCGCCCCAGGGCGCCCGCACCAGGATCTCGCGGACCTCCATTTGCCCCTTCAACGCCTGGCCGAGTCCGCCGTGCCGTGAGACGAGCCCCGGGATCCGGCCCAGCGGCAGCGCGGGCTTGAAGCCGAGCGACAGCGTCTCGCCCGGCTCGACCGATGCGGGAGCGTCCACCACCGCGACCGCGGCCGGGGAGGTGTCGACGCGGATGGGAGCGGTGCGCCTTTCCGTTCGGCCGTCCTCGAGCTCGATGGCGATCTGTGCCTCGTAGCTCCCGTCCGGGACGCCCGGCGGCACGAGGAAGCGGAGCACGAACACGTCGCCGTCGCGCACGGCATCGCGCCAGGTCTGCTCGAACGGGAGCTGCACCCGCGCCGAGCGCGCGCCGTGCGGCGCCGCCACCCACAGCTCGGGATCGCCCGGCTTCACCCGCGCTGGCAGCACCGTCGCCGCGCCCGGGCCGAAGATGCCCTCGTGGGAGACGCCCTCGGGCAGCTCGTTCGGCACGACGACGCGCGCGAGGTCGAGTCCCGGGTTGACGAGGAGCTCGCGCTCCACCGCCACGAACGAGGTGAAGGGCGTGACGAGCTTGAAGCGGAGCGCGAGGGCCACCACCTCGTCCACCTCGGTGCGGGACGGCGCGGTGGGGCTGCGCGAGAGGACGTCGTCAACTCGGCGGCGCGCCCAGAGCGTCCCGGCCACGGGGCCCGCGCCCGCGGCGGCTGCCTCCGTCGTCACGGCCATCCGGCGCTCCCAGGGGCCAGCCCCGGTGCGGCCGCGCAAGACCACGTGGTGCGGGGCGGGACCGGAGAGCCGACCCACCGCCACGAGCGGCTGCCCGGCGAAGAGGTCCGGGAGGCGCGCCGGCGCGAGGTCCTGGACCGCGCCGCCCTCGAACGCGACCTCGAGGTCGGTGAGCACCGGCCGGTCCAGCCGCGCGAAGAGGCGGGCGACCGCCGTGTCCACGGGATCGCGCGGGCCGACGACCTCGGCATAGCCCCGCCCCGCGCGCGCCACGCCTTCCACGAGGTACCGGTTCACCGACGAGCCGATGCCGAATCCGAACACGCGCGCCTCCCTGCGGAGCCGCTCCACTGCCTCGATGACCGCCGCCTCGTTCCCGATGAACCCGTCAGTGCAGAAGACGACGAGCCGGAGCCGGGCCGGGTCGGGCGGCGCGGCGAGCGCGGCCTTGATGCCGGCCAGCATCTCCGTACCGCCTCCCCCGTGCAGGCCGGAGAGCCACCGCTCCGCCGCCTTCACGTTCTCGGGCGTGCCTGGGAGCGGCGAGCCCGACATCGCGTCGGCGTCGCCGTCGAAGGCGACGAGCCGGAAGGTGTCGCCCGCCCGGAGCGCCCGGAGCGAGCGGAGGATGACCTCCTTCGCCGTCTCGATGGGTCGGCCCGACATCGAGCCCGACTTGTCGAGAAGGAAGACGAGCTCGCGCGCGCGGATGAGCGCGTCGGCCGGGGACGCGGGTGGCTCGGCGAGGAGCACCAGGAAGTCCTCGCCGCGTTCGCGCTCGACGAGGGCGTGCGCCTCGGGGAGCGACGAGGCGGGCCGCCACGACAGGACGAGATCCTTGTCCGGAACGCGGTCATCCTCCGCAAGCGCGACGAGCCGCGACCCCGAGCCGTCGAGGCCGGTCACGATCCGGTGGCTGCGGGCGGCGACGTCGGCCGCGGCCTCGCCGGGCAGAATGGAGACGAGGACGTCGAGCTCGTGCGCCGAGCGCGTGCCCGGCTGCATGACCGGAGGCGTCACGCGCGAGCCGTCGCTCACCTCGTCCGTGTCGGGCGAGAGGCCGTGCCCTTCGCGGCCCACCGGCGCTCCCGGCACGTAGCGGGGGCCGATGGTGCTCGGGAACACGAACTGATACCGCCCGTCCTCGAGCGGCACCTCGTGCACGTATCGCAGCACGACGTCGACGGCCTCGCCGGGTGGGACGTTCGCGATCGACTGCGTGAAGAGATTGGGCCGCTCCTGCTCCGTGAGCGCGGCCGTCCGGCCGGAGCGCCGCGCGGCCTCGTAGGTGGCGCGCGCCTCCTCGCGGCGGTGCACCTCCGAGAGCACGACGCGGCTTCCGACGCGGAGGAGCATGTCGTTGACGGCGGCGTTGGCCGGCAGGGGGAAGGAGTAGATCGCCTCGAGCCGGGCGCGGCTCGGGTTCGCGAAGCGCTGCGTCACCTCGACGCGCGCCACGTTTCCCACGATCCGGGCCACCACGCGCGTGTGGGTGAGCGGAAACGCGAGCACGTCCTTGCCGCCCTCTCGGCCCACCAGGCGGACCCCGGCGGCCGCGAAGGCCGCGGCGTGCGGTGTGCCGAGCTGGGGACGGGCGGCGACCGCGTTCCAGGTGGACGGGGGTTGAGACGCTGCGGGTGCAAGCGACGAAGGTGCGCCCGCTGCGGTATTGGATGCGCGGGTGAGTCGCTGAGACGGTTGGTGATCGAGGGGGATCGCACCACCGGGCGCGGCGTCGGCACAGCCGGTGAGGGCGACGAAGAGTGTCAGGGGCAGGGTTTGGGCAGCAGTCATGGCAGCCTCCGAGCCGCCCCGGAGCATGTCCCGTGCCCGCACGCGAAGCGCCCTGGCGGCGCGGGGTTAGGAGCGCGCGCGGCGGCGCGTGTCCGCGCGGACACGGTGCCGCTGTAGCCAGGCGGACCGGAATCACCGGGGACTCGAATGGCTACAGAGGCCCTTCGTCAGGAGGTGGCCGCCTCGCCGTGGGGCGCCGCAGTGGGGATGCGGCCGTGGCAGTCTCACCATCAGGCCGGGAGGTCGGGCTGCTTGGGATCGATCACGGGCTAGAGCAGCGAACGGTTTGAACGCGATCTGATTCCGTGGGCTTGCAGGGACAGGGTTCGGCACAAGGCCACACGAAGCGTGATTGTGTCTCTGGCTACTCCGGCCGCCCGGAGTTCAGAGTCTCCCTCTCCCCGCGCAGGGACTCCTGGCCGCGCTTGTCGCGGCCAGGGGCGGGGAGACGAGACCGCGGCGGCTCTGCCGGCGGGGTCGAAGGAGGGCCGGGGTGAGGGGCTGGCGCCCGAGGATCGGCCCCTCACCCTAACCCTCTCCCCCGGTGGGGGAGAGGGGATAGGTACGGAATCAAAGGCATTTCT
>JBGQLS010000110.1:0-15061 GCA_041500205.1 Anaeromyxobacteraceae bacterium | reverse complement strand
CGATTAACCACGCTCCCCTTCCGTCTCGCACTCGGGGAAAACGCGGACCCGCTGTCTTGAACCAGGAAACCCGGCGGCGCCATGCCGCCGGAACCTTGAATCCTCTATGCGGGGGACAAGCCCCCGCGCTACGACGCAGCCTTCTCTTAGGTGTGCTCCGCCGTGAGCTCCGCAGGGTCGAGCTTGATGCCCGGCCCCATTGTCGTACTCACCGTCACATTCTTGACGTACACGCCCTTCGCGGTCTGCGGCTTAGCCTTGTAGATGACCTCCATGATCGCGTTGAAGTTCGCCTTGAGCCGCTCCGGCTCGAATGAGGCCTTGCCGAACGGGACGTGGACGATCCCCGCCTTTTCCACGCGGAACTCGACCTTGCCGGCCTTCTGTTCTTTCACGGCTCGTGCGATATCCACAGAGACGGTGCCGACCTTGGGGTTCGGCATGAGACCTCGCGGGCCGAGCAGCTTACCGAGGCGGCCGACCACGCCCATCATGTCCGGGGTGGCGAGCACCTTGTCGAAATCCATCAGCCCGCCCTGGATCTTCTCGGCCAGGTCCTCGGCCCCGACGATGTCGGCGCCGGCTTCCTGCGCCTCGCGCGCCTTGTCGCCCTTGGCGAAGACGGCAAGCCGGATCGCCTTGCCCATCCCGTGCGGAAGGACCACGGCGCCGCGGACGACCTGATCCGCGTGCTTGGGATCGACGCCCAGGTTGATGGCGGCATCCACCGACTCGTCGAACTTCCGGACAGCGGTCTGCTTGACGAGCTTGAGCGCGTCGTCGAGCTTGTAATGCTTGTTGCGATCGACCTTCGCCGCGACTGCCTTGTATTTCTTGCCGATGGCCATGTGCAGTCTCCCGATCCCCTAGGGGACGACCTCGATCCCCATCGAGCGCGCCGTGCCCTCGACGGTCCGCATGGCAGCTTCGAGCGAGCCGGCGGTCATGTCCTGCATCTTCACCTTGGCGATCTGCTCCACCTGCTTCTTCGTCACCTGCCCGACCTTCTCCTTGCCGGGCTGGTGCGAACCGGAGCCCTTCTTCTTCTCCGTGTGGAGACCTGCCGCCTTCTTGAGCAGGACGGCGGCGGGCGGAGTCTTCAGCTGGAAGCTGAAGGATCGATCCGCGTAGATGGTGATGATGACAGGGATGATCAACCCTTCCTTCGCCTGCGACTGGGTCTGCGCGTTGAACTGCTTGCAGAACTCCATGATGTTGACGCCGTGCTGGCCGAGGGCGGGGCCAACCGGCGGGGCCGGGTTGGCCTTGCCGGCCGGGATCTGCAGCTTCACCTGACCTGTGACCTTCTTCATGGCCTTCCTTCCGGGCCCCGAGCTGCGGCGGCCCTGCGTGGTTCAGCGAGCGTTGACGACGCCCTCCCACGCTCTACGGCGGGGACGACCCCGCCCTTCATGTCTCTGTTGCCTACGTCTTCTCCACCTGCATGAAGTCGAGCTCGACCGGCGTGGCGCGGCCGAAGATCGACACCAGCACGCGGAGCTTGCCCTTCTCGGGCTTCACTTCCTCCACCGTGCCGTTGAAGTTCGAGAACGGGCCGTCGATGACGCGGACCTGATCTCCATCCTCGAATTGCACCCGGGGCTTGGGCTTGAGCGCGCCCTCCGAGATCTGGCTGGTCAGGCGCGCCACCTCCGCGTCCGAGATGCTCGGTACGTCACGCGGGTTCTTGGCGCTCCCGACGAAACCGGTGACCTTGGGAGTCCCCTTCACCATGTGCCATGTCGAGTCAGCCATCTGCATCTGGACGAGAATGTAGCCGGGGAAGAACTTTCTCTTGGACGTCTTCTTCTCGCCCTTCACCATCTCGACGACCTGCTCCATCGGGATGAGGACCTCACCAAAGCATTCGTGGAGCTTAGCCAGCTTGCGAACGACCTTGCCGTCCTCCTTGTCGTCGTACTCCACCTTGTCTTCCCCGTGCTGGCGGAGGTGCTCCTCGAGCGACTTCTTAACTTTGTTCTCGAAGCCCGAGTAGGTGTGCACGACGTACCACTTCTTCGCCATGTCCCTCATCTCCGTTCTCGGAGCTGCCTCATCCCCACCCGGCGCCAGAAAGGCCAGCGGCGGGGACCACCTCCCCGCCGGTGCTCCCCGCGCCGGGATTCCCGGCCGCTCTACCCCACCCTGCGAGCCGGGTGAATACCCGGCGATGACAACCCGACGTCAGTAGATCTTCGCGCTGAGCCACGACCACAACGAGTCGAACGCCCCCAGGATGACGGCGGCGATGGCGGTGGCGACCACGACCGCCACGGTCGCCGCGCGTGTCTCTCGAAGAGTCGGCCACGTCACCTTCTTCAGCTCACCGGCGATCTCGAGCGAGACCGTCTGGGTCCTTGGCATACGCCAGAACACGAGCCCGGCAGCCACGGCCAAGACGAACCCGACGACGGTGCTGAGCGTCCAGTCCTCGCCGAAGACAGGTGCGTCATTCCACCGAGCGTACGAGAAGACGAGCCCCAGGAGCTTCTCGAGGAAGACACCGAGAGCAATCGCCGCGAGGACGTAGAAGATCAGGACCATCCTCCGTGGATCGATCCCCGTTGTCTTGTCCGCGGCCATGGCGCCTCGCCTTGCTCATCGTTGAGACTGCAAGCGGGGGACAGGCCCCCGCGCTAGCCCTACAGCGGCAGCCCGGTAGGGACTCAACCCGACCCGCACTGCCTTTCGGAGACGAGACCGCTGCCCGCAGCGGTCCAGCTCCTTGCAACCCGTGTGGCAGGCCAGGAGGGATTCGAACCCCCGACCTGCGCTGCTTTCTTCGTAAGCGAGACCGCTGCAGCCAGCGGTCCAGCTCCCTGCGACTGTGTGGCAGGCCAGGAGGGATTCGAACCCCCAACCCGCGGTTTTGGAGACCGCTGCTCTAGCCGTTCGAGCTACTGGCCTGTATCCGGCATCGACCAGGCCCTCGCGGCGGGGACGGGCCCCGCGACGGGGGACGGGCCCCGCGCTACTTGGTTTCCTTGTGTGCCACGTGCTTGCGGCAGCGTGGGCAATACTTCGAGAGGGTGAGCTTCTCCTGCGTCTTCTTCTTGTTCTTGGTCGTCGAGTAGTTCCGCTCCTTGCAGGCGGTGCACTCGAGGATGATGATGCTGCGGTTACCGGCCATCTGAAGCCTCTCTTCGGCGAGGGATGAGCCCCCACAGGCGCGGAAACGAGCCCGCGCTTCCTATTGAATGACCTCCGCCACCACGCCCGCGCCGACGGTGCGCCCGCCCTCCCGGATGGCAAAGCGCAGTTCCCTCTCCATCGCGATGGGCGCGATGAGATCCACGTCCACCGTGATGTTATCGCCGGCCATGATCATCTCGACACCCTTCGGCAACTGCCAGAAAAATGGAGCCCTCTTCCAGGATTGAACTGGAGACCTCGTCCTTACCAAGGACGCGCTCTACCGACTGAGCTAAGAGGGCCTGTCCTCCGTGTGTCTCTCCCTCACTGGAGCGGGAAACGGGATTCGAACCCGCGACATTCAGCTTGGAAGGCTGACGCTCTACCAACTGAGCTATTCCCGCGTTCTGGTTCACTCCAAGGTGATGTGTGGTGGAGGGGGGTGGATTCGAACCACCGAAGGCGAAGCCGGCAGATTTACAGTCTGCTCCCTTTGGCCACTCGGGAACCCCTCCGACTCGTTTTCCTCGTCCATGCGCCCCCGCGCGCTATGGAGCTGGCGGTGGGACTCGAACCCGCGACCTGCTGCTTACAAGGCAGCTGCTCTACCTGCTGAGCTACGCCAGCCCGATCCCATCGAGAACCAGGAGCGGTCGCACAAAATCCAGACAGATCAGATCCCTACCGCCGTACGACCAAGTAGAGCGGCGGTTTCTAGCCCCCTCTCGGCCCCTTGTCAAGCGCGAGATTATTCGGCTTCACCCCCTCGGACGGATGCGGCCACCTAGAGCGGGGGCTGTGAGCTGGCGGTGATTCAAGCCCCTGCGGGCTCGGGTTTCGGCGCCCTGTTTCCGCGGCGCTGGCACGCCGCCTCGTAGAGTGCGATGGCGGCCGAGGCGGACGCGTTGAGGCTCCCCACCTTTCCCTTCATCGGGATCCGCGCCACACGATCGCAGGTCCGGCGCACGAGCAGCCTCACGCCGGCCCCCTCCGAACCCAGGACGAGCGCAGTCGGGACAGAGAGATCCACGCGCGAGAGGTCTTCGGTTGCTCCGGCGTCGGTCGCGACCGTCCAGACGCCCGCCCCTTTCATCCTCTCGAGGGCCTGCGAGAGGTTGGTGACGCGGGCCACGGGGCAGTGTTCGACGGCGCCCGCCGAGGCCTTGGATGCTGCAGGCGTAACGCCGGCCGCTCGGTCCTTGGGGATGACGACTCCGTGGGCCCCCAGCGCATGCGCGGAACGGATGATGGCTCCGAGGTTCTGCGGGTCCAGGATGCCGTCGAGCACCACGAGCAGCGGGGCCTCGCCAGCCGCTCGCGCCCCCTCCAGCAGGTCATCGAGCTCGCGGTAGCGAAAGTCGGCGACCACCGCGACGACGCCCTGGTGGCGATCAGTGCCGGCCAGCCGATCCAGCTTCTGGCGTGGCGCCTCGCGCACCTTGGCGCCGCGTTCTTGCGCGAGCCGCGCCAGATCGGCGAACACCCTACCCCGTTCGCCGCCTTCACCGAGCCACAGCTCCGCGATGCCCTCGTCCCCTGCCCGCAAGAACTCGCGCACGGGATTCAGGCCATAGAGGGTACGCACGTGATCCTTCGATGTGGCCAGGGAGGGAAACGAGCCCGCCCTACTTCACCGACACGGGAATGACGACCGTCCTCGTCTGCTTCACGCACGCTGCGTCGCTGCATATGAAGAAATCGACGAGGGCCTTGGCCTCCTGCGAGCCTGCGGCGCCAGCGACGAAAGCGGTCTCGAAGCGCGGCTCCTCGGCCTTGGGATCGAGCGCGTCCCTCCGAACGAGCTCTGCCTTCTCGACCTTCAGGGCAACGGGGGCCTCGAATCGGATCTTGAGTGGCGCCTGGGGGTGCACGTGCCAGATCGGCGCCTTGGGCCGGATGACGAGGACGAGCTTCCCCGACTCGCCCACCTTGACGCTCTTCGTGGACGCACCGGTGTCGAGCGCGTACGCGGTCGCCGCCTCGGCGGCGGGATCGGCGGCTGGGACGGGGACGGAAAGGAGCGCCGCGGCGAGGGCGGAAACGATGGAGAACAGACGCAGCATGGTGACCTCAGTCAGACGCTACTGGCCCTCTTGGCCGGGGTGGGGCCCCGACGGCTACGCCGGCGGGGCGGGGCAGCGCGAGCCCCGGCTACTCAAGACCTGTCGAAAAATCCCTTTGGCTTCTTAGCCAGGGTGGGGCCCCGACGGCTGTGCCGGCGGGGCGGGGCGGCGCGAGCCCCGGCTACTCAGTCGCTAAGCAAGCACGTTCCGAACGGATTCTTAGCAGGGGACGAGCCGAGCGCCAAAGACATTCAATCGGTCCCTGTCACACGCTCGCGGCGCCGGGCGGCGGCGCCCACCGGTCCCTTGGCGGCGACCTCTTCGGCTCGAGCGATGATGGCCGTTCCTATCTCCACGCCGCAGGCCGACTCGGCCTCCCGGATGCCAGGCGAGCTGTTCACCTCGAAGACGAGCGGCCCGCCCTTCACGTCGAGCATGTCGACCGCACACACCTCGAGCCCGACCACGCGCGCAGTCTCGACGGCCGCCTGGACGTAAGCAGCCGGCAACGCGCAGGTCTCGAACTTGGCGCCTCGCGCCAGGGTACGGGCGAAGCGCCCCACCTGGGGACGGCGACGGAGGGCGGCGACGACGCGCCCCCCGACCACGAAGGCGCGCAGGTCACGCCCTCGCACCCCCTTGACGTACTGCTGCACGATGATGTTCTGCCCCAGCCCCAGGATCGCCTCCAGCGCCGCCTCGAGGGACTGAAGCGTCTCGCAGATCATGAGCCCCGTCCGCTCGCTCTGCGAGACGAGCTTCACGAGCACGGGCAACCCTCCCACGTGCTTCACCATCTCCCGCAACCCCGAGGCGTCGTTCGCCATCACGGTCAGGGGAACGCCGATACCGCGGCCGGCCAGAAGCTGCAGGCAGCGCATCTTGTTGCGAGAGGCCGCGATACCCTGGCTGCCGTTCAGGACGGGCACGCCGAGCAGCTGCAGCTGGTTCACGACCGCCAGTCCGTACTGGTTGATGGACAGACCGATGCGCGGGATGACGATGTCGGTACGCGGGAAGCGCTCCCGGCGGTGGAACACCGCCGGCCGCGTTCCGCCCAGCCCCATCTCCACCTGAACCGGGTCGAGCACCCGCACGCGGTGTCCACGGACACGCGCGGCCTCCACCAGGCGACGGGTAGTGTAGATGGCGGCCGAGCGGCTGAGGATCGTCACATGCACGCGCGGGATGGTAGGGGCGCCCGGGGCGAAATGCCAGACATGCAGCCCGGCTACGGGCTCCGGCTACGGGAAAGCGGCGTCCGGTTTGGGCAGCTCGGTTCTCATGGCCGTGCTCGATTCGATCGATCCGTGGCGCAGGGCCTTGTGCTCCGCTCGATGCGTCCACGCGGGGGACAAGCCCCCGCGCTACGAAATTGCGGCTTGGTGCGCGCCATCCGGCGGATATGGAACGGGCTCCAGCGAGCCGTAGCCTGGAGCCCGTAGCCTGTAGCCTGAAGCCTGCTCTCACACCTGCTTGTACTCGGCGTCGACGACGTCCTCCTTCTTCCCTTCCGGCTGCTTGGGCGCGCCGTCCTGCGGAGGGGGGGCGCCTGCCGCGCCCGCGGACTTGTAGAGCTCTTCGGCCGCCTTGTGGCTCGCCTTCTCAAGGCTTTCCGCGGCAGCCTTGACCTCCTCGGGGGTCCCCTTCTCGCGAACCTCGTGCACCTTCTTCACTGCCTCCTCTATCTCCGTGACGGTGGCGGCGGTGAGTTTCTCCTTGTTGTCCTTGAGGAGCTTCTCCATCTGGTAAGCGAGGTTCTCGGCGCGGTTCCGCTGCTCGACCTCCTCGCGGCGCTTCTTGTCCTCGGCCTCGTGTTCGCTGGCGTCGGCCACCATCTTCTCCACCTCGTCCTTGGCCAGGCCCGAGGAGTGGGTGATGGTGATCTTCGTCTCCTTGCCGGTGCCCTTGTCCTTGGCGGAGACGTTGAGGATACCGTTTGCGTCGATGTCGAAAGTCACCTCGATCTGCGGCAGGCCACGTGGCGCCGGCGGGATGCCCTCGAGGTGGAACCGCCCGAGGGTGCGGTTGTCGCGCGCCATCTCACGCTCGCCCTGCAGGACGTGGATCTCGACCGAGGTCTGCCCGTCGGACGCCGTCGAGAAGACCTCCGACCGCTTGCAGGGGATGGTCGTGTTGCGTTCGATGAGCTTCGTCATCACCCCGCCGAGCGTCTCCACACCCAGCGAGAGCGGGGTCACGTCGAGGAGGAGGATGTCCTTGACCTCGCCGGAAAGCACGCCCGCCTGGACAGCCGCCCCGACAGCCACCACCTCGTCCGGGTTCACCGTGCGGTTCGGTTCCTTGCCGAAGAACTTCTTCACGGTCTCGACGATCTTCGGCATGCGCGTCTGGCCGCCGACGAGCACGACCTCGTCGATCTGCGACGCCTGCAGCTTCGCGTCAGCCAGGCACTTGCGGCTGGGCTCGATGGACCTTTCGACGAGGTCCTCGACGAGCTGCTCCAGCTTGGCGCGGCTGATCTTGACGGCGAGGTGCTTGGGGCCGGTCTGATCGGCGGTGAGGAACGGAAGGTTGATCTCCGTCTCCATCATCGAAGACAGCTCGATCTTGGCCTTCTCGGCCGCCTCCTTGAGGCGCTGCAGGACCATCTTGTCCTTCGAGACGTCGATGCCGGTGTCCTTCTTGAATTCGGCGATGAGCCACTCCATGACGCGCTGGTCGATGTTGTCGCCGCCGAGGTGCGTATCGCCGTTCGTGGCGAGCACCTCCACGACGTTCTCGCCCACCTCGAGGATGGAGATGTCAAAGGTGCCGCCGCCGAAGTCGAAGACTGCGATCTTCTCGTTCTTCTTCCTGTCGAGCCCGTAGGCGAGCGCGGCCGCGGTGGGCTCGTTCACGATTCGCCGGACGTTGAGCCCCGCGATCTCGCCGGCGTCCTTGGTCGCCTGTCGCTGCGCATCATTGAAGTACGCGGGCACGGTGATGACCGCGTCCGTCACCTTCTCACCGAGGTAGTTCTCGGCGGCGCGCTTCAGCTTGAGCAGCACCTGGGCGCTGATCTCGGGAGGCGAGTTCTGCTTCCCGTCGATCTCGATGCGCGCGTCCCCGTTCGGGCCCTCGACGACCTTGTAGGGGACCCGCTTCATCTCGTCCCGCACCTCGGACTGACGGCGGCCCATGAAGCGCTTGATCGAGTAGACCGTCTTCTCCGGGTTCGTGATGGCCTGCCGCTTGGCCACCTGCCCGACCAGCCTCTCGTTGTCCTTCGTGTAGGCGACGACCGACGGGGTGAGGCGCGAGCCCTCTTCGTTCGTGATGACGACAGGCTCCTTGCCTTCCATCACGGCAACCACGGAGTTCGTGGTGCCCAGGTCGATGCCGATGATCTTGCCCATTTTAGGAAAACCTCCGTTGGCGACGAACCTAAGTCCCCGTCTTGACCTGTCAAATGGCCATATCCGGCCCGCCATCGAATTTCGGCCGGGTGCGTAGTCGACTACGCAACTGCCACCGAAACGACGCGCCAAGAGCCCCAGGCGTGACTGTGTGTCTTGTCGGTAATCAATCGATATACTGAATAGTTACCACGATAACGCGACGTGGCACCTTGCTTGCTCATCAACCGGGGCAGCGCAGTCACACCGGACGGGGGCAGGGAGAATGACTCGATGATGATGCACTCCGCCATTCGCTTGAGGAGCGAGCCTTCGCGACGAGCCGGGTTTGCGGTCCTCCTCAACGCGAACGCGAAGCAAGTCAACGCTCGGGTCCTGCGCTCCCTCGAGCGCCTGGTGCCGCCCGAGGACCTCTTCTTGTCCCGAAATGCCGCCGAAGCTCACGCCATCGCGGACACGGTCGTGTCGCGCCAATACGAGACCGTCTTCACGGGCGGCGGCGACGGGACCTTCGTCGGGTGGGTGAACGACATCATCGCCAGCGCGGAGCGCCGCGCCTTCCCCGTCCCGCGCTTCGGGGTCCTCGCGCTCGGAACGGGCAACGCCGTGGCGGAGGTGGTGGGCGCGCATCTCGACAACCACATTGCGGACCTGGCGGCCTTCGCGAAGGGCGAGGCCAACCACATTCGCCAGCTCGAGCTGCTAACTTGCGAGGGCCGCCGCACCCCGTTCGCCGGACTCGGCATCGACGCCGCAGTCCTGAACGACTACTGCTGGCTCAAGAAGCACCTCGGCGACACCGCGCTGAAGCGGCTCGCCACCGGCGTCCCGGGCTATGCGCTCTCCGTCGCCCTCCGCTCGGCGCCGCGCTATCTCCTCGAACGGCGCCAGAGCTACTGCGAGATCGTCAACGTCGGTCAGCCTGCCTATCAGCTCGACGGACGAGGCCGGCAGGTAGGGCGGGCCATCGGCCACGGCGAGCTGCTGTACGCGGGTCCGTGCATGATGGCCGCCGGCAGTACCGTCCCCTTCTACGGCTTCGGGCTCAAGGCCTTCCCGTTCGCAGAGTCGCGGCCGGGGATGTTCCAGCTGCGCGTCGCCACGCAGCTCTCCTTGCCCAGCATGCTCTGGAACCTGCCGAGCATATGGTCGGGCGAGTTCGCACACCCTAACCTCCTCGACTTCCACATCGAGCGCGTGACCGTGCAGTTCGAGCGCCCGATGCCGCTCCAGATAGGCGGCGACGCGAAGGGCTGGCGCGAGAGGGTGGTCTTCGGGATGGCCCCGAGCGGGATCGAGCTGGTCGACTTCACGCAGCCACGTTCGACCCGCCCCCGGCTGCTGAACTGAGTAGCCGGGGGCGAAGGCCGCCCCCGCCCCGCCGGCAGAGCCGTCGGGGCCCCACCCGGGCCCCTGCGACCGCAGCTGAATTTTCGACAGGTCTTGAGTCGCCGGGGGCGAAGGCCGCCCCCGCCCCGCCGGGCAAAGCCCATCGGGGCCCCACCCTGGCTAAGAAGCCAGAGGCATTCTTCGACAGATCTTGAACAGATATTGAGAGGGCTCAGCCTCAGGCGTCGGGCCAGGCCGGATACATGGCACCTCCCTGATGCCTGAAGCCCCAGGCCCAGACAGCGAGGCGCTCACAGGTAATAGACCACTCGCTCGTCCTCGTGGAGCGCTTGGTACACGGCGCGACGCTGATCTTCCGATTCGAGGTGGGCCACGACCGAGACCGAATGGTACTTGCCCCGCGCGCTCTGCCGGATCGAGACGCGGTCAGGCGGCGCGGCCCCGACCATGCGCTCCACGAGCCGTCGAGCGTGCTCCGCGAAGTCGTCGCGAGCGAGGCCGATGATCTTGAAGGTGTAGTCGAGCGGGTATTCGAGCGTGACCCCGTACTCTCTTGCCGGTCCGCTACCGTCACCGCTCACGTCGGTATTGTAAAGTCAGAGCAGGTTCGCCGCCAGCTCCGCGAGCGGCGATCGCTCTCCCTTCGCCATCGTCACGTGGCCGGCGAGGCGCTCGGTCTTGAACCGGTTGGCCACGTGGATGAGACCGTTGTTGGTCGCGTCCACGTACGGATTGTCGATCTGGTACGGGTCGCCGGTGAGGACTATCTTCGTCCCGTCGCCGACGCGCGTGATGATGGTCTTCACCTCGTGGGGCGTCAGGTTCTGCGCCTCGTCCACGATGATGAACTGGTTGGGGATGGACCGTCCGCGGATATAGGTGAGCGGCTCGATCTCGATGATGCCGAGGTCGATGAGCTCGTGATAGCCGCGGCCCTGCTTCTGCTCCGATCGTGAGAGGTTCATCAGATACTCGACGTTGTCGAAGATGGGCTGCATCCAGGGATTGAGCTTCTCCTCGACGTCTCCGGGCAGGTAGCCGATGTCCCGGCCGAGCGGGAAGATCGGTCGCGACACGAGGAGCTTCTGGTAGACGTTCTCCTCCATCGTCTTCTGCAGACCCGCGGCGATGGCGAGGAGCGTCTTTCCCGTACCGGCCTTCCCCACGATGGTGACGAGCCGGATCTCGTCATTGAGGAGCAGGTCCATGGCAAACGACTGCTCCTTGTTGCGAGGCCGGATGCCCCAGACCCCCTCCTTCGGGATCTTGATGAGCGGCACATACGCCTGCCTCGAGGCGCTGTATTTCCCCACGGCGCTGTGCTGCGGGTTCGCCTTGTCGCGCAGGACGACGAATTCGTTGGGCGAGGGTGGATCGCCGGCCTCTCCCACGGCCACCGCCTGGTTCGTGTAGAACTCGTTCACCGCCCAGGCGTCCACGTCGAGCTCGGCAACCCCGGTCCAGAGGGTGTCGAGCTTCACCTCCTCGATGTCGTAGTCCTCGGCGTGAAGGCCGAGCGCGTCCGCACGGATGCGCAGGTTCGTGTCCTTCGTCACGAAGACCGCGGGGAGGGGCTTCTCCCGGTCGCGCACGTCGAGCGCGGTGGCGAGGATGTGATTGTCGGTGCTGTGCCCGTTGGCGAGCTCGGGCGGGAGCTTGTGCTCGGTGATGACGACGCGGATCGTGCCCTTCTCGGGCCCGAGCGAGACACCCTCGCGCAGTGGACCCGTCACGCGGAACTCGTCCAGGTACCGGCTGACCTGACGGGCGTTGCGGCCCAGTGACGACAGGTCGCGCTTGAAGTTGTCGATTTCCTCGATGACGTAGATCGGGATGACGACGTTGTTGTCGCCGAAGCCGAAGATGGAGCGCGGATCGTGGAGGAGGACGTTCGTGTCGAGGATGAAGTTCTTCTTCAAGTCGCTAGGCTCCCGCGGGGGTGACCTGCCAACCGAATCTTAACAGGCGGGGGTACCGCGAGGCACGCGGGGCACGGCGCATTGACCGCCGCGCGTCCGCGAGACGCCTGCCAGCTCGCTCACCCGGCGCGACGGCCCCGCAGGGCGCCCAGCGCAACGGATTGATTCCGCCCGTGGCGCTTCGCGTGGTAGAGCCCGCCATCGGCGCGCTCGATCAGATCGGGCTTCTCCTTCGCGTCCTGGGGGAAGGTGGCGATCCCGAGAGACAGCGTCACGCGGACCTCGCCTTGCTCGCTCTGGAAGACGGCCTCCGCGACCTTCTCACGGATGCGCTCCGCGGTCTTCATGGCGCCGGCCTGGTCCGTCTCGGGCATGACCAGCGCGAACTCCTCGCCCCCGTAGCGCGCGACGACGTCCGTGGTGCGCGCTTCCTTTTGCAGGATCCGGGCGACGCCCCGGAGGACCCGGTCGCCGACCGGGTGGCCATAGGTGTCGTTCACGCACTTGAAGTGGTCGATGTCGGTGAGGAGGAGGGACACCTTCTTGCCGTACCGGCGCGCGGCGGCGAGGTGCTCCTCGAGCCGGGCCTGGAAGGTGCGATGGTTGACGAGCCCCGTCAGGCCGTCCGTCGTGGCGAGCCGCTCGGTGGCCTCGAAGAGGCGCGCGCGCAAGATGGAGTCGCCCGCTTGCATGGCGACCACCTCGAGCTGGCGCACGGCATCGCCGTGGTACGCGCCCGAGGACCTCGCCCCCAGCACCATCGTCCCGAGCACGGTCTCGCCCGCCCGCAGCGGCAGCACCTTGAGCGAGAGGAGTCCCTTCATCCGCGTCGCCTCGTCGAACACCACGGCGTCGGCGAGCCTCAGATCCTTGCCCGGCAGCGACGACCCGAGGCGCACGGCACAGGCCACCAGGCCGCCGTTGTCGGTGAACTCCTTCCCCTCCAGATCCGTGATGGCCCGGTCCTGCGGCGTGGCCTTGCCTGGCCGTTCTCGCTCGGCGCGCCCCGGCGCGAGCGTCGCCCGTGCGATGCGGTGCCGCGCCTTGCCGTCGCTCTCCTCGAAGAGCGTCACGGCGCCGAAGTCGACCTGCACCATCTCGGCGGCGACTTCCAGCACCGTGTCGAACACCTCGCGCGGCGTGGTGGTGCGGTTGAGCCGCTCGATGGCCTGGTAGAAGCGCTCCTTCTCCTCGCGGCTGGCGCGACCGTCGCAGATGAGGCGCTCCGCGGCCGCCGCCCGCGCCAGTTCGGCGGCGATGGCCGTGAGCAATCGCTCGTCCTGCTCGGTGAAGGGGGCGTGTTCCAGGCGATCCACGAGCAGGGCGCCGCGCAGGTGTCCTCCGGAGCGCGACAGGAGCGGAACGGCCAGGAACGCCTTGGGCCGGACGCCGTCGTCGTAGTGATTCGCGGCCCGGACGTCGCCGTGGAGTCGCACCGGCGCGCGGCGCTTGACGACCCCGCCCAGCGGACCCTCGCCTGCGGGGAGCCTCTGCGCAACGCGGTCGCTGCCCGACCGGCAGTCCCACAGGCGCAGCTCCGCGTCGTCCTCGGTGAGGAGCCACACCGCGGCGGTGTACGCGCCGAGCGCGGCCTCCGCAACTTGCAGAAGCCCTCTTGCGGCGGCCTCGGTCTCGAGCACGACCGCCTCCGCGAGGCGTGCGCCTCGCTCGACCCGGTCGCCGTCCCCCGCCTCTCCCGCGGCGGTGAGCAGCCTGAGCTGCCGCGCTCGCTCGTCGAGCTCCCGCTTCCGCCTCTCGACGGCGGCTTCCTCCGCCCGGCGGCCGGCGGCGATCCGCGCGCCCAGGACGGCATGGTAGAGGAGCGCGAAAGAACAGATGAACCCCGCGCGCGCGGAGGCGGCGCGGAGCGCGCCCGGCGCGGCGCCGCCGCACCACCACAGCGCCGTCTCCAGCGCGAGCGCGAGCAGGACGAGCGCCACGCCGACGCCGCGCGGCCCGAGCGCGACCAGGGCGGCCAGGGCAAGGTAGACGAGCGGTTGGAGGTCGAGCGCCAGGCTCCCCTGGGCGGCCTGGGCCGTGACGAACGCGAGCACGACCAGGAGGGCGCCCAGCTCGAGCTCGTCCCGCGCGCCGGCTCGCCGGCCCTGCCGCGCCAGGGTTGCCCTGCGCCAGGCAACGCCCGCCAGCGTCGAGACGAGCGCCGCGCCGGCAGCGGCCTGCTGCGCGCCACGCCCCTGCGCGCCGAAGGTGCGCATCGCCAGGAGCACCGATCCAGCGAGGGCGACCGCAGCCGGTACGCCACGCACCGTGAACCGCATGGCGCGGCGGCGAGCCCCCGGCCCGAGCAGGCCGGCCTCTCCCAGCAGTGCGGCGTAGAGCGCGACGAGGAGCGGGCGCGAGCGCGGAGCAGGAAGGCGCGCCCTCATGTCGCGGGCGCTCCCCAGCGCGGCGCGAGAGGGGGCGAGCTCAGCGGGAGGGTTCATCGTCAAGGCCGCCCCCCTTCGTCGAACTTGTAGACGATCTCGCCTGGCTTGACGTAACCGAGATCCTCGCGGGCGGCGCGCTCGAGCGCGGCGGGATCGCCTTGCAGGGCCTTCACCTCTCGGCGAAGACGCGTCACGTGCTGCTCCAGCGCCGCGTTCTCGCGCGCCAGCCGCTCCGCCTCGGCCTCGTTGCGCCGCGCCTTGCGCAGGCCGTTCTCGTCGAGCGCCGAGAGCCCGAGCAGGGCGAGCACGGCCACCAAGTAACATAGGGTGAACTTGCGGCGAACGAGGAGCGCCATGGACGACCTGCTCCGGACGGTACCAGCCCTTCCGCAGGTGGCAAGAAATCGACCGATGTCGCGGGGTTGCGGGTAGGACAGCGCCACACCTCGAGGCGAAGGGCGCGGTCCTCAGGAGCGGGGGTTCGCTGCCGCCGAGCGGTCCTACTCGTCCTTCTTGATCTGTTCGGCGAGGTAGTTCTGGAGACCGGCCTGCTGGATGAGCGTGAGCT
Organism: Anaeromyxobacteraceae bacterium; assembly: GCA_041500205.1. GTDB lineage: Bacteria > Myxococcota > Myxococcia > Myxococcales > Anaeromyxobacteraceae > Anaeromyxobacter_A. The sequence goes on along the minus strand of JBGQLS010000110.1, from coordinate 283 downwards.
GGGCCTCGAGCCAGTTGGCGTGTTCCTCCTCGTCCTCGAGGATGTGCTCGAGCAGATCAGCCGTGCCGTTGTCGCCTTCCGACCGGCAGAGCTCGATGCCCTTGTTGAGGACCGGGATGGCCGTCTTCTCGACGTTGAGGTCGAGGTTCAGTTGCTCGTCCACCGTCTGGCCGATGTTGATCTTGCCGAGCTTCTGCAGGTTGGGGAAGCCGTCCAGGTAGAGGATCCGCTCGATGAGCCGGTCGGCGTGCTTCATCTCGTCGATCGACTCGGCGCGGATTTT
>JBGQLS010000109.1:0-15079 GCA_041500205.1 Anaeromyxobacteraceae bacterium | reverse complement strand
GCCCCCCGCCGCGCGCGGGGCGGGGGGGGGGGGCGGGCGCGCGGGGGGGGGGGGGGGCGGGCGCGCCCCCCCCCCCCCACGAGCGGAGCGCTTCCCGACCTCGCCCCGTGGGACGCGCCCGAGCCCGTCGAGCTTGGCTCGGCCGACGAGACCGGGCCGCTCGTCCCACCGGAGCCCGAGGACGCCGCCGAGCGCGCCGCTCGCCGCGAACTCCTGCGCGCCAAGCTCTCCGATCTTCCGCGCGCGCATCCCGCTCCCAGGTCCCTGCTCGAGGAACGGGGCCACGTCACGGTCGAGCAGGCGCTCTCCTTCTGGCCCAAGTCCTACCAGGATCGTACGCGGACGAGGCGCATCGCGGAGCTGCGCGTGGGCGAGGAGGGGATCGGGGTAGGGCAGGTCCGCGGAGCGCGCGCGTCGCGCATGCGTAGCGGCCGCCCCATGCTCAAGGTCGAGGTCGCCGACCCGAGCGGGCGGATGGACCTCGTCTTCTTCAATCCGCCACCCTGGCGCCTCCGCCAGTTTGCCTCGGGAGAGACGTTCCTCGTTTCGGGCAAGGTCACCGAGGCCTTCGGCGGCCGGCGCCAGATGGTCCAGCCCGAGGTCGAGAAGCTGCTCCCCGGCGACTCCGCCAACTTCGGGCGCATCGTGCCCTTCTACGCGGGGCCCGCCGACTACCAGCACCCCGCCCTGCGAAAGCTGCTGAAGCGGCTGTGCGACGAGATCGCCCCGTTCGCGGTGGACGACCTCCCCGCGGCTGTCCGGCGCCGCCGCCACCTCTTGCCGGCCGGCGAGGCGCTGCGCCAAGCCCACTTCCCGCCTGCCGGGACCGATCCGGTGCACGCGGCCGAGCGCGCCACGCCCGCCTTCCGCCGCCTCGTCTTCGAGGAGCTCTTCTTCCTCCAGCTGGCGCTTGCCCTGCGCCGTCGCGGAGTGCGCCGCGAGCCAGGGGTCGCCTTCGACGTGGCGCCGGAACGCATCGCCGAGGTGACGGCGCTCCTGCCCTTCGCGCTCACCGGGTCGCAGGGGCGTGTGCTCGCCGAGATCACGGCCGACATGGGCCGCCCCGAGCCGATGAACCGGTTGCTGCAAGGGGACGTGGGCAGCGGGAAGACGGCGGTCGCGTTCGCCGCGATGATGCTCGCGGTGCGTTCCGGCTACCAGGCGGCCCTCATGGCGCCCACGGAGATCCTGGCCGAACAGCACGCCCGCACGATGCGTTCATGGCTCGAGGGCGCGGGCGTCGAGCTGGCCCTGGTGGGCGCGCAGGCGCGTGGCAAGGCGCAGCGCGAGGCTCGCAGGGCGCTCGCGGAGGGGCGGGCGCGCCTCGCGGTGGGTACCCACGCGCTCATCGAGGAAGGCGTAGGCCTCGAGCGGCTCGGGCTCGTCGTGGTGGACGAGCAACATCGCTTCGGCGTCCTGCAGCGCGCGAAGCTCATCACCAAGGGTATGCGGCCGGACGTGCTCGTCATGACGGCGACGCCCATCCCGCGCACGCTGGCGCTCGCGTTCTACGGCGATCTCGATCATTCGAAGATCACGGAGCTGCCCCCGGGGCGCGCACCCGCGGAGACCAGCGTCTTCGGCGATTCGCAGCGCAAGAAGGCCTACGATCTCGCGCGGCGCGAGCTCGAGGCGGGGCGTCAGGCCTACGTCGTCTACCCCCTCGTCGCGGAGTCGGAGAAGAGCGACCTCGCCGATGCCACGAGCGGGGCCGCCGAGCTGACCCGCGTCTTCGCGCGGCACGAGGTGGGGCTCGTGCACGGCCAGATGAAGGCGGAGGAGAAGGAGGCGGTCATGACGCGCTTCCGCGAAGGCGAGATCGCGGTGCTGGTGGCCACCACGGTCATCGAGGTCGGGGTGGACGTGCCCAACGCGAGCGTCATGATCGTGGAGCACGCCGAACGCTTCGGCCTGTCGCAGCTCCACCAGCTGCGCGGGCGCGTCGGGCGTGGCGCCGCCAAGAGCTACTGCTTGCTCCTGGCGCACTTCAGGCGCGCCGGCGACGACGCCCGTGAGCGGCTCCGTGTCATGGAGTCGACCCAGGACGGGTTCGAGATCGCGCGCGCCGACCTGCGCATCCGTGGCCCCGGTGAGCTCGTCGGCACCCGGCAGGCGGGCCAGAAGCTCTTCGAGGTGGCCGACCTCTACCGGGACGAGGCCATCCTGGAAGAAGCGCGCGAGGAGGCTTTCGCCATCGCCGAGGCGGATCCCGAACTGACGCGCCCCGAGCACGCCGCGGCTGCGGAGGCGCTCGCCGTCCGGTGGGCGGAGCGGCTCCCGCTGGCGCAGGTCGGGTGATCGTGTGCGGGAAGCCCGTCGCGCATATCATGTCGCCCGTGAGCCACGCGCTCGCGAGGCAGCTCGCCAACATGGGTATCCGCGACGAGCGGGTGCTGCGCGTCATAGAGCAGGTCCCGCGGCAGCTCTTCGTCCCTCCATCGCTCCGCCGGGAGGCCGAGGCGGACAAGCCGCTCCCCATCGGCTGCGGCCAGACCATCTCGCAGCCCTTCATCGTCGCCTACATGACGGAGGCGCTGCAGCTCGCGGGGAGCGAGCGCGTGCTGGAAGTGGGCAGCGGGTCGGGTTACCAGACGGCGCTCCTCGCCTTGCTCGCGCGCGAGGTCTTCTCGATCGAGATCGTGCCCGAGCTGGCCGCGCGCGCGGCGGAGGTCCTCCTGGGGCCCATGCGCTCGACGAACGTGCGCCTGCGAGTCGGCGACGGACGTCTGGGCTGGCCAGAGGAAGCGCCGTTCGACCGCATCATCGTCACGGCGGCGCCCGCCAGCGTCCCGGAAGCCCTCGCGGGACAGCTCGCGCCGGGAGGGCGGATGGTCATCCCGGTCGGGGCCGACCCCGAGCTGCAGAGCCTTCGGTTGTTCCAGCGCGGCGACGACGGCGCGAGCGCGACCGTGGATCTCTTGCCGGTCCGGTTCGTGCCGCTGACCGGAGGTCCGTGACGGTCTGGCTCGCACCTTCGCGCCTGGGTGCCGCGGGACGGCCCCCGCGCGACGAATCTCCGAGAACGGGTCTGCTATCATCGGGCGCAGATGGTGACCTGCCCGATGTGCGAGCATGTGCAGGAATCTGGAGACGAGTGCAGCCTGTGCGGCAGGCGCCTCCTCGAGGTGCGAGCGCCGGATGAACTGGTCCCACGGATGGACGGCCTCGATCCCACTCGCCTCGAGATGGCGGTCGCGCCGGGCATGGATGTGATGGAGGACCTCGAGCCCACGATGATCGACGTGCCCGCCGCCGCCGCTGCGACGGAGGAGCTCCCGCCCTGGATCGAGCGCACCGCCCGCGAGCCGGCGTCGGCCGTGGCCGTGGAGCCGCTCGCGATCGAGCACACCGCCTCGACGCGGGAGGACGCGCCGCCTCGCGACCTGCTCGCTCTCCCGATCTGCCGGTATTGCCGCACGCCGGCCTCGCCGGGCGAGGCCTTCTGCGCGCGCTGCGGCTTGAAGCTCGCCGTGTACGCGGGCGGCACGGGCAGCACGGGCGCCGCCGTGAATTCCCATGGCGATGTGCGCCGGTGCAGGTTCTGTGGAGCTGCCGCCGCTGGACATGCCTGCCCGGAGTGCGGCGCTCGGTTCGCCGTCGAGGCATAGAAGGCTCCGCCGTGGGCGGGGCGGTACGGGAGCGCTTGCCATCCGGCGAGGCATTGGGCAATTTGGGCGACCCTCCATGAAAACGTTCACCGACCCAGAGGTCTTCGCGCGCGTGAGGCGCCTCCCCGCGTACGTGCTCAACATCACGGATCGCGTCCGCGACGCAGCCGAGGCGCGCGGAGTGGACGTGGTGGACTTCTCGATGGGGAATCCCGACGGGGCGCCCCCGCCACGCGTGATCGAAGCGCTGCGAGGGGCCGCGGCGGAGAAGGAGTACCACCGGTACATGCACCCGCGGGGCGTCCGGCAGCTCAGGGACTCGGCCGCGGCCTGGTTCAAGCGGCGGTACGGCATCGAGCTCGATCCGGAGCGCGAGGTGATCGCGACGCTGGGCTCGAAGGAGGGCATCGGCCACTCCCTCCTGGCGTTGCTGCACGAGGGCGACGCCGTCCTCGCACCCACGCCCGGCTATCCTGTTCACGGCTTCGGGGCGGTCCTCGCGGGTGGCGAGACCATCCCGGTGGCTGTCGGCCCGGGTGTCGACTTCATGGAGTCGCTCGTCGCCGCCACCGAGAAGGCGGAGCGGCGGCCGCGCGGCATCGTCGTGAACTTTCCGGCGAACCCTACCGCGGCGGTCGCGACCCCCGAGCTGTACCAGCAGATCGTGAGGTTCGCCGAGGCGCGCGACCTGTTCATCCTCTCCGATCTCGCCTACTGCGACATCGTCTACGATCGCGACAAGGCGCCCTTCGTCCTCCAGATCCCGGGCGCCCGCGAGCGGACGCTCGAGTTCGTGACGCTGTCCAAGAGCTACAACATGGCTGGGTTCCGCGTCGGGTTCGCGGCGGGCAACCACGCCCTCGTCTCCGCCCTGGCGCGCGTGAAGAGCTACCTTGACTACGGACTCTCGGGCCCGACGCAGGCCGCGGCCAGGGTGGCGCTCGACGAGTGCGACGCGTTCCCAGCTCAGGTCTGCGAGACCTACCGGCGCCGCCGGGACGCCACCGTGCGCCACTTCGGTGCCGCCGGCTGGCCGCTCCCGTCGCCTGCGGCCACCATGTTCGCCTGGGCGCCCATACCCGAGCCGCTGCGCTACCTCGGCTCGCTCGAGTTCTCCCGGCGGCTCATCGAGGAGGCCGGGGTGTCGGTGGCGCCCGGGATCGCCTTCGGACCTGCTGGCGAGGGTCACGTGCGGGTCGCCTTCGTCCAGGACGAGCCGCGCATCCTCCTCGCCGCGGAGCGCGTCCACGCCTTCCTCGCCAAGGCTGCGGGGGAGCCGCGACCCACGCACACACCCATCCCGCGAGCGGTGGTGGACCGCACATGACCGCCCGAGCTCGTTCGAGGCTATTTCGGTCGATGCAGGTCAGGGCGGCCCTCGGCGCGGTGCAGGATGCCATCGCGAGGCGCATCGGGGACGCTCCATGAGCGCAGGCACTCCTCGCCCCGGGTCTGCCGACACGTCTGCGCCCGGTGTGGGCCAGCCGCAGCCTGGATCGGCGGGCGACCTCCGCGCCGAGCACGATCGGCTCGCTGAACGGCTCGGCGTTCGCCGCTCGATCGACCTGGTCCGGAGCGGCGCGTATACCGGTTTCGTCGGGTTCATCGCGAGCGGGCTGGCGGTCAAGCTCGGCTTCGACCGTTGGGTGTCGGTGCGCGCCACGCGCTTCCGGGGTCCGCCGGTGTTCTTCTTCGCCGCCCTGTCGCTGGCGCTCGTGCTCCTCGCGATCGCCCTCTACCTCTTCCTGCGGGCGCGGCGGCACATGCGCGTCGAGGACGCGCTCTTTGCGCGCATGCAGGAGCTGCGCAGGCGCCTGGAGCTCGATCCGTGAAGCGCCGCGGAGGGGGACGCTTCCTCGTGCTGGAGGGGCTCGACGGAGCCGGTACGACCACGCAGGCGCAGCGGCTCGCGGCATGGATGCGCGAGCAGGGGAGAAAGGTGCACGTCACGGCCGAGCCCTCGAGCGGCCCGGTGGGCGCGCTGGTCCGGCAGGTGCTCACCCGGCGCATCGCGGGCGCCCCGCGCGCGCGGGGCGAGGCTGCCGCCTTCGACCCCTCGGCGCTCGCGCTCCTCTTCGCGGCCGACCGGCTCGACCATGTGTCGGCCGAGATCGCGCCCAGGGTGGCGGACGGATGGGACGTGCTCTCCGACCGCTTCACGCTCTCCTCGCTGGCGTACCAGACGCTCACCTGTGCCGATGCGTCCTGGGTGGAGGCGATCAACCGGTGTGCGCGCGCGCCCGACGCCACGCTGTTCCTCGAGGTGAGCCCCGCCACGGCGGTGCGCCGGCGCTTCGCGGCTTCCGGCCAGCGCGAGATCTTCGAGGTGCCCGCGTTCCAGCGCAAGGTGGCGCGCTCCTACAGGAGCGGGATAGCGCGGCTGCGCGAGATGGGGCAGCGGGTGGAGATCGTGGACGGGGAGCGCCAGGTCGAGGAGGTGACCGCGGCGCTCGCCGAGAAGGTGGCGGCCTTCTTGTAGACCACGGCTGCCCGGACGTATCTCGCCACGATGTCCCTCGGGTGGGCCACGGGCCCTGACGCGGCGCTGGCAGGCGTTCTGCGGTATCCTGAGGGGCGTAGATGAAAACGCCCACCGCCGCCGTCTTGGTCGTCGGAAACGAGGTCCTCTCGGCGAAGGTCCTGGACGAGAACGGCCCGCACGCCGCTCGGGTCCTCCGCGAGCGGGGCGTGCAGCTCGTGGCGATCCTCACGCTCCCCGATCGGTTGCACATGATCGAGGAGGCTGTCGCCCGCGAGCGGCCGCGCGTCGACTGGCTATTCACCTCGGGCGGCGTGGGGCCGACGCACGACGACGTGACTCTCCTGGCGATCGCGCAGGCGCTGGGCCGGCGGCTCGAGCGACATCCTCTGCTGGTGGAGAACATCCGCGCCTGGCATCGCCGCGGGGGGGCGGAGCCGCCCGAGGCGGCGCTGCGCATGGCGGACGTCCCCGAGGGTACCCGGCTCGTCGGCGACCCGCTCCATCCGGTGATGGTCGTGGAGAACGTGGTCATGCTGCCGGGTCCACCGCAGTTCTTCCGCGCGCAGTTCGACGCCTTCGCAGCCACGCTGGACGCTCCGCCGTTTCACCTCGCCTGCGTGTATCTCGCCATCGGCGAGGCGCGCTTCGCGCAGGCGCTCGATCGCGTGTCGCGCGAGCACCCGCAGGTGGACATCGGCAGCTATCCCCGGTTCGACGACGCCGATCACCGGGTCAAGGTGACCTTCGAGGGGAAGGACGCCGGGCGGATCGAGGCTGCCCTTTGCGACTTCCTGGCGGTGCTGCCGCAAGGCGCCGTGGTTCGGTGCGAAGGGCTGCCGTCCTGCCCGAAAACTTGACTTACGGTATAGCGGCACCGCGCTGTCCGCGCGGGGCTCCGCCCGGCGGGAGCGCGCTCGAGACCTGTCGAAAAAGGATCGCCCTGCCGTTGGGCGAGGGTGGGGCCCCGACGGGCTTGCCCGGCGGGGCGGGGGCCGCCTGCGCCCCCGGCGACTCAGCGAACGTCAGGCGATGGCCAGCTTCATCCTCTGCCTCAGGCGGAGATGCTCCTCGCCGGCCGCGAACACGAGCAGCTGTTGCAAGTCTGGACTCGCGTGCACGGCGGCCGCCACCCCGGAAGGCGAAGACGCCCTGACGCCGCCCTGGCTCAGCACGAGACCCAGTGCCGAGGGTATGTCGGTCGCAAACAGGAGCCCCACCCGATCGGCGGTGGCAGCGAGCGCCGCCTGCCAGGCGGCGACGTCCTGCCGCCCCGCGCGCGCGAGCGCCCGGGCAGGCTCGTCAAGCGCCTTGCGCAGCCGCCGCGGGAGAGCGCGCCCCACCGCCTTGACGAGCCCCTCCGAGGGCAGGCCCGTGCCGTCGTAGTCCGGGACGACCTGGCGCACGGCAGCCGCGACGAGCTCGCCCAGGGCGGCCGCGGTCAGGCGGGTGGCGATCCCGGAGCGGGCGCGAAGACGCGCCGCCACGCGGGCCAGGAGGAAGCGCTGCTCGGCGACGGAATGGCGCCGCGCCAGCTCCGCTCCGGCGCGGACCGAAGGCGGATCTCCTGGTTCGATCCAGAGCTCCGCTCCGTCGCCGCCATGGCGCAAGGCGAACGGCTCCACGCCGACGTTGGCGCTAAGCTCCTCGACCAGGCGCCACAGAGGCTGTGCGCCCTTGAGCTTGTCACGGCTCGCCGGCGGTAGCCCGGTTGCCTCGACGATCGCGTCGCCGACGACCGAGAGCACGCTGGAGAGCGGACCCCGATCGACGGGGTGGCGCAGCGCCAGCCATTCGCTCGGCGCGAGGACCTGGAACGTGCTGCTGGGTGTCTGGAGCGCGTTCTCGTCGTAGAAGGCGCCGTCAGTCGCGGGATCGGAGGCCTGGAGGAAGCGCAGCGCTCCGGCCGCGACGAAGGCGCGGTCGTGCATCTGCGCGGCGCGGAAGATCGCGTACAGGGCACGCCAGCTTCCCAGCCGTGCCGGGTCTTCCGACAGGAAACGGCGATGCTCCGCGATGGCGAGGGCCGGGTCCACGGTGGCATAGAGGTCGGCCAGCGCCGATCGCGCCTCGGCGTGGCCGGGGTCGGCCTCCACGGCGCGGCGCAGCTCCTGGACGGCCCGCTTGTCGTCGCCGAGCACGCCCGACAGCACGCGCGCCGCCCGCAGGTGGACACGTGCACGTTCAGGTCCGTCAGTCGCCGCCGCGGCGGCTGCCGCGAGCGCCCAGGCGAGCGCCGGCGGCTCGCCGGCGCGCTCCTTGAACCGCGCCAACCGTCGCAGGACCGTCGCGTCGTCGGGCGTCAGCTTGAGCGCGCGCTCGCACAGCTCGATGGCGGCGGCCACGTCGCCGAAACCCTCGGCGCGGACGTCGGCCAGCGCCAGCAGGTGATGGTGAAGCTCCTCCGGCAACGACGGAAGGGCGACGAGGCGGCTAAGGGCGTCCGCCGCCGCGGGCCAGTTCTGTGACTGCTGGTGCGCTTGGGCCAGCCGTGCCAGCGCCTCCGCGTTCTCGGGCGCCGCGGCCAGGACCGCGTTGAGGTGGCTCATGGCTCGCGGGAGGTCGCGGAGCGCTCCCTGGTAGATGGCCGCCAGCTCGAGGTGTACCGCCGCCGCGGCCGCTGCGTCACCGCCCACCGCGAGGCAGGAAGAGAGGTCGCGCGCGGCTTCTGCGTGCCGACCCACTTCGGCCAGGATGCGTCCTCGCAAGTGCAATGCCTGGGCGCAGGCGGGCCGTGCCGCCAGGGCCCGCTCCAGGTCGTCGAGGGCGCGGGCGCTGTCGCCGGTCTCGAACGCCAGCTGGGCCGCGGTCATCCATGCCTCGGCGGCGCGCCTTGGCTCGTGCTCGGCCCGCGCGCGCATCTCGCGGACCTCGCACATCTCTGCGGGACGCCCGGACGCCTGGAGCAGGATGGCGAGCCGATCGGCCACGGCCTCGTCGAGCGGATCGACCTCCAGCGCGCGGCGCCAGTCGGCGGCGGCGCCGGCCTGATCGCCGAAGCGAGAAAGGGCGATCTCGCCTGCCTCGGCGAAGGCGACGGCCGCGAGGCCCGGCTCGCGCAGCGCAGCGCCCTCGCGCTGGAACGTGGCCCTCACCTCGTCCCAAGCGCCCATGCGCGCGAGCACACGCCTCGTCGCATGGAGAGCCCCCAGCGTGTCCGGCGAGAGGGTGAGGGCCTCGCGAAAGGCGGCGAGGGCACGGTCGAGATCCCCCGCGGTCTCCCATGCCTCACCGGCGCGGAGCGCCCATAGCGCCCGGGGCAGGGGCTCGGGTTCGGCGTCCCTTCGAGCCGCCAGATGTGCGGCGAGCGCCGTCGCGTTCCCGGAGGCGCGCAGGGCGCCTTCCACTAGCGGTGCCGCCACCGGATGAGCCGGCGAGAGCTCGACGGCCCTGGCGAGGTCCGAGGCGCCGTCCGCGCCCGCCACGGCACGATCGAGAGCCGCCCCCACCAGGAGCTGGGCCGCGGCGTGCGCCTCGGGTAGTCCGCTGGCGAGGCGTTCGCGAGCCTCGGCCCGCCCGCCCGGGAAACGTGCCAGGAGGAGGAGCGCGCCGGGATCGGCGGGCGCCTCGGCCAGGGCCTCGCGACAAGCCTGCTCGGCGGCCGCGTCGTCGCCTAGCCGCTCGGCGAGGAGCTCCGCGGCGCGCACCAGCGGCTCGACGCGCGCGGCTCCTCGCGCATGCTCCGCCTCGGCGCGGCGTAGCTGCACCAGATCGGCCCACCGGCCACGGTCCGTGAGCATGCGATCGAGTGCCCGCACCGACGGCTTGAACCCGGGAGCCAGTCGCAGGATCTCGTGGTGGGCCTCGACCGCGCTGTCGAGATCGGCGAGCCGGGTCTCCCGGATCTCCGCCACCTCGAGGAGGAGGGCCGCGCGGCGGTCCGGGCCGGCGCGCGCCGCGGCTTCCGTCTGGAGCACCTCGACCAGGTTCTCCCAGTCCCCGCGCTCGCGGTAGAGCCGCGCCAGCGCGCGCAGGGCGCCCAGGTGCTCGGGCGCGAGCGTGAGCACCTCGCGGTAGGCGGCGACGGCCTCGCGGTCCTGGCCGAGGTGCCGCTCCAGGAGCTCGCCCACCCGGAATAGGAGTGAAGCCGCGCTCGCCGTCGAGGGCGAGGCCCCGGCCTCGGCGCGGCACATGGCGACGAGCTCGCTCCAGCGGCCGGCGAACGCGTACAGGCGCCCCAGCGCGCGCAGCGCGGGAAGGTGCGTCGGATCGAGATGGAGGATGCGCTCGTAGGTGGCGATGGCGCCCGTCGCGTCGCCGAGGTGCTCCTCTTGCACTTCGGCCGTTCGCTGCATGAGAGCGATCGACTTCCGCGGATCGGTGGTCTGGCGGCAGAGTCGCTCGTTCAGCGCCACCAGATCGGAGAAGCGTTTCGCGCGCTCGTGCAGCGCCGCCAGCGTGCGCAAGGCGACGACGTGCTCGGGGGCGAGCTCGAGGATGCGCTCGCAGTCGCGCGCCGCCGCGTCCAGGTCGGCCAGGCGGTCCTCGTGGAGGCGGGCGAGACGGAAGAGGATGGCGATGCGCTCCTCCGGCTGGAGCGTGGTCGCGAGGTCGGCCTCGAGAAGGGCGGCGAGCTCGGCAAACCGGCCCGTGCGCTCGAACAGCCGCTCGAGCGCCTGGTGCGCCGCGAGCAACGACGGCTCGAGCGCGAGCGCCTCCGCGTAGACCTGGATCGCCTCCTCGACGCGGCCGAGGCGCTCTTCCAGCACCTCGCCCGCCTTGAAGCAGCGCTGGGCCCGCTCTCGGCCGTCGGCGGCGCTGTCGCGCTCGGCCAGGAAGGTCTCGAGGACCCCTTCCCAGTCTCCGGCGCGTGCGTGAAAACGTCCGAGCGCCGCCAGCGCGCTGCGATCATGGGGGTCGATGGAGAGCACGACGCGATGACAGGCGGCCGCTTCCTCGGCGCGGCCGAGCCGTTCCTCGTACAGCTCCGCCAACCGGAGGTTGCGGGAGACGATCTCGGCGGGAGCTTCGGGGGCGCCGCCCGCCAGCGCCTGCCCCCGCGCGCGGAGCGCGTCCGCGGCGGCTTCCCACTCGCCGCGCGCCTCGTGGCTGGCTGCCAGCGTGTCGAGCACGACCGGATCGGCTCCGCCGATGCGGCGTGCCTCCTCCAGCGCAGCGCGCGCCTGCTCGGGCCGACCGAGCCGCTCCTGCTCCAGCCGCGCCAGCGCGCACAGGGCGAGGGCCGCCTCCCGCGGCGGCGTGCTCGCGGAGGCCGCTTCTGCGGCGAAGACACGGGCCATGACGTCGAAGCGTCGCTGGCGTTCGGCGTGCCGGCGTGCGGCGGCCCGGACGGTCGCGTCGCCCGGAGCCAGCTCGAACGCGCGGAGCGCGAGGTCGGAAGCGCGGTCGGGGCGCCCGAGTCGGTTCTCCTCGACGGCCGAGGCCGCGCAGAGCCATGCCGCGGCGAGCCGGGAGTCACCGGCGAGCTCGGCGCATTTCTCGAGCGCGCGGGCCAGGTCCTCGTCCCGTCCTTCCTGGCCAGCGAGCGTCGCGACCTGCTCCGCCACGGCCACGCTCTCCGGATCGGCCCGGCCCGCCGTAGCCAGCGCGGCGCGTCCCTCGGCGGCGCGGCCCAGCCGCTCCTCGAGGAGGCGTGACCGGACGAGCTCGAGAGCGGCCTCATCGCGCGGGTTTCGCGTCGCCCTCGCCTCGGCCTCGAGGAGCTCGCACTCGAGCGTGACGTCCCCCATCACGTTGGCGATGCGGCGCGCGGACTGAAGGTTCGGGATGAGCAGGCGGTCCAGCTCCGCCGCGCCGCGATAGTGGGCGAGGGCTCCGGCGAGATCCGCGAGCCGCTCCTCGTGAATGCGCCCCGCCTCGTGGAGGAGCTGAGCCGCCGCCGGCTCCCTGCCGAGCGCCGCGGCCTCTCGAGCGTAGAGTGCCGCCAGCGCCGTCCAGTCCATGGCGTCGCCCGGGATGGCCGGAAGCTGGGAGAGGCGCTCCTGCAGCCGTTCGGCGATGGAGTCTCCGGCGGCGGGAGCAGCGGTAGGGTCGGGCTGTGGGACTTCCGCGGAGGGCAGCTGGCCCATGAGCGCCTCGCTCATAAATGGATTCCAACCTTTGAGGCCCGACGCTCGACGCCTGAGGGCGAAGGCGAAAGTACGTCAGATCTCGAAGCGATCGATCTGCCCGCGCTGCTGGAAGAGCTCCAGCGCGCCCTTCGTGACCTTCTCCTTGTCCTCCCCCTGCAGCTTGAGCACGAGGGGTGGGATGGAGCGCTCACCCTTGCGTGAAGGTGGAGGTGGGACGACCGCGATGGCCCAGTTGTCGCCCAGGTCTTGGTCTACGATCACCTGGCACTCCACGTCCCCGATGAACGCTCTCGCCATGCCTGGCCTTCCTCCGTTTTGGTTGTGAACGCCGCGGCAATGTAGCGTAAAACGCGCTGCATGAGAACGCGCGTCCTGCTCGCCGCGGCCCTGCTCGCCTGCGCTGGACCTCGGCCGCGCACGCCCAAGGGAGAGGTCGTCGTCTCCTTCGAGGGCAAGGTCGAGCACGGACCGTACCGCTTCGGGAAGGATGACGTGCCGAAGCTGCCGCGGCGCGGCTTCAGGGCCGTGTCGCCGCTGACCGGGAAGGAGGCGAGCTTCGAGGGCCTGGCGGTCGCGGCCATCGTCGCCGATGAGTTCGAGATGCCGAAGGGCGTCGACACCGCGATCTTCCATGGGTGGAATGGCTACGCCGTCGCGGTGTCCCTCGCGGCCCTCCGCCAGCTGAGGCCCGTGCTCGCGGACAAGGTGAACGGCGCGCCCGTGGGCGACTGGAACAAGGACGCGGCGCCCTTGCAGCTTGCCTGGCCCAACGTGGATCAGCCCGGCATCGACAGCGATCCTCGCATGCGCTGGTGGTGGGTTGGCGGCGTGAAGAAGGTCGAGCTGCAGAGCTGGATCTCCACCTATGGCAGGGCCCTCCGCGTCCCGCAGGGCTCGAGCGACGAGGCGCGCCTCGGCGCGGAGGCGATCTCGGTCTCGTGCATGACCTGCCACAAGGTGCGCGGCGTGGGTGGAACGCGCGGCGCGGAGCTGCGCAGCGGCGCCCTGAACGACCCACAAGCTTTCTCCGATGCCATGCGCGAGCACGTGTCGAAAGCTTCGGGCATGGACTCCGCTCCCGAGACGAGCGCCGTCACCGCGCGGCAGATCGCGGCTTTCCTGCGCGCCATCGAGCTCGCCGGTCCCAGGCCCGATGAGGAGCCGCCTCTGGAGCAGCCACCGCTCCCACCGCGGACACCGGGTGGGTACGGACCGGGAATGTGAGGGTGCATGGCGACCTTGGCCAGTTCCAGCCCGAGCAGCGGGCCCCGAAAGAGGCGGGATCAGATGGCCCAGATGTAACCGATGCGCACACCCACCAGTTCAGCGATCTGCTTCGCCACCTGGCGGCCGTCGCGGCCCGCGACCCATCGCGGTACGACGACGTGGAACTCGCCGCTGGTGAGCTCCGCGGCACTCGCGAAGAGCTGCCAGCGGCTGGAGAGATCCTCGAGGGCGAAGGGGGATTGTGCCGCGACGACGTCGAGGAAGATGAGACGAGGGGACTGACAGAAGAGGCTCGGGCGATGGTCCTTCATGGCGCCGTGGATGAGCTCGGGTGCTTCCCAGCCCGGCAGATCCGCGCGCACCCCGCCGTAGCCGGCGAGGGGCAACGTCTCGGCCATGAGACGGATGGCCGCTTCGCGGCTCAACCCAACACTCGCCCCGCTGGTCGCAAGCTCGGGCATCTCGGTTCGTCCTCCCCAGTGCAGCCGCCCTCCCAAGCATGAGACTGCCAGGCGCAATCCGCACCCCCTGAGCCAGCCGTTCGGACTGCGCCAACCGCTCGGACTGCCTGCGCGCGCCGTGACGTGCCCATGACGCCGTCCAAGCATTCTCTTGACTCCCATCAAGAGGAAACCATGCCTCGAATCGAACGCCCTGCTCCCGGCACCGATCGGATTGACTGGATCAGGTCGATCCCGTTCCTGTCCGTACACCTCGTGGCGCTGGCCGCTGTCGTGCTGGGCACCTTCTCCTGGAGTCTGCTCGCACTCGCGGTCGCGAGCTACTACCTCCGCATGTTCGGGATCTCAGCGGGTTTTCACCGCTACTTCTCGCACCGGTCGTATCGCACGGGGCGCGCCTTTCAGTTCCTGCTCGCGCTGCTCGGCGCGACTGCCACTCAGAAGGGGGTCCTGTGGTGGGCCGGGCACCACCGGGATCACCACCGGTTCTCGGACCAGCCTGAGGACATCCACTCGCCCGTGCAGCGTGGCTTCTGGTGGAGTCACGTGGGATGGATCTTGTCCAGGCGGTACGAGGAGACGAAGGTCGACAGGGTCAAGGACTTCGTCCGGTATCCCGAGCTGCGCTGGCTCGATCGCTTCCACGTCGTGCCGTCGGTTGCCTATGCGGCCCTCCTCTGGGCGATCGGTGGTGTGCCGGTGCTCCTGTGGGGCTACTTCGTCTCCACGGTGATGCTCTGGCACGGGACCTTCCTGGTGAACTCCCTCGCGCACGTCGTGGGCCGGCAGCGCTACCGCACCAGCGACGAGTCGCGGAACAGCCTCCTCATCGCGCTCGCCACCATGGGGGAGGGTTGGCACAACAATCACCACCACTATCAGTCCGCGGCGAACCAGGGCTGGTTCTGGTGGGAGATCGACGTCTCGTACTACGTCCTGCGCGCGCTGGCAGCGGTGGGAGTGGTGAGCGACCTGCGCAGGCCTCCGCCAGCCATCCGGGACGCCTTCGGGGGGGCGGTGGCGGACGCGCCCGCCCAGGCGGTGGAGGCGACCCCGAACCGCTGAGTACCCGGGGGCGAAGGCCGCCCCCGCCCCGCCGGCAGAGCCGTCGGGGCCCCACCCGGGCCCCTGCGACCGCAGCTGATTTTTCGACAGGTCTTGAGTCGCCGGGGGCGTAGGCCGCCCCCGCCCCGCCGGGCACAGCCCATCGGGGCCCCACCCCGGCCACGCCGCAGAGCGATCACATCCTTCGACAGGTCTCGAGCGCGAAGT
>JBGQLS010000108.1:0-15224 GCA_041500205.1 Anaeromyxobacteraceae bacterium | reverse complement strand
CAGGGCGTTCATCTCCCATACGTCGAGCGTGGTGGCCTTGCTCGGCGAGTAGTCGAGCAACATCTTCTCGGTCACCAGCCCCACCAGCTTGCCCCTCTTCATCACCGGCAGGCGACGGATCTTCTTCTCCTTGAGCAGCCGTATGGCGTCGACGACGGTCGCGTCGGCGTCGATGGTGATGGGGTTGGTCGTCATCCAGTCCCTGACCTTGGTCTTCATCGCTCCTCCGTCAGCTGACCGCCAAAGCAGCGATCGTACCAAGCGCCGCACGGCACCTTGGATCGAACGGCAGCGGGAAAAAACTAGCGACGTCGCGGTATTCCCGCGTGCCGTCCCGAACACCACGGGCGGGGGCCTGCTATGCACCATTGCCTTGCCAATGCGGGCGTGCATGATCGGTCCATGTCCTCCGGAGACCAGGGCGATTCGCCGCGGGGTTTCCTCCGGGCCCGCGGGCACAACCCGGAGGTGCTGGCCGAGGTTCTGCGCGCCTACGAAGAGCTCGAGCGCGAGCAGGACGTCATCTTCAACTCGACCTCCGACGGGCTGTGGCTCAGCGACAGCGACGGCCGGGTCCTGCGTATCAACTCCTCGGCCGAGCGACTGAACAAGATCACGGCCAGCGAAGTGGTCGGGCGCCGCCTGCCGGACCTGGTCGCCGAGGGCGTCTTCGACCGTTCGGCCACCATGGAGGTGATCCGCACCGGCGCCCCGGTGCGCATGCTGCAGAACCGCCAAGGGCGGAAGCTGGTCCTGACGGGAGTGCCGGTCTTCGACAAGGACGGGAAGCTCATCCGCGTGGTGGTGAGCGAGCACGACATCACCGAGATCGACTCGCTGCACCGCGAACTGGAGGAGCAGGAGGCCATCAAGGACCGCTACCGCGACCAGATTCTGGAGAGGCACCTGGAGGAGGTCGAGTCGAAGCGAGTCATCGCCAAGAGCCCCTGCATGCGCAAGGCACTGCGCCAGGCCATCAAGGTGAGCGCGGTCGACTCGACCGTGCTGCTGGAGGGCGAGTCGGGCGTGGGGAAGGGGCTCATCGCCGACCTGATCCACAAGCACTCCAACCGGTCCGAGAAGCCGCTGGTCAAGCTCAACTGCGGTGCCATCCCCGAGTCGCTCATCGAGGCGGAGCTCTTCGGCTACGAGAAGGGCGCCTTCACCGGGGCCCAGGCCAAGGGGAAGCCGGGGTACTTCGAGGTGGCCGACGGCGGGATCCTCTTCCTTGACGAGATCGCCGAGCTGCCGCTCTCCTCGCAGGTGAAGCTCCTCCGCTTCCTGGAGGACGGGCGGGTGATGCGGGTGGGCGGAACCCAGAGCCGCAAGCTCGACGTGCGCATCCTGGCCGCGACCCACCGCGACCTGCAGGCCATGGTGGATCAGGCCACGTTCCGGCTCGACCTCTTCTACCGGCTCAGCGTCATTCCCCTCCGGATTCCCCCGCTCCGCGAGCGGGTGGAGTGCATCCTCCCGGCGCTCAACCACTACATCGCGCAGCATGGAGAGCGGCTGGGCGTGCGCCGCCGCTTCTCCCGAGCCGCCGCCGAGATCCTCCTGGCCTATCCCTGGCCAGGGAACATGCGCGAGCTCATCAATCTCTGCGAGCGGCTGGTGGTCATGTCGGACGCCGAGGTCATCGAGCCCGCCGATCTGCCTCCGGACGTCGTGCTTCGCTCGGGCAAGACCGAGCAGGCGAGCTGGCCGGGCGATCTCACTCTGGGTCAGGCGATCGAGACCACCGAGCGCACGCTGCTCCTCAAGGCGCGCGAGCGCCACGGCAACCAGAGCGCGATGGCCAAGGCCCTGGGTGTCGATCAGTCCACCATCGCGCGCAAGCTCAAGAAGTACGGGATCTCCTGAGGCTCGAGCTACATCCCGAGATAGGCCGTCTTGACGTGCGGGTCGTCGAGAAGCTCCTTCCCCGCTCCTTCCATGACCACGCGGCCGTGCTCGATGACGTATCCGCGGTCGCTCAGGCTCAGCGAATGCTTGACGTCCTGCTCCACCAGCAGCACGGTCGTGCCCCGGGCAGCGATCTGCTTGACGGTGTCGAAGATGTGCTTGATCAGGAGAGGAGCCAGCCCCAGGGACGGCTCGTCCAGCATCAACAGCTTCGGCCTGGCCATCAGGCCGCGCCCCACCGCTACCATCTGCTGCTCGCCACCGGAGAGCGTGGTGGCCAGCTGGGACTCGCGCTCGCGCAGCCGGGGCAGCAGGGAATAGACGTCGGCCATGGTCCCTTTCACGTGGTCCCGTGCATGCCGGTTGTAGGCTCCCACGATGAGGTTGTCCTTCACGCTCATGAGCGTGAAGAGTCGGCGCCCCTCGGGCACGTGAGCGATCCCCGCCTCGACGATCTCCTCCGGCGGCGAGAGCTGGATGGGAGCCCCGTCGAAGAGGATCTCCCCCCTGGCTGGCTGCATCAGGCCGGAGATGGTCTTGAGCAGGGTCGACTTGCCGGCGCCGTTGCCGCCGACGATGCTGACCACCTCGCCCTCCTCGACCCGCAAGGACAGCCCGAAGACCACCTGCACGTCCCCGTAGAAGACGTCGATGTCCTTGACCTCAAGCAGCGCCATATTCCTCTCCCAGGTAGGCCTTGATGACGTTCTCGTCCGACGCGATCTCCCTGGGCGTCCCCTCCGCGATCTTCTTGCCGTACTGGATGACCACGATCCGGTCTGACAGGGTCATGACGGCGCGCATGATGTGTTCGATGAGGAAGATCGTGATGCCTCCATCGCGGAGCCGCTTGAGGATGCGGACCATCTCGTCCACCTCGGTCGGCCGGAGCCCCGCCATGACCTCGTCGAGGAGCAGGAGCCTGGGCTCGGTGGCCAGCGCCCGGGCGATCTCCAGCCGCTTGCGCTCGCCGATGGTCAGGTTTCCAGCCAGGGCGTCCTTCTTCTCCGCCAGGTGCAGGGACTCCAGCACCTCGAGCGCCTTTTCCTCGGCCCGGGCGCGAACGCTCGTGCGGGCGAAGCCGCCCACGGCGACGTTGTAGAGCACAGTCTTGGTCGCGAAGGGCTTGACGACCTGGAACGTCCGCGCCAGCCCTTTCCGGCAGAGGTCCCACGGCCGCTGGCCGCTGGTACTCTCCCCGTGGAGGAAGATCTCGCCCGAGGTGGCCTGGTAGACGCCGGCGATGCAGTTGAAGGCGGTGGTCTTGCCCGCTCCGTTCGGCCCGATCAAGCCGAAGATCTGCCCCTCGTCGATCTGCAGGTCCAGCTGATCCACCGCCAGCAGGCCGCCGAACCTCATCGAGAGTCTCTTGGCTTCGAGGATCCTCATCCCTCACTCCTTCGTGGGCGAGAGCTTGACGGTGCGTTCGACGATCAACCGATCGATCAACCAGTTGTACAGACGGGCCAACGGCTGGTGGAGTCCGCGGGGTTGGAACATCATCACCAGGATGAGGATGATCCCGAAGATGATCAGGTGCAGTCCGGGAAGGACCGCGCCCAGGTAGATGCGGGAGAAGTCGCTCACCGGCCGGAGCAGCAGAGCGCCCAGCAACGGCCCGACGATGGACCCGCGGCCTCCGATCAGCGCGATGAAGGCGATCTCGAAGGAGAGATCCAGCGAGATGATGCTCTTCGGATGGATGAAGAGCGTGAACTGCGCGTAGAAAGTCCCGGCGAGGGCCGTGAGGAAGGAGCTCATGGCCATGGCCATGAGCTTGCACCGGGCGACGTTCACGCCCAGAGCCATGGCGGCCTCCGGCTCCTCGCCGCCGGCGTTCAGGTAGTAGCCCAGCTTGGATCGCGAGACCAGGTAGGTCAGCGCGATGACGCCGAAGAGCATCAGCACCACGATGTAGTAGTAGGGCTGCTTGGTGTTGAAGAGCAGGTTGCCGAAGCCGACGTTGAGGGGGGGGATCTGGAGACCTCTCGGCCCGTTGAGCTTGAAGGGACCCAGGTAGTCGGTGTTCTCCACGATCACCCGGACGGCCTCCGCGAAGGCGATGGTGGCCAGTGCGAAGTAGGCGCCGCGCAGCTTGAAGGTCGGCAGCCCGATGAGCACGCCCACGATCGTCGCGAGGAACCCGCCCACGATCATGCCGATCCAGGGACTGATGCCGTACTGGAGGTAGAGGATCGTCGAGGTGTAGGCCCCGATCCCGATGAAGGTGGAGTGGCCCAGCGGGAGCACGCCGGCGAAGCCGCCGACCAGGTTCCAGCTGGTGGTCAGGTAGGCATAGAAAAAGAGCAGGACGAGAATGTGCAGGTAGGTGGGGCTGGTGACGAAGACGGGTATCCCGAGGATGATTGCCGCTGCGGCCGCCAATGAGACCTTGCGAAGCGCTTGCCTGGTCATGCGAATCCTCGCTCCGGTGCGCTGGCTCACCAGTCGTACTTCACGCCGAACAGGCCCGATGGCTTGACGAACAGGAACACGAGGAAGAGGCCGTAGACGATGGCCTCCGTCCAGGTGGCCGCCATGAACTGCGGACCCACGGATTCGATGACTCCGACGATGATCCCTCCGAGGAGTGCGCCCCAGATGCTGCCCAGCCCGCCCAGGACGACGATGATGAAGCCCTTGATGTCGAAGAGCACGCCCACGGTCGGGAAGATGTTGAAGAAGGGCACCAGGGCCACGCCGGCGAGGCCGGCCAGGGCCGCGCCGATGCCCACGGTGATGTTGTAGATCCGGAACTGCTTGATCCCCATGAGGCTGGCCGCATCCCGGTCCAGGCTGGTGGCACGGATCGCACGGCCCAGGCGCGTCTTCTGAAGGAACCAGTAGAGCGCGCTGGCGACGGCGATGGCCAAGAAGAAGCCCCACAGCTTGGGGACGGAGAGCATCAGCCCCCCGATCTCCAACATCTTCCCGGCCAGAGGGTTGTTCGGCAGGTTGCGGTACTGAGGCCCGAAGACCAGCAGCGTCAGGTTGTCCAGGATGTACCAGACGCCGGTGGTCACGATGATCACGGTGATGGGCTCGCGCACGCTCCGCTCGGCCTTGAAGATCGGCTTGATCACGATGTCCTGCAGGTAGAAGCCGAAGAGGAACATCACCGGGACCACGACGATCATGGCCAGGTAGGGGTGGACGCCGGTCAGCTTGACGCTCCAGTAGGCCAGGTACATCCCGACCATCAGCATGGATCCGTGCGCGAAGTTGATGACCTTGAGCACGCCGAAGATGACGGTGAGTCCCAGGGCCGTGAGGCCGTAGATGGAGCCCATCAAGATGCCGTTGATCAGGTCTTCCAGGACGTAGAGCATCGGGGCCTCCCTTGGAGACGGATGCAAGAACCGCCGGATGGGGCTGACGCCCGAGGATCGGCCCCCTCACCCTAACCCTCTCCCCCGGTGGGGGAGAGGGGATAGGTACGGGATCAAAGGCATTCCTTACTGATCGCTGCTCTACGGCATCGGGAAGACCGGCTTGTAGCCTGCGCGGCGCGAGATCTTGGGCCAGACCGTGAACCGCTCCATGCCGTTGGGCGTCTCGTTGATCTGCACGATGCACAGGGCGGCGTTCTTGTTCTGGCCGGTGCTGTCGAACTCGATCTTGTCGTAGGCCGCGATCATGGCGGGGCCGCTGCTCAGCTTGGTGGCCGCCAGGGCCGCGCGGATCTTGGCGGGATCGGTGGAGGCCGCCCGTTCCAGGGCGTCCTTGATGGCGTACATGGCCACATAGGCGTCCACGGACTCACCGGCCAGGTTGTAGCCGTACTTGGCCTTGAACTTGGCGTTGGTCTCCTTGGCGCCGGGCTTGTTGACGTCCGTCTCCCACTCGACGATGTCGAAGACGTAGCGGGCGTTCTTGCCGGCGGCCTTGAGGAAGGAGGGATCGGCGTGGCCGCCGCCGCTGCCGATGATGGCCTTGAGCCTCACCTTGTACTCGGCGATGGTGTTGGTGAGGAGGATGGCGTCCGCGGCGTTGGAGACCAGGAGCAGGACGTCCGGGCTGGCCCGCTTGATCTTCTGGACGATCGGGCTCATGTCGGTCGCCGTGGAGGGATAGGGCTCGTCCAGGACCACCTCGTATCCCCCCTCCTTGGCCAGCTTGGCCCACTGCCCGGCGAACCCCTTGCCCCACTCACCGTTCTCGTAGACGAAGGCCAGCTTCTTGACCTTCACCTTGTACTCGTCCTGGATCTCCTTGAGGAAGGCGAACTGGTCGCGGGTCCACCAGCCATCCTTGGCGGCGATGCGGAAGACGTTCTTGAAGCCCTGCTCGGTGATCTTGTCGGCCACGGAGACCGGCACCACGAAGGGGATCCCGTAGCGCTCCGCCACGGCGGTGGTGGGGTAGGTGACGGAGGAGTTCCAGCAGCCGGTGAGGAGGTGGATCTTCTCGGTGTTGATGAGTCGCTCAGCCTCCGCGACCGCCTTCTCCGGCTTGGATTCCGAGTCGGCGTAGATCATCTCGATCTTCGCGCCACCCAAGGACTTGATGCCGCCCGCGGCATTGATCTCCTCGACCGCCATGTCGCGCGCGGCCTTGCCCTGCTGCCCCACCGACGCTGAGGGGCCGGAGAGTGGCTCGATGTTTCCGATCTTGACGATCGGAGCCGCCAGGGTCGAGCCGGTCAGAGCGAAGAAAGCAGCAACCACCACGGTGCCTGTCCACAGACTGCGTCCAAAGCCTTTCGACATGTGTGAGACCCCTCTCTGAGAAGAAACTCCAATGCCTCGAGATCCTCTCCCGGTCGCGGACCATCGATCGGGTTTCGTCGGGTGTTTGGGGAGCGACGCCTCCTTTCCTGGCGATGGCTCTTCGGAGTGCCGACCTCAAGTGCGGTGTACCTGCCGGCAGAACCAGATTAGCGCCTCCAGGGCGTTTGTCGTGGTCAGCATCCCCACCAGGTTGCCGTTGTCGTCCAATACGGTGAGGCCGCCGCCGAGGCTCCGATCGCGTATGAGCGGTGCGCACTCGGCCAGATCGGTGTCCGGCGCGACCGAGTGCGGATACGGGTCCATGATCTCGGAGACCAGCTTGGTGGAGAGCAGGTGCGCCACCTCCCAGGCGTCCAGGGAGGCGCCTTGGCCGGCGGAGTGGGAGACTAGCATGGCGTCGGTCACCAACCCCACCAGCTTTCCCCGCCTCGTCACCGGCAGCCGGCGGATCCGCTTCTCCTTGAGGAGCTGCAGGGCCTCGAGGACGCTGGCGGTTGCGTCGATGGTGACGGGACGCGGCGTCATCCAGTCCCTGACCTTGGTCTTCATCGGCCTCCCTCGGGAATGAAGGACGGTTCCGATCCGCTCCGTTAGCAGCGTCCGTACCAACCGCCGAGGAGGCTGGGGCGTGGGGTCGCCATCCGAACGACCCCTGAAAACAATGCCATCGACGGGTCTCCCTTGTCGGGCCCCAGTCCGAGGACGAATCCAGGGATGCAGCGCCGCCTAGGCGATGCAATCGCGCATTGGCGTTGTCCGGCAACGGAGGTTCGCGCAGGGCCGATCCGAGTCCCGACCTTTGCCCGGGCGAGACCGAGGCCGCGCGGCGCATCTGCCCTCGATCCCGGCGAAATGCAGGCTCGCTCGGCAGCCCGCGGCCTCCCCTCCCGCGGCCTCGCGTCGTCGGCCGATGGATGGCATAGCACTCGCTTGAGGCCTGGGTGGCCTGACCCGAGACCCAGCCAGCGCAAATCATGCAAATCACGGTAGAGCTCCACGCCTCCTTCCGCATCGGTCGCTTCAAGTCGCAGGCGATCTCGGTCCCGGCGAGCGCAACGATCGGCCAGATCGTGCTGGAACTCGGGTTCCTGGAGAAGGAAATCGGCATCGTGCTGCTCAACGGTCGCCACGCCTCCCTCGGCCAGTTGCCGCAGGAGGGAGACGTCCTGTCCCTCCTGCCACGCATCGGCGGCGGTTGACCGAGGCGGAGGCGTCCACTAGGGCGAGGAGACCCATGCGCATTCTCGAACGGCAGCCCGCGAACGCCCCGTCCTCGGTCCTCTATCACCGGTGCGTCGTCGACCTCGCCAGCCGGGAGGTGCGCTTCCAGGAGGTGCCCTGCCGCAACCTGGAGGACGTCCTGGGCGGGTTCGGGCGCTCCTTCCAGATCCTGGCGGAGCGCGCCATCGATCGGGCTTACACGCCAGAAAACCCGCTCATCGTGAATGTGGGCTTGCTCACCGGCAGCAGCGTCATAACCGCCATGCGGGTCTACCTCTCGGGGTACAGCCCGCTCAAGCAGTCCCGCCGTGGGCTGCCGGCCGCGATCTGGTCAGCCGGCAGCGGCGGCTTCGGCAACAAGCTGCGCTGGGCCGGCCTGGACGAGGTGATCTTCGAGAACCGCTCGGCGACGCCGGTCTACGCTCTGCTGCGAGCGGGCGACGGCGGACCCCAGGTGGAGCTCCGGCCGGCATCCCACCTGCTGGGCCTCACCACCCACGAGAAGATCCTGGCCCTGCACCGGGAGCACCCGGGCGGTCACTACGCCGCCATCGGGCCGGCCGGCGAGCACTACGACGCGGTGTTCATGGGGGCGGTGGCCCTGAGCACCGACAACGAGCTCAAGTCGGGCGAGGGCAAGGTCCGCTTCGCCGGGCGCGGCGGGATGGGCAGCCTGATGGGCTACAAGAACCTCGTCGCTCTCGTGGCCCAGTGCCCGGACCAGTTCCCGCGCATCACCCCTGAGGTGAAGGCGGTCAACCAAGTCGTGATCAAGGGAGGCGGCTCGGCGCGCTTCCAGCCGGTGAGCCAGGGGGGCAGCGGCGGGACCTGGGCCAATTACCCGGTGCTGCAGGCCTTCCACGCCGTCCCCCAGGAGAACTTCCGGCCCCGCGGGACCGAGGACATGCAGGCCCTCTTTCCGGAGAACGTGGAGAAGGTCCTCGACGTCCGGCAGGAGGGCTGTGTGCGCTGCGGCATCCGCTGCCACAACAACATCCAGGAGCGCAATCCGGACGGCAGCCGGGGCGAGTTCCTGGGCAAGTTCGACTACGAACCGCTCGGCCTCTTCGGCCCCAACCTCGGGATCTACGACGGCGCGCAGGTCGCAAAGCTGATCCACCTCTGCGACAGCCTGGGGATGGATGCCATCTCCCTGGGAGCCACCGTGGGCTATGTGCTGGAGTACAACCGGCGGCACCCGCAGCGGCCGCTTGCCAACGGGGCCACCTTCGGCGACTACGAGCGCATTCGCGAGCTAGTGGTGCAGACCGGCCGGGGTTCTCTGGCTTCGATCGGTCAGGGGGTGCAGCGACTGTCCGAGCGGCTGGGAGAGACCTCCTACGCAATCCACGTCAAGGGGCTGGAGCTGCCGGCCTATCTCCCCGAGACCAACCCCGGGTACGCCTGGGCCATCGCCGGCGGACACATGTCGATGCAGACCTACCTGCTCCTCGCCAAGGAGGGCAAGACGGGGCTCGACGACTGGGTGAAGGCCATCACCCGCACCGGCCTGCTGCAGGTGGGCCACGACATGATCGGCCTCTGCAAGTTCGTGGGCTTCGGAGCGGCCCACGAGGTCACAGCCCGGGCCATCCGGGCGGTCACCGGCCTGGAAGTCTCCGTGGCGGAGCTGGAGGCGGCGGTGCGCCGAGCCTTCCTGCGAGGTCTGGCGCTGGAGCGCCGCCAGGGCTACAGCGACGCGGAGTACACGCTTCCAGCCCGAGTCTTCGACGAGCCCAATCCCCACGTCAAGCTGCCGCAGTTCGTCACCCGGGAGTTCTTCTCCGAGCTCCAGCGCCGCGTCTGGGAGGTCTTCGCCCCCGAGATGGAGGGCCTGCTGCCGGAGCCGCCGCCCGCGGTCGCCTCCCCGCCGGTCGCGCGCGCCGCCTCCGAAGCTCCTGAGGACGCGTGATTCTCCAGGTTGTCGGCATGCAAGTTCGCATCGACTAGGCAACGGTGCATGATCGCGAGTCCCCGCGCGAGCCGATGGCGCAACGGCGAGTCCTTGCCCAGGCGCGGCTTCAAGGGTCTGCGGCCAGGTAGTCGACCTTGGTACGAGAGGTGCTACTCGGTTCGCGCGACACTGAATCCTTCTCCGAGGAGAGGCGCTCATGGCATCGAGGCAGGCCGAATACCAGGCGCTCCGGGACCAGCACGTCCCGAAGGGAGTGTCCCACGCCACCCCAGCCTTCATCGAGTCGGCGCATGGCGCGATGATGACCGACACGGACGGCCGGGAACTCATCGACTTCGCGGGCGGGATCGGCGTCGTGAACGTCGGCCACGCGCACCCGAAGGTGGTTGCCGCGATCCAGGACCAGGCGGCGAAGTACATCCACACCTGCTTCCACGTCGCGATGTACGAGCCGTACGTCGACCTGGCGGCGCGGCTGAACGCGCTCTCGCCCGGCGACCACCACAAGAAGACGATGTTCGCGTCGAGCGGCGCGGAGGCGGTCGAGAACGCCGTGAAGATAGCCCGCCACGCCACGGGCCGGCCAGCCGTCATCGCCCTCGACAACGGGTTCCACGGCCGGACGCTCCTCACGATGACGCTCACCAGCAAGGTGAAGCCGTACAAACTCGGGTTCGGCCCGTTCGCGCCCGAGGTCTACCGGATGCCGAACGCGTACTGTTACCGGTGCCCGTTCGGCCTCAAGTATCCGTCCTGCGACGTGGCCTGCGCCGACTACCTCGAGGAGTTCTTCGTCGGGAACGTCGCGCCCGAGCAGACAGCCGCGGTCATCGCGGAGCCGGTCCAGGGCGAGGGCGGGTTCGTCACGCCGCCGCCGGAGTACTTCAAGAAGCTCCAGGCCATCTGTCAGAGACATGGCATCGCGCTCATCATCGACGAGGTGCAGTCCGCGATGGGCCGCACAGGGAAGCTCTTCGCCATCGAGCACTGGGGGATCACCCCGGACATCATCACGACCGCGAAGAGCCTCGCGGGCGGTCTCCCGCTCAGCGCAGTGACCGGGCGGGCGGAGATGATGGACAAGCCGCACGTGGGCGGCCTGGGCGGCACGTTCGGCGGGAACCCCGTCGCCTGTCGCGCCGCGCTGGCGGTGCTGGAGGTGCTCCTCGGAGACGGCCTCCTCGCCAAGGCCGAGGAGCTCGGCCAGAAGGTTCGCGCCCGCCTCGACGCGCTCCAAGCGCGCTTCGAGATCATCGGCGACGTACGTGGCAAGGGTCCCATGCAGGCCATCGAGCTCGTGCGCGACCGGGAGAAGAAGACGCCCGCGGGCGAGGAGACGAAGAGGCTCGTGAAGCTCTGCTACGAGAAGGGGCTTGTCCTCATCGCGTGCGGCAACTTCGGCAACGTGATCCGGACGCTCATGCCGCTCGTCATCACCGACGAGCAGCTCGACCGCGGCTTCGCCATCCTCGAGGCGGGGCTGCAGGAAATCTCTCCGGTCCGCTGACGCGACCCAAGGCACGGCAGGGAGGAAAGCCATGAAGACCAAGCGAAAGGTAGAGGCCGCCATGGCCAGTCCCGTTCCTGGCGAGGGTTCCGGAAAGGAGTCGAACCGCGAGCGTGGCCGACGCATCTCGCCGACCCCGAGGACCACGCTGCGCCGGCGCGCGGACCGGGGCTCTTACGACCGCGCCGTCATCGACGCGATCCTCGACGAGGGGCTGGTCTGCCACGTGGGCTTCAGCGAGGGTGGGCAGGCCTTCGTGCTGCCGGCCAGCTACGCGCGCGCGGGCGACCGCGTCTTGCTGCACGGCTCGGTCGAGAGCCGGATGCTGAACGCGCTCCGGGCGGGCGCGCCCGCCTGCCTGACCGTGACCATCCTGGACGGGGTCGTCCTCGCCCGCTCCGCGTTTCGCCACTCGCTCAACTACCGCTCGGTCGTGATCCTGGGGAAGGCCGAGGAGGTCTCCGAGCCGGGAGCGAAACAGGCGGCGCTCGCCGCGATCGTGGAGCACATCGTCCCGGGCCGCACAGCCGACGTCCGCAGGCCGAGCGACGCCGAGGTCGCGGCCACCATGGTGCTGTCGCTCCGGATCGAGGAGGCCTCCGCGAAGGTGCGGCGCGGCCCGCCGGTGGATCTGGAGGAAGATCGGCGGCTGCCGTGCTGGGCGGGCGAGATCCCCCTGAGCGTCGTCGCCGGGGCGCCTGTCCCGGACGCGCACGTCGCGGCGGGGACGGTGGTCCCGGGCCCCGTCGCGCACTACCGGAGAGGTGTCGCGCCGGCGCACCGCGGGTGATCGACGGGCGGCGAGACCTGTCGTCGCCGATACCCACCATGCTCGCTGCGGAGCGCCCGCATCACAGGCGCTTCCAGCGCTGCCCGTCGAAGGCGGCGCGGCGCTCGCGCACCAGCTTCTCCAGTGACGCGAGGCAGCTCCTGGCCGCCACCGGGTGCATGGGGGCCGGCGTGTCGTCGTATGCCCTCGCCGTCACCTCCTCCAGCGTACCCGCCACCGAGAGCGCCTCGACCACCTTGGCCTCCCGCTCCTGGCGGTGCGCGAGGTACGCCTCGAGCTTCTGGACGGCGCCCTGGGTCGGCGGGCCGTGCGCAGGAAAGAGCGTGCGGGGGCCGAGGTCGCGCAACCGCTCGAGCGATCTCAGGTAATCCGTCATGTCGCCGTCGGGAGGGTCGATCACGATCGTGGAGAGCGTGGAGACCATGTCGCCCGCGAGCAGCGCCCCGGTGCGTTCGTCGAGGAAGGCGACGTGACCGCGCGCGTGGCCCGGCGTGTGGATGACCCGGAAGCGCCGGTGGAGGTGATCGCCGGGGGCGAGCGGCACCGTGAACCCGATCTCGCTCTCGCGCGGGAGGCTCCGGACCACCTCCGGATGCGCGCGCAGCACGACGTCGTGGCGGGCCCGCAGCGCCACCACGCCGCCCACGTGATCGCGGTGGGCATGGGTGATCCAGATCTCCCGGAGCGCGAGCCCGCCGCGGGCGAGGTCGCCGAGCACGGTCTCGAGGAAGGCCTGCTCCTCGGGGTAGGGGGAGCCCGGGTCCACGACGGCCAGTTCGCCGCCCCCGAGCTCCACGATCCAGGCGTTGGTGTGGGTCGCGGGGGGGAGGGTAGGGGTGCGCAAGGGCGCGAGGTAGAGCCCGCGCTGGAACTCGATGCGCCGCGTGATGAAGGCCTCGGTGTCGGGCGGCGCGCGCAGGAGCTCGAGGCAGGCGGGTGGACCCGACCGCGCCAGGCACTGCACGCCCCACAGGTTCGGCGGGTGCAGGAGGACGTCGCCGCGCTCCCAGCGTTCGACCGCCTGGGCGGCGGCGACCCACTCGCCACTCTCGAGCTCGCCCGGCCACACCTCGGCCTCTTCTCCCTCGGGCATGCGGGCCAGGAACACGTGCGCGTCGTAGCGGATCGGGAAGTGGGGAGGCGTGATCCAGCGCCCGGCCGGAAGGAGGCGCGCCGCGTCGACCGACAGGCCGTGCTTGGCGAGGAGATCGCCGAAACGGAGCTCGCCTGCGAGGAGCGCCTGCCGCGCCGCCCGGCGCGCCTCCCGCGGAAGCGCGGGCCCGGTGGCGAGGAGTATGCCGGTCTCCTCGAAGATCTCGCGAGCGGCGCAGGCGGCCAGCGCAGCGCCGTCGCCCGCCAGGCCGGGCACCGGCACCCGACGGTCCTCTGCGTCGAGGCGCCCCCCTGGGAACGCGAAGAACCCGCCGGCGAAGCGCAGCGCCCCGCGCTTCACCCAGAAGATCTCGCGCCCGTTCTGCCCGGGGCGCCAGAGTATGACCGCTGCCGCGACCTGCGGCTCCACCGCGGCCTGCGGTCCCGGCTCGGGCATCCCAGGAAAGAGCTCGCTCATTCGCACGAGGTCCTAAGCAAGACGGTACCTTGCCGCACGGACCTTCGGTGCCCGGGCGCAGCCGCGGACCGGCGCTCGTGCGCGATGTTTGACTAGCCGCTGGGCGGATGTCAGCCTCGCAGCCATGAACGACTGTCTTGCGGTCATCCTGGGTGGCGGCCGGGGGACGCGGCTCTTCCCCCTCACGCACGAGCGGTCGAAGCCAGCAGTTCCCATCGCGGGGAAGTACCGCCTCATCGACATCCCCATCAGCAACTGCCTCAACTCGGAGCTGCGACGCATCTTCGTGGTCACGCAGTACAACTCGGAGAGCCTCAACAAGCACATCAGCCAAACGTACAAGTTCGACATCTTCAGCGAGGCCTTCGTCACCATCCTCGCCGCGGAGCAGACCGAGGACAGCCGGGAGTGGTTCCAGGGCACCGCCGACGCGGTCCGGCAGAGCTTGCGCCACCTGCGCAGCCATCGCAGTCGCGACGTGCTGATCCTGTCGGGAGATCAGCTCTACCAGATGGACTACCGGAAGTTGCAGGAGACGCACCGGCGCCTCGCCGCGGACGCGACCGTGGCCGTCCTCCCGGTCCCGCGCGAGCAGACCGCGAGCTTCGGCATCTTGAAGGTCGACGGCGAGGGCCGGATCGTGCACTTCGAGGAGAAGCCCGGCCCGGAGCGCCTCGACGACCTCGAGTCCGACATCCCAGGATACGGGCGCGGCTTCCTCGCCTCGATGGGCATCTACATGTTCGGCCGCGAGGCGCTCATGAGCGCGATCGCCGACCCCGCGCTCGTCGACTTCGGGCGCCACATCATCCCCAAGGCGATCGGCGAGGCGCGGGTGCAGGCGCACGTGTTCCGCGGCTACTGGGAGGACGTGGGGACGATCGCCTCGTACTTCCAGGCGAACCTCGCGCTGACCGGCCCCATGCCGCCCTTCGACTTCTACGACGTGAGGCAGCCGGTCTACAGCCACCCGCGCTTCTTGCCCGCCACCAAGGTCGAGGGCTGCACCCTGCGCGCCGCGCTCGTCTCCGAGGGCTGCATCCTGATGGGCGCCGAGATCGATCGGTCAGTCATCGGCATCCGCAGCCGGATCGGCCAGGGCACGCGCCTGCGCGACACGCTCGTGCTGGGGGCGGACTACTACGAGACGCTGCAGGACATCGAGCGGGCGCAGGCCCGGGGCCTGCCGCCTGTCGGCATCGGGGCTGACTCCGTCATCGAGCGCGCCATCGTGGACAAGAACGCGCGCATCGGACGCGGCGTGCGGATCGTCAACGCCGCGGGTGTTCAGAGCGCCGACGGCAGCGGCCACTTCATCCGGGACGGGATCGTGATCGTGTCGAAGGGCGGCGTCATTCCCGACGGCACCGTGATCTGACGCGGTCTCGCGAATAGCCGGGGCTCGCGCCGCCCCGCCCCGCCGGCAGAGCCCTGGGCATTAGTCTCAGCGCTGTCCAAGAACTTGGCACTGCTGGGGAATCATGGGACGTCCGGTAAGTGAGAAACGTGAGGGCGGCGGTCTGGCCCAGGATGAGTTCGGTGGGGTGGAGCTGCAGGTGTGGTGAGGGGCCAGAGCATTACCCCCT
>JBGQLS010000107.1:0-15259 GCA_041500205.1 Anaeromyxobacteraceae bacterium | reverse complement strand
GGCCTCGCGCTCGATGTCCGCAGGGCTGTCGGTGACGAAGCTCAGCGGCTTGACGTTGCCGTCGAGACAGAGCCGGCTGTCGCCCAGGGCCGCAAGCAGCGCCTGCGGGTCGACGCAATAGTCGAAGTTGCCGATATCGACGCCGAGCGCCGCATAGCGCGGGAGGATGGGCGCGGCACGGCCCGCGATGTGGAGCCAGTTCCCCATCGCCCCGGCATGCTTGAAGGCCGCGGACAGGCTCGCCAGCCGGGGGCCGATCATCTCGCGGAACAGCCCAGGCGGCACGACCTCCGGGCACGCCGCGGGCTCGAAGACCAGGACGAGATGGGCTCCGGCCGCGAGCTGCGCGAGGCCGAAGGCCTTGCCCACCGACGTGGCGTAGTCGAGCAGTTGCAGGAAACGGTCTGGCTCGTCGGCGGCGAGGTAGAGCGCTCGCTCCATCCCCAGGAACTGCACGGCCAGGGTCATCGGACCCTGCACGAGACCCACCACCAGGGCCTCGTCACCGCACGCGGCGCGCAGCCGCTCCGCCATCTCCAGGACCATCGGTAAACGCCCCGCCGTACCCGGATCGGGGACGGGCATGCGCGGAAAGTCGCAGTCCTGAGCGCAAGGCGGCCGGATCACCGTCGGATAGAGGCCGCGATGCGACTGCACTTCCCCGCCGGCCGCCTCGGCTTCCAAGGTCAAGTCGAGCACCGCAAAGACCGCGTCGTAACGGTAGTGGGCTCGGGCGTCGAGCTGGCAGGCGGCGGCCACTGCCCCGGAAGACAGGTATTCGTCGACGCTCCGGCCGCTGGCCATCGCCGCGTGCGCGAACACCTGGGCGATCACGGGCGGGTGGTCGCAGGGCTCGAAGGCCATGGTGCGGCGGATCCGCTCAAGGCTGTCGATGGCAGGCCTCCACCAGGGTGTTCAGGTACGTGACCGCATCGAAGGCGGTCTGCCCGACGTAGTCGACGTTCAGGGTAGCTGCCGTGCACTGCTTCAGCGCGGCACCTCCAGCCAGCACTCTGACCTGGGCCAGCCCCGCCCGCGCCAGGGCGGGCTTGAGGCCCTGAACCTGCGGGATGACGCTCGAGATGAGGCCGCTCACGCACACGGCCGCGGCCCCGCTCTCCGCCACTGCCGCGACGACGCTGACGGCCGGCACGTCCCTGCCGCAGTCGACCACCCGGAAGCGATTGCCGGCCAGCAGGATCTTGAGGATCGCCTTTCCGATGTCATGGATGTCGCCCTGCAGGACGGCCACGACCACGCTGGCGCGCGGGAACGGCAGCGCCGCGTCCTCGGGAAAGAGCTGGCGGATCACGGCCATCACCGCGCGCCCGGCCAGCATGATCTCCAGGAGGTTGAACTGCTCGGCGGTGCACTTCCTGTCGAGGGACGCCATGGCCTTTTCGACGCCGCCGATGACGATCTCGAGGGGGCGTGTTCCGCCGGCGACGAGGCCGGCGACGATCTCCTGGGATCGCTCCCGCTCTCCCTCGATCAGCGCCTGGACGAGGGGATCGAGGTCAGCTGGCATTCTCTTCCGCGCGCGTCACGAGTCCTCGTCGATGCCGCCTGGCATCCTGGGCGCCGATGATACCGCAGACCCTGCCGGGAGCGCAGTTGGGCTGCAGCAATGCTGCTCACTCAAGACCTGTCGAAATAGGTGATCGCTTTGCGGCGTGGCCGGGGTGGGGCCCCGATGGGCTTTGCCCGGCGGGGCGGGGGCGGCCTGCGCCCCCGGCGACTCAGTGGAGCGCCCGCTCCAGCTCGTCCACGAGCACGTCGAGGTCCGCCTCCTCGGTCAGGAAGCTGGTGATACAGGCGCGGAGCGCCTTCTCGCGACCGGCCAGGACCACCTCGGAGATCCAGGCGCGACCTCGACCCACGACTTCCGCGACCAGGCCGGCCGTGGTGCGGCGGCCCTCGCGGAACGTGGTGTGGGTGAAGCAGATGACCGGCAGCGGTGTCGCGTTCAGGATCTGCCACCCTCCCGCCAGGAGCCGTTCGCGACCCCCTCCTACCCGGCGCTGCGATATACCTGCGAACCGTGGCCCGAACGAACCCCTGGTCCTTCGTGTCCGCCGCCGAATACGAGGCCTACATGGGACCGGGCGGCCTCGACGAGCTCGGGCCGCTCTCGACCATCTTCGCGAAGGCCTACGCAGCTCGCCGCCCTCGCCGGCTGGCGTTGCTCGGCGTCGCGACGGGCAACGGACTCGAGCACGTGGACCTCCACCTCACGGGCCGCATCGTCGGCGTGGACGTGAACCTCTCGTACCTGGCGGTCGCGCGCCAGCGCCAGCGACGCCTCGGCGCTGCTCTCGAGCTCCTCTGTGGCGACGTCGAGCGGGCGCAGCTCGACACGGGCCGGTTCGATCTCGTCCACGCCGCGCTCGTGCTCGAGTACGTCGACGTGCGCGTGGTGGTCCCGCGCGTGGCGTCGTGGCTCGCGCCCGGGGGCGCCTTCACGGTCGTCCTGCAGCTCCCCGGGGGCACGGAAGTCAGGGAGAGCCAGTATCCGAGCGTGCGCGCTCTCGACGACGCGACGCGGCTCGTGCCGCCGCAGGAGCTGCGGAGCCTGGCCGAGGCGGAGGGGCTCGTGGAGCGGCGCGCTTTCGTCGTGCCGCTCGCGACCGGCAGGCGCTACTTCGCCGCGCTCTACGAGAAGACGCGCCGCGCCAGCACGTCCGAGATAGCTCGGGCGGTTGCCCGCATATGCGTGTGAGGATGACATGAGACCCCCGCGGGAGATCTGGCTCGTCCGCCACGGCGAGACGGAGTGGAGCCGCCTCGGGCGCCACACCGGGCGGACGGACCTGCCCCTCACGCCGGAAGGTGAGCGGCAGGCGAGGGCCGTCGGCGCCCTGCTCGGAGGACGGACCTTCGCGCTCGTGCTCACGAGCCCGTTGCTGCGTGCGAAGGAGACGTGTCGGCTCGCCGGTTACGGAGATGCGGCGCGCCTCTCCGACGACCTCATGGAGTGGGATTACGGCGCCTACGAGGGGCGGCTGACGGTCGACGTGCGCGCCGACGTGCCGGGCTGGACGATCTGGACCGGCGGGGTACCAGGCGGCGAGACGGTGGAAGCCGTCGGGGCTCGCGCCAGGCTCGTCCTGGCCGAGGCCGAGAGCGTGGACGGTGACGTGGCCCTCTTCGCGCACGGGCACCTGCTGCGCGTCCTCGCCGCCTGCTGGCTCGGGCTGCCGCCGGCCTCGGGGCGTCTCCTTGCGCTGGGTCCAGGCTCCTTGTGCGTGCTGGGCTGGGAGCAGGAGGCGCGCGTCATCCGCCTGTGGAACCGCGCGCCCTGACGGCGTACTTCCTCACCGTGAAACCGGGAGCACGTCCGCGGCGCGATCACGTGATCTTCGCCGGGTTGCTCTCGCCGGGTGGAAGAACCGGCAGCGGCTCGGCGGCGCTCACGATGCCTGTGCCCGCCAGCCGCAGCTCGTCGCCCTGCACGCGCCCGAGGAGCCGGAGGAGCCCGTCGAGGATGGTGATGGGGTGCGGCGGACAGCCGGGAATCCAGAGGTCCACCGGAACTCCGGGGAGGGTCCCATCGACGCCGTCGTTCACGACGGGGCTGCCGGCAAATGGGCCGCCGGAGATGGCGCAGGCGCCGACCGCCACGACGATCTTGGGCGCGGGCGTCGCCTCGTAGGTCTTCTGGAGCGCGAGCAGCATGTTCTCGGTCACCGGGCCCGTGACCACGATGCCGTCGGCGTGCCGCGGTGACGCCACGAACTGGATGCCGAAGCGAGAGAGATCGAACTGGATGTTGCCCGACGCGTTCAGCTCCGCCTCGCACCCGTTGCAGCCGCCCGCCGACACCTGCCGGAGCTTGAGCGAGCGGCCGAAGAGCGAGCGCATCTTCGCGTCGAGCGCCCGAGCCAGCTTGGCTTCGTCGCCCTCGAGCGCGTTGACGAGGAGCTCCTCTCGCGTCCGCATGGCGAGCCGGTAGTCGCGCGTGAAGGACACCGCGCCGCTCGGGCAGGCGTCGATGCACTCGGCGCAGAAGAGGCAGCGGCCCATGTCGAGGGTCATCGACGCGAGTCCTGCCTCGCGCACCGCGCCCGTGGGGCAGGCGTCGGCGCATGCGACGCAGCCCGCCTCGCAGCGGGCCGGGTCCAGCACCGGTCGGCCCCGGAAGCGCTCCGGAAAGCGGGCTGGTCCGCCGGGATAGGCGACGGTCTGCTTCCCGAGCTTCAGGCGAGCCTTCAGGATCTCGATCACAGGTCGTGCCCCGCGTAGGAGAGGTTGAAGCTCTTGTTGCAGAGCGGGAAGTCGCTGATCTGCTGGCCTCGCAGCGCCTGGGCGAGGCCCATCCAGTTGTGGAACGAGGGGTCGGTCACCTTGCAGCGGGCGAGGCGGCCGTCGGCGCCGGTCACCGCCACGTAGACGATCTCGCCGCGCCACCCCTCGACCATGGAGACGGTGAGGCGGTCTGGCGGGAGCGGCGGCAGCTGCGCGCGCGTCGGTCCCTCGGGCAGGTTGCGCAGGTGGTTCACCACGAAACGGGCGCTACGCTCGCACTCGACGTACCGGACCCAGGCCCGGGCGAAGACGTCGCCCGAGTCGGCGGTCGCGACAGGGACGTGCGCGAACCGGTAGAGGCCGAACGGGTGATCGTGACGCACGTCACGCCCGACACCGCAGGCGCGCGCGGCTGGGCCTACCAGGCCGAGCTCGTTGCAAAGAGCGCGCGAGACGACGCCGGTTCCGTCGGTGCGGTTGCGGACCGACGGCGATCGGAAGAAGAGCCTGACCGACTGCTGGGTGAGCTCCCAGGCGCGCGCCAGCTTCTCGGCGAGGCGCGTCGCCTCGTCCGGTGCGATGTCGAACCGCACGCCGCCGGGCACGAGGAGACCGCGGCCCAGGCGGTTGCCGCAGATCTCGGCCGTGGAGTTGAGGAACTCAGCTCGCAGCGCGCCGCAGGCGCTCGCGGTGGGCTGAAACCCCACGTCGCCGGCCAGCATCCCGAGGTCGCCGACGTGGTTCGCGAGCCGCTCCAGCTCGAGCGCGATGCCGCGCAGGTAGGACGCGCGTGGCGGCGCTTCCAGGCCCGCGAGCGCCTCGAGAGCGCTGCAGTAGGCCAGGGCATGCCCGATCGACGTGTCTCCCGCGATCGTCTCCGCCACGGCCAGGCCGCGCCCACCGGGCCCGCCCTCGAGGAGCCGCTCCGCGCCGCGGTGCTGGTAGCCGAGGGCGATCTCGAGGTGGAGCACCTGCTCGCCATGACACTGAAAGCGGAAGTGGCCCGGCTCGATGATACCGGCGTGCACGGGACCCACCGCGACCTCGTGGATCTCCTCGCCCTCGACGCGGAAGAAGGGGTAGTCCCCCGGGATGGTCGGCCACGGCGCGGTCCGGCCGAACGCGTCCGGGACCTCCGCGTGCGGGTGCTCGAACCGCACCGGCTTAAGCCAGGGATGGCCCTCGGGCACCACGCCGTACTGCTCGGCCAGCTCGCGCTCGAAGGCCTGGATGGCCGGGCACTCCGCGGCGAGCGAGGGCCAGCGCCCCTCCACCACCGTCGAGAGGAGGCCGATGCGGCTGTCCGGATCGTCTGCCAGGGCGGCCACGACGAGCGTCCTTCCGCCCTGGGAGGCGAGGCCGAAGAGGGAGGCGACCCGCCCGCCCGCGGTGAGGACGTCGCACACGATTCCCTGGAAGCGCTCCAGGGAGAGCACGGGCACGTCGCCCGCCGCCACCGCCTCGCCGTTCCAGCTCTCGAGGAGGTCCGCCATCAGACTCGCCTTTCAATCGTCTTCGTGCTCGCCCGCAGCATCGCCACCTATCCCCCCACCCGCGCCGCGGCGGCGTCGAAGAGGCTCTTGAGCTCCTGCGGCAGGAACAGCCCGAGCGCGAGCACGAGCGCCATGAGAAAGAGCGGCGGCGCGGCGGTGAGCCAGGAGTCGCCGTGGTGCATCTCGGGTGCGCCGCTGGGATCGCCCTGGACGACCTTGAGGACGGTGGCGCCCATGCCGACGAAGATCACCGACAGGAAGAGGAGGAAGAGCCCGCCCACGACGAAGCGGCCGCCGGCGATCGCGCCGTTCAGGATCGAGAACTCGCTGAAGAACGGGCTGAAGGGCGGCGATCCGGTCACGGCGAGGAAGCCGGCGAGGAAGAGTGGCCCCGACACCGGGAGCCGGCGCGCGGCGCCCCGGACGTCTTCGACGCGCTTCGACCCGTACGAACGGTGGATGTTGCCGGCGGCGAGGAAGAGGACGCCCTTGGTGAGGCCGTTGTTGAGGGTGTGGAACACCGCGCCGGACGCGGCCGAGCCTCCCAGCCCCAGCCCGAGGGCGAGGATGCCCATGTGCTCGACCGAGGAGTACGCCAGCATCCGCTTGAAGTCGCTCTGGCCGATCATGAACACCGCCGCGAGCGCCATCGAGAGCAGGCCCATGCCCACCAGCGCGTCGCGCGCGAACGCCCCCTCGCCCGCGGCGCTGCACACCTGCACCACGCGCGCGAGGGCGACGAACCCGACGCTGGTAACGCCGCCCGACAGGAGCGCTCCCAGGATCCCGGGGGCCTCGCCGTAGGCGTCGGGCTTCCAGGAGTGGAGCGGGGCGAGGCCCATCTTCGTCCCGTAGCCGACCAGGAGGAACACGAACCCGGCGCGGACCCAGGGTGAGGAGAGGGCGCCCCCGGCGCGGACCAGGTCGGCCAGGAGCAGCGAGCGCGGGCCACCTTCGCCTGCGCCGGCGAGCGCCAGGAAGAACGTGCCGAGGAGCGCCAGGGCGATGCCGAGCGAGCAGACGAGGAGGTACTTCCAGGCCGCCTCGAGGGAGCGTGCGCTCTTGTCGAAGTAGATGAGCGGCGCCGTGCAGAGGGTGGTGAGCTCGATGGCCACCCACAGAAGCCCGAGGTGCTGGGAGCAGGCGACCACCGTCATCGCGGAGAGCAAGACGAGCAGGCCGCCCACGAAGACGCGATTGTCGCGATCCGGGCGGCGGGCGAGGTAGCCCTGCGCGTACACCCCGCAGACGGCGAAGAGCACGCTGATCATCGTCAGCACGACCTTCGCGAGCGGGTCGAGCTCGAGCCAGCCGCCGAGCGCCGGCGCAGGCCGCGCGATCCACAGGAAGGCCACGCCAGCGAGGTGGAGCAGGCCGCCCGCGAGCAGTGCGCGGGGGCGGCGCGCCTGCAGCGGATCCGCGAAGGCGAGCGCGGCCAGCGCCAGGGGTGCGAGGATGACGAAGAACATCCCGGTCAGTCCTTGAGCGCGGAGAGCTTCTCCGTGTCGAGCGAGGAGAACTCGCGGTTGATGTCGAACATCACGATGCCCATGACGAACACGGCCGCGAAGAGGTCGAGGAGGACGCCCGCCTCGACCATGGCCGGCATGAAGTCCGAGAGGAGCAGGCCGAACAGGAACACCCCGTTCTCCAGGACGAGGAAGCCGATGACCTGGGACACGGCCTTGCGCCGCGACACGACGAGGAGCAGACCGGTCCAGACCGTCGAGAGCGCCGTCGGGACGAGGAAGCCGTGCTTCTCGGGGGTGGGGAGAGGCATGGCGCTCGAGAACGCGAAGGCGAGCGCGACCCCCACGGCGCAGAGGAGGAGCGAGGGGATGAACCCCACGATCGGCTCCACCTCTCGCCGGATGGAGGCCTCGCGGATGGCCCACATGAGGAGCCACGGAATGACCACGCCCTTCACCACCAGCGCCCCGATGGAGAGGGCGAGCACGTGGCCGACCTCGGCCTTGTCCGTGGCGAGCAAGAGCGGCAGCACGCTCAAGAGCGCGCCCTGCGCCGCGGCGGCGCGGATGACGGCCTTGAGGCGGCTCGAGGCGAGCAGGAAGAAGTCGAACACGACCAGCAGGATGAACACCATCTCGGTCCAGGCAGACATCCGGGTCACCTGAGCAGGAGGACGAGGCCGAAGGCGGAGAGGACGGAGGCACCGACGAGGAGTTGCGGGACGCGCACAAGGCGCAGCCGCGCCATGATCGACTCGATCAGGCCGACGAGCACCGCGAACCCGAGCATGCCCGCCAGGAAGACCGCGACGCCGGCCAGGCCCCCGGTGCGGACGCCCAGGGCGAGGCGGACGAACAGCGCTCCGAAGAGAAAGAGCTTGAGGGAGGCGCCGTACAGGATGAGGGCGAGGTCGGGCCCCGAGTGGTCGAGCACCATGACCTCGTGGATCATGGTGAGCTCGAGGTGGGTGTTGGGATCGTCGACCGGGATGCGGGAGTTCTCCGCCAGCGCGACGACGAAGAGGGCGATGGCGGCCAGGAGCAGGGCCGGCGCGGCGTGGCCCCAGGCGTCGGGCAGCGCGGGACCGAGCATCCCGCTGAGCGAGATCGAGCCCGTCGCGCGCGCCAGCGTGACGAGGCAGAGGAAGAGGGCCGGCTCGGCGAGGCTCGAGAAGGTGACCTCGCGCGCTCCGCCCATCCCCTCGAACGCCGAGCCGGTGTCGAGCGCGGCGAGCACGGTCGCGAACCGCGCCAGCCCGAGCAGGTATGCGAAGAGGACGAAGTCGCCTCCGAAGGAGAGCGCCGCGGGCGCGCCTCCGAAGGCCATGAGGAGGCCGGCGGTGGCGACGGCGGCGAGACCGACGACCGGTCCGGCGCGGAACACCCACGTGGTGGTCCGGCTGTAGACGGCGCCCTTGCGCGCGAGCCGCCGCAGGTCAGCGTAGAGCTGCCACAGCGGCGGGCCCTGCCGGCCGGCGAAGAGCGACTTGACCCGGTTCACCACGCCCAGGAGCAGCGGCGGCAGGGTGAGGAACAGCGCCAGGTAGACGAAGGAGAGGAGGGTCACGGCCATGAGCTCACCACCAGAGGAACCGCCAGACGAGCAGGGCGATCAGCGTGAGGCACACCAGGAGCGCCTGCCCCTGGACCTGTCCGCGGTGGAGGGTCCGGACCCACCCCGCGCCCCAGGCCGTGATTCGCCAGACGGGGACGATCGCCACGTCGAGCACCGTGTCGGGCACGTGCGAGCTGAAGGAGGCGTGCTTCGGAAAGGGGCCGCGCGGCGGCTCGACGCGGGCATTGGGGAAGAAGGCCCAGCCGAAGCGGAGGGTCAGCATCTCCGCGAAGGACGAGCCCGTGTACTGCATGCGGGCGGTGGGGCGCGCGAAGCCGCAGCCCCACGTCTCCGATTCGGCGGCGCCGCGCGTGCGCCGGTAGCGCCAGGCGGCGATTGCGCCCGCCACGAGCAGCAGAAGGGCGGCCGAAGCGGTGATCGCTCCGGCCGACGCGGCCGCGCTGCGACCCGGGACGGCGAGTGCGGCTGGCGTGAGCTCGGCCCACGCTGCAGCGGCGCGGCCCAGGGCCGGCACCACCGCCGCGGGGAACAGGCCGATGAAGGCGCAGGCCGCCGCGAGCAGGGCCATCGGACCGAGCATGGCACGCGCCGCCTCGTGGGCGCTCGCCCCGTGGCCGGAGCGGGGCACCCCCAGGAACACCGTCCCGAACACCTTGGCGAAGCAGGCGGCCGCGAGCCCCCCGACGAGCGCGAGCACCGGCGCGGCGATGGCCGCCCACGCGACGAACGGTGAAGCCGAGGAGAGCGCGCGCAGCGAGCCGAGGTAGACGAGCCACTCGGAGACGAAGCCGTTCAGCGGTGGGAGCCCGCTGATGGCCACCGCGGCGACGAGGAACAGGCCCGCGGTGAGCGGCATCCTCCTCGCCAGTCCCCCGAGGAGGTCGATCTCACGTGTGCCGCAGGCGTGGTCCACCGCGCCCGCGCCGAGGAAGAGCAGCGACTTGAAGAGGGCGTGGTTCACGACGTGCAAGCCAGCTCCCCCGAACCCGAGCAGCACGAGGGCAGGATCTCCGATGGCGCGGCCGACCAGCGCCAGGCCGACGCCCATGGCGATGATGCCCACGTTCTCGACCGAGTGGTAGGCGAGCAGGCGCTTGAGATCGTGCTGGGCCAGGGCGAAGGCGACGCCGAGCACCGCCGAGGCGCAGCCGAGGGCCAGCAGCACGAGCCCCCACCACAGCGGCGGCGAGGCGAACAGGCCGCTCACGCGCAAGATGCCGTAGATGCCGGTCTTGAGGAGCACCCCCGACATGACCGCCGAGACGTGGCTGGGCGCGGCGGCGTGGGCCCCCGGGAGCCAGAAGTGGAAAGGCATGAGGCCGGCCTTGAGCCCGAAGCCGAGCAGCATGAGGGCGAAGGTCCCGGCTCCCGGCGCCAGCCCGGCGGCGGCCATCCGCGCGAAATCGAAGGACCCCGCGGCGCTGCCGAGCAGCGAGAAGAGCGCGAAGAGCGCCAGCGTGCCCACGTGCGTCGCGGCGAGGTACACGAAGGCGGCCCGCTGCGCCGCCTTCTTCTCGTGCTCAGTGAGCACGAGGAGGAAGCCACACAGGGCCATCACCTCCCAGGCGACGAGGAACAGCATCGCGTTCGCGGCCACGGCGACGAGCGCCATCGCCCCGGTGACGAGGCCGTAGAAGATCTGCAGCCGGCGCGCCTGTCCGCCGCGCGCCGCCTGGGGGAAGTAGGCGAGGCCGTACACGGATCCCGCGGCCGGGACACCGAAGATCGGCAGGAGGAAGAGGGCGGAGAGGGCGTCGAGCCGGAGCGCGAGCGACGCGCCGGGCGGGCTCCACTGAGCGTGGAACTCCGCGGCGTGCCCGAGCGCGAGCACGGAAAGGGCGCCGGCGATGGCGAGGGCAGCGGCCGTGACGAGCGCGGCGCAGGCGACCCGCTGCGCCGCCACCGGGTTGCGGTGAAACGCAAGCGCCAGCAGTCCCGAGGCCGCGGCGAGCACGATGCCGAGGATGACGAGTAGGAGGCTCATGGCGCGCGCAGGGCGAGCAGCGCCACCAGGACGAGGAGGGTGGCGAGCGTGAAGAGGAGCTGCAGGTTGAGGCGCTGTGCCTGGTAGCTGCGCATCCGGTTGGCGCGCTGGGCGATGGCGCGGAAGAGCGGGTCGAAGATCCTCGCGCGGGCCGGGTCGCGGAGCTCGAAGCGGGCGGTGGCGCGGCCGGGCAGGACGCCCTTCGGCGGCACGATCCGGCCGCGTGGCTGGAACGGGCGCGGCGCCAGACTGGAGAGGAGCAGCTGCCCGAATCCCGTGCCGGTGTACTGCATGCGTGCCGTCGGCCGGCTGTACCCGCAGCCCCACGTCTCGCTCGTCGTGATCTCACGCCCCCTGCGCGCGCGGCGGGCGAGGAGAGCCAGGCCGCCGGCGAGGACGACGAGGACCGCGCTACCGGTCCGCAAAGGCAGCGCCATCGCCCGGACGGCGGGTCCGAGGCGTTCCGCCAGAGCCGCCGGGGCGGTTCCGGCTGCCTGCGCGATGGCGGGGAGCGCGAGCCGCAGGGCGAGATCGGGAAAGAGGCCGAGGAAGGCGCACGTGGCGGCGAGCGCGGCGAGCGGGCGCCACAACCCGGGCGAGGGCTCGTGCGCCGCTTCGGCTCCCGGGCTTCGCGGGGCGCCGAGGAGCGCGATCCCGGCCAGCCTCGCGAACCCGGCGGCTGCGATGCCACCCACCAGGGCCAGGACCGCCACAGCCAGCCAGCCGAGGAGCGAGAACCCACCCGGCGCGCTCGCCGCCGTCTGGATGAGGCCCAGGTAGACGAGCCACTCGGAGGCGAAGCCGTTGAGCGGCGGCAGCGCCGAGAGCGCGGCGAGGCCGACCAGGAAGAAGACGGCGGTGCGGGGCAGCCGCGCCAGGAGCCCGCCCATCCGCTCGAGGTCGCGGGTGTGCGCCGCGTGAGCGATGGCGCCCGCGCCCATGAAGGCCAGGCCCTTCATCATCGCGTGGTTCCACACGTGGAGGAGCGCGCCCGACCAGGCCAGCGCCGCCACCGTCCGCTCGCCGTGCGCCTCGGCCGCCAGGGCCAGGCCGATCGCGAGCGTGATGATACCGACGTTCTCCACGCTGGAGTAGGCGAGAGCGCGCTTGATGTCGCGCTGGCCGATCGCGAGCGTGATCGCGACGAGCGCTCCCCCGAGCCCGACCACGGCGAGCACCATGCCGAAGCCGGCCGGCGCGGGGGGGAGCCACAGCAAGACCCGCACGATGCCGTAGAGCCCGGTCTTGATCATGACGCCGGAGAGGAGCGCGGACACGTGGCTCGGCGCCGCCGGGTGCGCCTCCGGCAGCCAGACGTGGAGCGGGACGAGACCGGCCTTGGTGCCGAAGCCGACGAGCGCGAGGCCGAAGAGGAGCGCGGCCGGCGCCGCGTGCGCCGCGGGCGAGGTCCTGAGCGCGGCGAAGGCTCCGAAGTCGAAGGAGCCCGCATCACGGCCCAGCAGGACGAAGAGCGCGAACAGGAACGCCGTCCCGAGGTGCGAGGCGACGAGGTAGACGAAGCCTGCGCCACGCACATCCGCGTCCTCGTGCTCGAACGTGACGAGCAGGAACGACGCCAGCGCCATCACCTCCCAGGCGACGAGGAAGAGCACGGCCTGCCGCGCCGAGAACACGAGCGCCATGGAGGCGAGCAGCAGGTTCTGGAAGAAGAGGAACGCGGGCAGGGAGCGCCGGCGCCCGAGGTGCGGCCGCATGTAGGTTGAGCCGAAGAGAGCGGCCGGAATGGCGAGCGCGAAGAGCGCTGCCTCGAAGAAGGCGGAGAGCGGGTCGAGGCCGACGCTGAAGGCGGCGTGGGGCGCGCTCCACGGCAGCGCCACGGTGGCGCCGGGCCGGCCCAGGAGCACGGCGATCGCGGAGATCAAGCCGAGCGTGCTCCCCAGGACGGCGCTGCCGGTGGCGGCCGCGAGCGCCAGCTGCGGTCGGCGCGCGAGCGCGAGTGCGGCCAGGGCGCCAGCGAGGAGCACCGAGAGCGCGCCGAGGTGGAGGGCGATCACGCCTTCTTCGCTCCTGCCACGCCGCCGCTGTCACGGTGCCTCGGCAGCGAAGCCTCCACCCGCACCAGCGCCTCGACCAGGTCCGGCTCGGGGGCGCGCGCCGCCACAGCCGCCATCACGTCGGCGTCGCGGAGCGCGGTGGCGAGGACGGCGAGCAGGTGCAGGTGCACGCGCACCGAGGGGGATACCATGGTGAAGAGCGTGTGGACCGGCTTGCCGTCGAGAGCCTCGAAGTCCACGGGTGTGGCGAGGTACGACACCGCCACCGCCGGCGCAGCCACCCGCAGGACGACGGGGTCACGCGCGTGGGGGATGGCGATGCCGTGACCGAAACCGGTCGAGCCGAGCTGCTCGCGTGCCAGGAGCATCTGATAAAGGAAGCTTGGGCTGATGCTGGCGGGGAGGGGAAGCATGTCCACCACCGCTTTCAACACGGCCGCCTTGTCGGGCCCCGGCACGTCGTGGTGGACGCCGCCCGCGCGCACCGCTTCGGCGAGACTGGGCATGGGCTGGCCGCGCGAGTTGGGTTCGGCGAGCATCTCCGTCGACACCTTGATGCCTCGGGCCGAGGCGAACTCGAGGAGGTCGACGTGGTCGAA
This sequence comes from Anaeromyxobacteraceae bacterium, assembly GCA_041500205.1. Lineage (GTDB taxonomy): Bacteria > Myxococcota > Myxococcia > Myxococcales > Anaeromyxobacteraceae > Anaeromyxobacter_A. The sequence continues at coordinate 1,878 of JBGQLS010000107.1, read as the reverse complement.
GCTATACTGATCGTGGATGAGCCGGGCCGGGATCTCCCCTCGGCGCGCCCATCGATACATGGTGCCTTCGTCCACGCCCAGAAATCGGGAGGCGTCGCGCAAGTCGAGCTGCATCATCAGCCCAAGGCTGGACCTTCGTGGCCGCAACGCCTTGGATTACCTCGAATTCTGCGCACCCTACTCGCTCACGGGGCGCGGTGCAAGCGGGTCTTCTCTCGCTTCTCCGGGTGCGGCCTCCGAGGCCTGCCGGAGGGCGGCATCCACTGCCTCCCCCATGGCCCTGAGCTCGGGCCGATCGGGGGGGCCGAAATTACCGACCAGCGCGCGGCCGCTCGCGAGGCCGATCCTGACCATGAGCCGCGGCGGTTCGCGCCCTCCCTCAAGCTCGGCTGCGCGCGCGAGCAAGGCGAGGGCACACCGGCGAGCACGTTTCAGCGGGTCCTGCCGGGCCAGGGGCAGGTCGAAGACGGCGAGCACGCCGCCGTCGAGGCGGAGGTCAACGGCTGCGCCCTCCGACTGTGCAGCCTCGGCGAGCGCGCGCTGCAGCGCGAGGGCCCGCTCGGCCGACTCCGACGGCGGGCGCTCGGCGGTGAGATGAGACAGCCCGTCCAGCGCCAAGGCCAGCACGGCCACGTCCTCGCGCACCGCCGGCCGGAGCGCGTCGGGGTCGCCCGCGTCGGTGGAGAGGAGCGCCGCCGTCGCCGCCACGTCGAGGTGGCGCAGGAGGCGCCTGCGCACTTCCTCGGTAGCCTGCTCACGTTCGGCGATGCGGACACGCTCCACCGCCAGAGCCGCCTGGAAACCGACCAGGGTCGCGAGCTCGAGGTCGTTCGCGGTGAACGGATAGGCGAAGCTGCGCTCGAGCAGCAACACCCCCAGGATGCGGTTGTCGGCCCAGATGGGCGCGCTGATGAACGAGCGGATTCCCCGGGCGATGACGGAGTCGCTCTGGGAGAAGCGCGCGTCCTGCTGTGCGTCGAGGGTGAGGATGCCGGCCCTGCTGCGCAGCGTCGCTTCCACCACCGTCGCGGAGAAGCCCGGAGGACGGTCGGGGGGCTCGGACACGAGCGGCACCATCTGGCCGCGCTCGTCCATGAGCAGGACCCCGGAGCTTTCCGCGCGGATCGCGCCCGCCAGGACCCGGAGCAGGCGGCTCAAGGCGTCGGCGAGACCACCGGCGCCCAGGAGCGCTCGACCGATCTCGTTGAGGACGGCGATCTGCCGGTGCGCCTCGCCCGCTGCCGCACGCGGGTCTCGCCGCGCTTCGGTCGGGTGCAGTCGCGGGTCCATCGGGGGCGAGGGCGGGAGCGTCGAGGGGTCCGCGCCGATGTCGGCCACGTAGCGGATGATGGTGCGCTGGTCTGCGAGGAGGCCCTGGGGCTCGAGCGCCTCCGGTCGCGCGCGCAGCTCCGCGCTCGTCTTGCCGAAGCGGAGTTTCGTCCCTGGCCCGATCGGTGCTTCGTGCACGCGCTCTTCGTCGACGAACGTGCCGTTGCGGCTGTCGAGGTCCACCACCCAGAGCTGCTCTCCGCGCCGCTCGAAGAGGGCGTGCATGCTGGAGATCCACGGGTCGGTGACCTGGACGTGGCTCTCGGGAGAGCGGCCGAGCACGGTGGGAACGTCGGGAAGAAAGAAGACCGTCCCGGCGCAGATCCCGTTCACGACGAAGAGCTCGGCCACGGGTCCTCTCCGATCGAAGTTCCAGAACGAGCGGGGACTAAGACTTGTCGAACAATCCCTTTGCTTCTTAGCCAGGGTGGGGCCCCGACGGCTCTGCCGGCGGGGCGGGGCGGCGCGAGCCCCGGGTACTCAAGACCTGTCGAAGAATGCCTCTTGGCATCTTAGCCGGGGTGGGCCCCCGACGGCTCGGCCGGCGGG
>JBGQLS010000106.1:0-15312 GCA_041500205.1 Anaeromyxobacteraceae bacterium | reverse complement strand
CTCCCGACCGGGAGGAGGAGGGACTGGACGAGCGCCCGGAGCCGCTATCCAGCGTGCCCCAGGCGGCGTCCGCCCTGCCGCATGAGAGTGACGGCGGCGGCGCCGCCCCTGCGCAGCTACGACTTCTGCAACAGGCTATAGTCTAGAGGCGGCTTCGGCATCTTCGCGCGTCCCCGAGCCTCCCTCACCCCGACCCTCTCCCTCGCGGAGGGAGAGGGAGACGGGATCTCTCGACCTACCTGGCGGCGGTCCTCACGCCCCTCGCCGCGTCCTGGGCGAAGTACGCCTTGAGCGCCTCGTGCGCCAGGAAGGGCGCCTTCACGCGCCAGACGCGCTCGTTCACCACCACGGCTGCGACCGCGATCTGCGGGTCGTCGACCGGCGCGAATCCCACGAACCAGGAGTAGTCGCGGAACGGGTCGCGCTCGGAGAGACTGCCGGTCTTCCCGGCCACGCTCACCTCACGCAGCGGCGAGCCGCGGGCCATGCGGTCCCGGCGGAAGGCCTTGCGGGCTGTGCCCTCGGTGACGGTGGTCGTCATCATGTACGCGAGCGCTGCCGCCACTTCGGGGCGGATAGCCTGTCGCACCTCGCCCGGCACCGGCGCGGGGACCCCGTCGATCTCGTCCACGATGCGGGGAGGGACGAACCGCCCGCCGTTCGCGACCAGCGCCGCCACGAGCGCCCCGTGCAGAGGGGACATGCGTACCGGCCCGAACCCGGCCGCAGTGGTGGCGAGCTCGAAGGGATCCTCGGAGAACTCGGCGGGAGACGGCTCGACCGGCCATGCGAACGGGATGGGCGCGTTGAAGAGGAAGAGCTTCGACTCGGCGCGCAGGATCTCGGCGGAAAGGTCCCGGCCGGCGAGCTTGGCGAAGACGACGTTGGCGCTCTTCCCCAGCGCCGAGGCCAGCGTGAGGCAGCGGCGGTCACGGCGCGGGTCGTCGGCCAGGAGCAGCTTCTGGATGCGGTGCTTGCCGCCGTGGAAGCACACCTCCGAGTCGGGCGCGATGCCACGGTCGAGAAGCGCCGCGCTGGTGACGATCTTGAAGATGCTGGCGGCGGGAGCGATGGCCTTGAGCGCGACGTGCCCGCCGGACCCCTTCTCGTCGTGCTCCGCGAGGGCGAGCACCCGCCCCGTCCTGGGCTCGATGAGTACCGCCGCACCCTGAGGCACGCGGTAGCTGGCGAGGAGCTTCTCCAGACCCTGCTGGAGGCGAGGTGAGACGGAGAGCACCGCCCGGGCGTGACCGAAGCTCGCGACGTAGCGGTCGAGGCTCGCGTCGTAAGTCATCGCGCCCAGCACCGGCTGCGCGACGGGTGGTGCCAGCGCAGCGCTTGCGCTCGCCCCCGGTGCGCCGCCATCGGGCTTCTCCCGGACGTCCACCTGTCCGTCGCCCGCTTCCGCCAGGGCGCGCGCCCGTGCTCCGTGCCAGGGCACCGCCAGGAAGACGAAGAACGCAACGCACGGGGCGAGCAACCATGGGGCGATGCGAGCGCTGGACATGAGGTGTGGGAGCGAGTGTGCCCGTGGTCCGTCGGAGCGTCAAAGAACCGGCACCCCTAAAACCAAGCAATCGCCGAGCCACCATCGCGCAAGACGGGGACGGACCCAGCTTGCGTGACACTGAGTAGCCGGGGCTCGCGCCGCCCCGCCCCGCCGGCAGAGCCGTCGGGGCCCCACCCTGGCTAAGAAGCCGAAGGCATTTTTCGACAGGTCTTGAGCCAGCCCATCGCGCTCACTCCAGTCATTCGCGCTCACGCTCGCGCGCGCTGCCCACCCTTCTTGCGGTGCTTCGGCGCAGCGGGCTCGACGAGGGCGACCGCTCGGGGGCGGGCGGGCTTCCCGTTGGCTGCGCGTGTGGCTGCGCGTGTGGCTGCGCGTTTAGTTGCGCGTGTAGGTGCGTGCTTCGCCTCGGTGCGCTTCGCGGCCTTCACGACCTCGGCGGCCATGCGCTCGCGCACAGCGGCCTGCGCGGCGGCGAGCCTGGCGATGGGGAGCCGGTAGGGCGAGCAGGAGACGTAGTCGAGCCCGATCTCGTGGCAGAACTCGACCGAGCTCGGATCGCCGCCGTGCTCGCCGCAGATGCCGAGCTTCAGGTTCGGCCTCGTCCGCCGCCCGCGCTCGACCGCGATCTTCATGAGCTCGCCCACGCCGTCGCGATCGATGCTCACGAAGGGGTCGACGTCGTAGATGTCCTCGTCGAGGTAGGTGTGCAGCACCGTCCCGACGTCGTCGCGCGAGATCCCGAAGGTGGTCTGGGTGAGATCGTTCGTTCCGAACGAGAAGAACTCGGCCGTCTCGGCGATCCGGTCGGCGGTGAGGGCACCGCGCGGGATCTCGATCATGGTCCCGACCGCATACTTCACCTTCCGCCCGCGCTCGGCGAACACCGCCGCCGCCAGGGCGCGCACGATCTCGGCCTGGTGGTCGAGTTCCTTCTTCTCGCCCACGAGCGGAATCATCACCTCGGGCCGCACCTCGATCCCCTCTGCCGCCACGTCGCAGGCCGCCTCGAAGATGGCGCGCGCCTGCATGGCGGTGATCTCGGGATACGAGATGCCGAGCCGGCAGCCGCGGCTGCCGAGCATGGGATTCGACTCGTGCAGCTCCTCGACGCGAGCGCGGACGTGGTCCACGCCCTTCCCTGTGGCGCGGGCGAGCTCCTCGACGCCCGACTCGTCGTGCGGGAGGAACTCGTGGAGGGGCGGGTCGATGGTGCGGATGGTCACAGGTCGCGAGCCCATGGCGCGGAAGAGGCCGGCGAAGTCCTCGCGCTGGAGGGGCAGGAGCTTGGCGAGCGCGGTGCGGCGCTCCTGATTGGACTCGGCGACGATCATCTCGCGCATCGGCCCGATCTTGCCCTCGCCGAAGAACATGTGCTCGGTGCGGCAAAGGCCGATGCCCTGCGCTCCGAAGGCGATCGCGACCGCCGCCTGGTCGGGCTGGTCCGCGTTTGCGCGCACCTTGAGCCGCCGCTCCTGGTCCGCCCACTCGAGCAGCTTCGCGAACTGGTTGTACACGGGCGCATCGCCGGGATCGCGCGTCTTCTCGATGAGGACCTGGACGACCTCCGAGGGCATGGTGTCGACCGAGCCGTCGATCACCTCGCCGGTGCTGCCGTCGAGCGAGATCCAGTCGCCCTCCGCGAGGGTCCTGGGGCCATTCGGCGTCGCCACCGTCATGGTGCGCGTCAGGTAGTCGAACGTCAGGGACTCACACCCGACGATGGCGACCTTGCCCATCTGCCGCGCGACCAGGGCCGCGTGCGAGGTCATCCCGCCGTAGGCAGTCAGGAATCCCTTCGCCGCCGCCATCCCGCGGATGTCCTCCGGGCTGGTCTCGTGACGCACCAGCACCACCTGCTCTCCCCTCGCATTCCACGCCTCGGCGTCGCCCGCGAAGAAGACGATGCGCCCGGTGGCGGCGCCGGGGCCGGCCGGGAGACCGCTCGCGAGGAAGCGGCCGGCGTGCAGCGCGCGCGCCTTCGCGCTCTCGTCGAATACGGGCCGCAAGACCTGGTTGAGGCCGGCCGGCTCGACGCGCAGGATCGCTTCGCGGGGAGTGATGAGCTCCTCCTCCGCCATCTCCACGGCGATGCGCACGGCGGCGAGGCCCGTGCGCTTGCCGGCGCGCGTCTGCAGGAGATAGAGCCGCCCTCGCTCGATGGTGAACTCGACGTCCTGCATGTCGCGATAGTGGCGCTCCAGCCCGCCGCGCGCGTCCTCGAGCTGGCGCGCGATCTCGGGGAAGAGGGCCGCGAGCTCGGAGATCTTCTGCGGCGTCCGGATGCCGGCGACGACGTCCTCGCCCTGCGCGTTCACCAGGAACTCGCCGTAGAACTCGTTCGCGCCGGTGGCGGGGTTGCGGGTGAAGGCGACTCCGGTACCGGAGTCCTCGCCCATGTTGCCGAAGACCATCGACTGCACGGTGACGGCGGTGCCCCAGCTGGCGGGGATGGCGTTCATCCTGCGGTACGCCCGGGCCCGCTCGTTCTCCCACGACAGGAACACCGCCTCGATGGCGGCGACGAGCTGCTGCATGGGATCTTCGGGGAAGTGGATCCCCTTCTTCTGGAGGATCTCCTGCTTGAACTCGGCCACCAGCTCCTTCAGGGCCGAGACGGGCAGCGCGCTGTCGAGTTTCACGCCGAGCGCGTGTTTCTTGCGCTCCAGGATGTTCTCGAACGGATCGCGATCCTCCTTGCGCTCCGGCTTCATGCCGAGGACGACGTCACCGAACATGGCGCAGAATCGGCGGTAGCTGTCCCAGGCGAAGCGCTCGTCCCCGCTCTGCACGGCGAGTCCCTCGACGGTACGGTCGTTGAGTCCGAGGTTGAGGACCGTGTCCATCATCCCGGGCATCGAGACGCGGGCGCCGGAGCGGACCGAGACGAGGAGCGGGCTCCGGGTGGCCCCGAACTTCTTGCCGGCGAGCTTCTCCACCTTGCGCAGCGCCGCCGTGACCCCGGCGAGGATGTCCTTGGGGAGGCGTTTGCCGCTCTTGTAAAAGTCGGTGCAGACGCTGGTGGTGATGGTGAAGCCCGGGGGGACGGGGATGCCGATGTTAGACATCTCGGCCAGGCCGGCGCCCTTCCCGCCCAGGAGGTCCTTCATTTCCTTGTTGCCGTCAGCCTTCCCGGCGCCGAACGAGTAGATGCGCTTCGTCATGCCCATCGTGCCCCCGTTGGGTTTCTTAGACTATGCGCCGGAAGCTCCCCAAAGACGCGCTAATTGCACATCGTCTGGACTGGGCAGCGCGGCGCTACGTGAGGGCGATAGAAAAGCACGCAGACAAGGTCGGACTCCTTGACCGTCGTCAAGGAATCACGGTTTTTTTCGCATGAGCCGCTGCGCTGGGGCGCCCAGGGGGTGCGCGCGCTCGTCCTCGAGCTCGCGTCGCGGCTTCCCCAGAGAGCGAATCCGCCACCGCACGTCGCCGATCCCATTCGGGGCGGGTCGGCAGAGCAGGTGCTGCAACTTGCTCGGGCTTCGACCTCCCGGTGGGGGTCTGGAGGGAGCGTTGCTCGTTCCCCCCAGACCAGGAATCGCCGATGCGTTCAAGCCTTGTCGAAAGATGTGATCGCTCTGCGGCGTGGCCGGGGTGGGGGCGGCCTGCGCGCCCCGGCGACTCAAGACCTGTCGAAAACTCAGTTGCGGTCACAGGGGCCCGGGTGGGCCCCGACGGGCTTTGCCCGGCGGGGCGGGGGCGGCCTGCGCCCCCGGCGACCCGCCGCGTGGCCGGGGTGGGGCCCCGACGGGCTTCGCCCGGCGGGGCGGGGGCGGCCTGCGCCCCCGGCGACTCAGTCAGATCTCGACTTTGAGCACCTGCCGAACGGCCGCGCGCAGCTTCTCGAGCTTGGCCGCGTCGTCGGGCGTGTCAGGCCGGACGAGCGCGAAGAGGATCCCGGACTTGAGGGACAGCTTCCCCTTCGTCTCGGCTCCGTCGAGCTTCTTCTGCTCGATGATCTTCTCGAGCTTCACCTTGGCGTCATAGAGCTGGCCCATGGCTCACCTCCCTCCCCGTGATTCACGCCCGCCAGTGCCTGTCGTCTGCTGCACGGTGCCGATGAGCTCGACGAACAGCATCCGGAACTGCTCGAAGAGCGTCTCGAACTCTCCCAGCTCGTCTTCGGCGGAGGGCACGATCTCGAGGTCGAACTCTCCGCCCACCACGCGGGTGGCCACCCGGATCATGCTCTTGAGCCGCCGCACCACCAGGATCTGGAATACGGCGACCAGGATGAGCCCCAGCAGCACCATGAGGCCGATCACCGCCAGGACGGCCTGGAGCCGGGCGGTGCGCATCTCCTCGTACACAGAGGTGATGTCGCGCATGACGAAGACCGCACCCACCTTGTTCTCCGCCACGTCGCGGATGGGGAACACGCCGCGCGCCAGCGCCCGCCCGCCCTTGTTCAGGATCTCGAGCGGCTTCCCTTCGTCGGGCAGCTCGTCGATCTTGCCGTTGTAGCGGAGGATCTCGTTGTCCGAGCTCGTGTTCTCGATGAGGAGCTGGTTCGGCGAGTCGTTCCAGTTGTTGCGGACTCCCAGCTGGGCGCGCGTCGTCGCCCACTTCTTCTCGTCCATGCGGCTCTTGTCGACGACGAGCCCGTACTCCCCCCCGCTCACCTTCTTCATGGCCTGGAGCGAGCTCCCGATCTCCTTGCCCAGCTCGAGGTAGCCGATGACCTTCCCGCCGTCCTCCACGGGCACCAGCACCCGGAAGACGAGCCCGGTGTAGCCGAGGTCGAGGCCGATCACCGGCCGCCGCTCCCGGGCCACGCGAGCGAGCGTGACCCGCTCCACGAAATCACCGTGCATTTCCGGGGCGTTCGATCGCAGGATGTTCCGCAGCCCCTTGGGCGCCATCGCTTCCGGCGGCTCCGGCTCCCAGTAGTTCCAGTGCGTGATCCCGTAGCGGGCCCGATAGGTCCGGTAGAGCGCCTCGGAAGCGGCCAGCGCCCGCGCCGGATCGTGCGAGACGAGCGCGGCGCGCACCTCGGAGTCGCGCGATAGTGAGCTGAGCACGGCGGACATGAGCTCGGCGCTCGTCCGCTCCACGTCACCGAAGGCGGCGGCCGCGTTCACGATCGACTCCCGGGTGAGGCGCGCGGCGTTCTCCTCGTACGTGTGGTTGAAGGACCAGGTCAGCCCGAGCGCGCCCACGCCCAGGCAGACCGCTATGAGCACCAGCATCTTGAACTTGATCGTTCGAATCATGCGTTCTCCCGGTCCCGGCCGCGTCGCGGCCCGACCGCTGTGTGACCAGGCAGGCTCGGCTCATCGCGGCGGCTTCTCCGACCGCGATCACCCTTCCCTGCCACGTCTGCCGTGCTCAGGCCTTCGTCTGCCTGTCGGCTCGGTACTTCCCGTGCGGCGATGGCTGCTTCCCCGCAGGCAAGGCTACGGCTTCTTCCCAACAGGCAAATCGATTGGCATCGTGATGGAGACGTTGCCGCTGCTCTCCTGGCGTGACTTCTCCGCGAGTCGCTTGCGCAGCTCATCGAGGCCCTTGGTCGGCCGGGCGACGCGCTTCGCGTGCCTTGGGTCGTCGCTTGCGCTCCCGCCGCCGTCCGGGAGCTGAGCTGGCGGCTGGGCTGGGAGCTGGGCTGGCGGCTGGGCCGGGCGTCGGGACGGCTCTTGGGCCAGGCTGCCGGCCGCCGTAGTGGGCAAGACGGGCGCTGGAGCCAGACGGAGCTTCGCGAGCTTCCCGGCCGCCAGCGAGACCGAGAGGTTCACGAACTGCACGTTGATCCCCTTGCCCGAGAGCACGACCAGGATCGCGCCCGGGAAGGGCTTCACGAAGAGGTGGGCGTCGGCGAAGCGGAACTCGAGCTGGTCCGCGCTACCGCTGGCGAGGTCGAGGCCTGCGGCACCGTCGACGATCACCCTGACGGCGTCCTCGAGCATCGCCGTGTCGAACAGGGACGGGAAGGCGTGCGACAGGACCCGGCCCTCCATGTCACACGCGAGGCTTCCGATCACGCCAGGAACGGAGTTGAGCTGGGAGAGCACCGTTTGCATTGAGGACTCCGGCCTGCGTCAGTGCCCCAGGCCGAGCAACCTGCGCACATCCGCCGCCACCGCGCCGACCTCCACGCCTTCGACGCTCAGGCTGAGGTAGTGATTCTTGGCCACCATGAGCAGCATGTGCCGTTTGCCTCCGTGGACGACCGCCGAACGGAGGTGCCCGATACCGAAGGTCGCTCCGAGCTGGTCCCCCACCATGGCGACGTAGGCGGCCTTGCCGGCGAGCGCCTCGCCGGCGAACGTGTTGTCGTCGATGCACACGCCGTCCTTGCCCACCATGACGGCGTACGCGACACCGCGAACGCCTCTCAAGCGCTCGAGGATGTCCGAAGGGCTGTCCTTGCTCGCCGGGGCCGTCGGAGGCGCCGCGCTTCGCTCCGACACGGGCGCTGCCCTGAGCCCTGCGCGGCGCTCGTCGATGACCCGATGAGCCTCCAGGAGGAGGTGCTGCGGGTTCATCTCGATGCTGCGGCTGGTCGTGGAGACGTTGGGTTCCAGGCTGAAGCGCCCCGCGCGCCAGGCCATGATCTCGTAGAAGGCTTCCTCTCCGGACATCCCGCCCTGCTCGGCATGGATGATCCGGCCTTCCCGGAAGAAGATGCGGCCCACCTCATCGTCGTGCTGCACGGTGATGCATCCCGAGAACTTGTTGTTCCCGTTGAGCTGGATCACGTCCGAGAGGCCCAGGCCGGCGACGGATCCCTGGAAACCTTCGGCACCGCCGGGCGTCTCTTTGGTTGGCGTCATCGGGCGATTCGCCATCGCAGCCTGCGGAGCCCCTCGTTCGATACCCTTGCGCCGGAGCTCGATGCTCCCGGGCGTCCACGCTCCGTGCATTTGTCGCGCCGCAGGGCGAACGTTCACTCGGCAGCATTCCCGAAACATTTTCGACGTGTAGTGCGGGCTAGCGCAGGGTCCACGGAGCCCCATGGCTCTGGTCGCGCGGGCCGGGCGATCGGCAGCAACCCATTTATTTTGCTGAATAACTCGCTCGCCAGCGCTAGCGGGTCGAAACAGACTCGTGGGTAATCACACCGCCGGAGCGCAAGTACCATGCATCCGGGACCCGATCGGCTTTGAGCGGCTGCGCCGGGCGTACATCTCCACATCGGCGCGGCCAAGCGGAACGGAGGTGTGTCCCCGCCCCCTGTCGCCTTGTAGTCCGAGCACACCAGGCCTGGTCGTGGACCAGAACGAAATCGGCCAGCTTGCTCAAGACCTGTCGAAAAATGTGATCGCTCCGCAGCGTGGCCGGGGTGGGGCCCCGATGGACTTTGCCCGGCGGGGAGGGGGCGGCCTGCGCCCCCGGGTACTCAGCACGAGAGCGACACGCCTCAAAGGCGCCCGAGAGGCATCAAGGCCGACCCCTGTGCCGGAACGTGCTCGCGATTCTCTCGACAGATTCGCTCTCGCATCGGCTCCTCACGTCCGCGGCATATTGGCGGCGTGAGCGGGCCCCAACCTCAACGCGGTCCAAGCAGGCGTCGACAGCCGCTGTCTCGACCGCCGGGCACCGCCTGAGCCAGTCGGCGTCCTTCTCCGCGAAGAGCGTCGCGCAACGCAGCCCTCTGACACTGTCCGGCAGAGGGACCGTCTGGACCGCTTCCGGTCGCACGACCCGTCCAACGCACTCCAGGTACATGGTCTCGTCCGGAGGCGCGAGGCTCGCTCGCGCTCTCGTGCATACCGGAGTGAGCTTCTTGCCCTCGCTGTCCTTCAAGGCGACCCGGAGCCTCCTCGCGAGCTCAGGGCCTTCCTTCCCGGCTAATTTGACGAGAGGTAACTCGGGGTTGAACGGATTGGCCGACGCGAGCTCGGAGGCGGACCGGAACATGGCAGTCGCCGGCTGCTCGAGACGACACATCGTGTGGCATGCGTTCGCCTTCTGGCCCTCGGCGGAGCGGAGCCAGTCCGAGGAGGCTTCGGTCGACATGGGCGGGCAGACGGAAAGGCAGAGCTCCTTCTCGACCGCTGCGATGCGGGCAACGCCCCCGCTCTTCCCGGCCGGTGACGGATAGTCACTCGCGCCCAGGACGAACGCGAGTCCAGCCGCGGCGATGTGGGTCAGCACAGGATCACCTCGAGGACGCTGGTCAACTTCGTACAACGGCCGACATGCGCGCCTATCTTCACGGTCAAGGAATGGGTCCCTTGAGGTCGCCCACCTCCCTGTGTCAGGCCGACGCCTGGAGGTCCAGGGCGGGCCCCGTGCAACACTGCGGCCATCGGGCTCGCGGCGGCGCTCAAGACCTTTCGAAAAATGCCCTTGGCTTCTTAGCCGGGGTGGGGCCCCGACGGCTTTGCCGGCGGGGCGGGGCGGCGCGAGCCCCGGGTACTCAGTCCATGTGATCTCGCAGCGCCACCGCCGCCGCTGTGAGGTGATGTCCGGCGCCTTGCGGCGCCTCGTGCGTCATTTCAAGTGGGTTGCGCCATCAGATTCAAATCCGCATCGCCTCGATGCGCGCCTCGTCCTGCTCGGGCGCGACCGGGTACTGCTCGACCAGCTCGCCTTCGCGCCATTCCACGAGCACCTCGGGGAGGTCCTTCCCCTTGCCGTACCTGGCCACGATGCGCGCCGCCAGCAGCCGTTCCTCCCAGGTGGGCTCGCCTTCCACGAGCGCGATCGGACCGAGCACGTCGCGCGCCTCGAGCCGGGCGCGGCCCGCCACGTAGTGCTCGAGCAGCGCGTTCTCCACCTCCGTGCGGCCGACGACGAGCTTGGCGCGGGGGGAGAGGCGGAAGTGGCGCCCCGTGGAGAGCAACACCACGTCGTCGCGCTCGAGGCGGCGCTCCTCGCCCGCCGCCGAACGCGCGTCGAGGACGTCGAAGAACTTCCGGGCGAAGTTCTCGTCCGTCAGGTAGCAGCAGCCTCCGGCCGGCTGCGGCCAGTCGACCACACCGAGCTCCTTCGCGAGCTGCATCTGGCGCTGCCGCGACCGGCCGCTGATCGCCTCCAGGCGCTCGCGGTCGACGAGCCCTTCCTGCTCGGGGATGGTGGGTGGGAGGAGCTTCGCCGAGAGCGGCCGGAGGAGCCGGCCATCGAGACCGCTGTCGCGCTCGATGATGCGCAGCGTGTCACGCCGCTGGCTCTTCGGGCGCTGCCCGAGCACCTCGCCCGTGAAGACGAACTGGGCGCCCTCCGCTTCCATGATCTCGCGCGCCCGGCGCATCATGAAGACGCGGCAGTCGACGCACGGGTTGGCGTTGGCGCCGTAGCCGTACTTGGGGTGGACGAGCATGTCGAGGTAGCCCGAGCCGGAGATGTCCACGTACTCGATCTCGACCTCGAGGTCGGCCGCCGCCCGCAGCGCCTCGTTGCGCGGCACCGAGCCGTCGGCGCGCCCTCCCTTGCGCCGCTGCGTCTCGGTGATGCAGAAGCCGGTGTAGAAGTTCACCGCCTTGACCTCGATCCCCTGGCGCTTCATCAGGGCCAGCGCCAGCGTGGAGTCGAGGCCGCCCGAGATGAGGGCGATCGCTTTCACCTTGCGTTCCATCGTCACCGCCCTCGCTTGCGGAGATAGCTCTTCCAGGCCGCCCCGTCGCGGAAGGTCGCGAGGTGCTCGTGCCGGGTCGCCTTGCACCACATCGGCATGTCGGTGGCGATCCCCGGGTCGGTGGCGATGACGAGCAGCACGGCCCCGTCCGCCAGGGCGCGCACCGCCTTGGCGGTCTCCACGATGGGAAATGGGCACAGCGTGCCCGAGGTGTCGAGCGTTCGATCGGGGGCGGGCAGCGCAGGAGCGTTCATCCGGAACGGCCTTTAACCTATCGCCAGCTCGGACCGCAATCGCGGCACGAGCCGGCCGCGTCGCGAAAGCACCTTGCCGCTTCGGGATGCGGGCGCCAGGGCTCCAGGCCGTGCGCCGCCTGACTGCCCACCTGGCTGCCCTGCTCGCGCTCTTTCCCAAGCTCGCTGTCGCGGAGCCGGCCCCGGCCGAGCGCCGAATGGGTGATAGGGACCTGGCGCGCCCGCCTCAAAGGGAATACACGTCGCGGGTACGCGCTTTTGGTACATGCGACGCAGCCCCCCGTTGAGGCTGCGCCCGGGTTCTGATAGCTGGTCACTGCCCGATGGTCGGGCAGACCGCCCTCACCGCAGGAACAAGGATACGCTCATGAAGAACGCGAGCTGGTTCATCGCGCTCGTGGTTGGCGTCGTCATCGGAGTCGCCGGGGATCGCATGATGGGCGGCGCCGGGCCGGCTCGCCCTGGCGCTCCGCGCCCCACGGCCCCCGCGGCTCCCGCGCCTTCCCCGACCGAGGATCCCCACGCCGTCTACCGGATGCCCGTCGAGGACACTCCGCTCCGCGGCAGCCCCGACGCGCTCGTCACGATCGTGGTCGCCTCGGACTTCCAGTGTCCCTTCTGCAAGCGCGTGGAACCCACGCTCAAGGCGCTCTTCGACGCGTTCCCGGGCAAGGTGCGCTTCGGCTGGAAGCATCAGCCTCTGGCCGGTCACGCCAAGGCGCTCCCCGCCGCGGTCGCCGCCGAGGAGGCGCGGGCGCAGGGCGGCGACGCGAAGTTCTGGGAGATGCACGACAAGCTCTTCGAGCTCTCCCCGGCTCTCGATCGACCCGATCTGGAACGGGCCGCGAAGGAAGTCGGACTCGATGTAGCGGCGGTCGGAAAGGCGCTCGACCAGGGCAAGCACAAGGACCGGATCCTGCGCGACCAGACGCTCTGTCAGGCTCTGGGGGCCAACTCGACCCCGACCCTCTTCGTCAACGGCCGCAAGGTCGTGGGGGCGCTTCCGCTCGAGCAGCTCAAGCCGATCGTCGAGGAGGAGATGCGCAAGGCGGAGGCGCTGGTGCGCTCCGGCGTTCCGGCGAAGGACGTATACGCGAAGCTGCAGGAGAAGGGCGCCACCTCGGTGGTCTACACGGCGGGCGCGCCAGCGCGGCCGGCGGCTCCCGGCGGAGCGCCTCCGGCGCCCTCCACCACGGCGGCCAACGTGCCGCTCCGCCCCGACGACCCGGCGCGTGGGCCGGAGGGAGCGAAGATCACGATCGCCCTCTTCAGCGATTTCCAGTGCCCGTTCTGCGCGCGCGTCCTGCCCACCTTGAAGGAGGTGGAGCAGGCCTTTCCAGGCGCGGTCCGCGTGGTGTGGAAGCACCAGCCGCTCCCGCCCAGCATGCACCCTCAGGCGCGGCCCGCCGCCGAGGCGGCCGAGGCAGCGCGCGAGCAGGGCAAGTTCTGGGAGATGCACGACCGGCTCTTCGCCAACCAGCGATCGCTCTCCCCCGCGCTGTTCGAGTCGACCGCGCGCGAGCTCGGGCTCGACATGGAGCGTTTCAAGCGATCGCTGGAGTCGCACTCCGGGGCTGCGCGCATCGACGCCGACCAGAAGCTCGCCACCGCGGTGGGGGCTAACGCGACCCCCACGCTCTACGTGAACTGCCGCCGCATCGAGGGCGCCTATCCCTTCGAGAGCATCAAGCCCCTGCTCGAGGACGAGGTGCGCAAGGCCGACGCGCTCGCGAAGCAGGGGAAGTCGGGCGTGGCGCTCTACCAGGCGATCTGCGAGGAGAACCTTCGCAAGTTCCCGGCCACGCCGGCCGGCGGCTCCGCCGCGGCCGGGCCCGCGCCGACCGTCATCCCTGGCGGCCGCGCCGCCGTCCCGGTCCGCCAGGACGATCCGTTCAGAGGCAAGGCGAGCGCGCCCGTCACGCTGGTCGAGTTCTCGGACTTCCAGTGCCCGTACTGCGCGCGCGCCACGCCGGCGCTGAAGGAGATCGAGTCCGCCTATCCGAACGACGTCCGCATCGTGTGGAAGCACTTCCCGCTCACCTTCCACCCGAACGCCATGCCGGCTGCCCTGGCCGCCGAGGCGGCGCGCGAACAGGGCGGCGCGGCCAAGTTCTGGGCCATGCACGACAAGCTCTTCGGCGCCCAGGCTGCGCTCTCCCCTGAGACCTACCAGCGCTACGCCCACGAGCTCGGCCTCGACATGGCTCGGTTCCAGCGCGACATGGCAAGCCCGAAGCTGCGGGCCCGCGTGGAAGAGGACGCCCAGCTCGCACAGAAGATGGGCGTGAACGGCACTCCCACGTTCCTCGTCAACGGCGAGCGCGTGGTGGGGTCGAACGCGCTGCGCACGGCGGTGGAGCGGCAGCTCGCGGTGGCGAAGGTGGGGAAGTAGTAGTGTAGGCAGCGCGGTCAACGAGGCCGCGCCGCGAAGTCGGGGGATTCGGAAGACGAGCCCCCGCGCCACAGGGACGAGAGGGACCAGTCGGGGGAGCCCGCCTCGCTGGCCCGTGGCGTCATCCTCCGAAGCGCCTCGTCGCCGGCTCGACGCTCCGGCGCAACCCGCTTCAACCGAGGTCGACCGGGACGAAGATGCGGGCCGCGCCGCGCTCCACGAGCAGCGCCGCGTGCTTGCCGGAGTTCGCGGCGAGCCCGCGCAGCTGCTCCACGCTCGAGACCTGAGTGCCGTTCAGCGCCAGCACCACGTCCCCGGACTGGATGCCGGCTCGGGCGGAGGGGCCCTCGGCGTCCTCGACCAGGAGCCCGCCAGCGACCCCAGCCTGCTGTCGCTCCTCGGGAGTGAGAGGACGTACCATCAACCCGAGCCGCCCGCGCTCCTTGTCGTGGGCGTGCGTCCCGGCGACCGTTGCGTCCTTCGCCTCACCCACCCGCACCTCGACCTCACGCCCGCGATGGTCGCGCCACACCTCCAGCTTGGCGGTGGACCCGGGCTTGAGATCGGCGACGCGCGGAGGAAGGTCCGGCGAGCTCGAGATCTCCTTTCCGTTCAGAGTCAGGATGACGTCGCCGGGCTGGACGCCGGCCTTCGCGGCGGGGCCGCCCGGCTCGACCGAGCTCACCAGCGCGCCGTCGGGCTTCGCCAAGCCGAAGGACTCGGCGAGCGCCTGGTTCACGTCCTGGATCGTCACCCCCAGCCTGCCGCGGGTCACCTTGCCGTGCGCCACCAGATCCTGCTCGACCTTCATCGCTACGTCGATCGGGATCGCGAAGGAGAGGCCCATGTAGCCACCCGATTGCGAGTAGATCTGGGAGTTGATCCCGATGACGTTCCCTGCGGTGTCGAAGAGCGGGCCGCCGGAATTGCCAGGGTTGACCGCGACGTCCGTCTGGAGGAAGGGAACGTACCCCTCGTCCGGAAGCGAGCGCGAGCGCCCGGACACGACCCCGGCGGTGGCGCTGTTCTCGAACCCGAAGGGCGAGCCGATGGCGAGGACCCACTCGCCGACCCGGGTGCGCGAGGGGTCACCGATCTTCACGGTCGGCAGATCTCTCGCGTCGATCTTCAGCACCGCCACGTCGCTGGTCTTGTCCATGCCGACCACCTTGGCGTGGAATTCCCGCTTGTCGGTGAGCTTCACCGTGACCTCGTTCGCACCCGCGACCACGTGGGCATTGGTGAGGATCGTGCCGTCGGCCTTCACGATGAAGCCGGAACCCAGGCCTCGCGTGATCGCCTGCCCCTGCCGCTCCGGCCCGCGGAAGTGCTTGAAGAACTCGTAGAAGGGGTCGTTGGGATCGAGCTGTCCGAAGGGCGTGCTCGCGAGAGACGTCTTCACCGTCCCAGTCGTGCTCACGTTGACGACCGTTGGGCCGTAATACTGGACGATGCCGCTGAAGTCGGGCAGCGCCGCAGCCACGGGCGAGGTGGCGACGGGAGCCGCAGGCGCCGTCGGTGGGGGCGCAGCGGAGGGTGCTGAGGCCAAGGCTCGGCCACGGTACAGGTAGCCGCTCGCGAGTCCGACGACGAGAGCGCCCGCGACGGCGACGCTCTTGACCAGCTTCCTTTGCATGTT
>JBGQLS010000105.1:0-15443 GCA_041500205.1 Anaeromyxobacteraceae bacterium | reverse complement strand
CGGACTGGGCCAGGGAGAGCGCCGGCCGGATCCTGCCAAGGCCCGGCCGCCAGAGCTGCCGAGCGCCACTCCCATCCCGAACTGAGGGTGCTGAGCAGGCAGGTGGAAAAAGGGGATATCGAGGGATCCCGTCTCCCTCTCCCTCCGCGAGAGAGGGTCGGGGTGAGGGAGGCTCGGGGACGCGCGAAGATGCCGAGGCCGCCATGACAGCCCGTGGTTGAGGGTCGCGATCGAAGCCGCTGGCGGACAGCACTTCACGGACGAAGGCCGAGCCCGCTACCTCGCTCGCGAGGCCGCATCGCGTATTCGCGGAGTTCGGATCCTGAGGTTCTGGGCGGTCATCAGCCGTGAGCGTGCGGCCCCCTCACCCTAACCCTCTCCCCCGGTGGGCCCGGTGGGGGAGAGGGAATAGGTGCCACCTGCCTGATCTGGACCGTCAGCCCGGTATGGGAGTGGCGCTCGGCAGCTCTGGCGGCCGGGCCTTGGCAGGATCCGGCCGGCGCTCTCCCTGGCCCAGTCCGTTCAGAGGAATGGGTCCCAGCACGCGGGCTATCCTGACGGCGGGCGACTCCATCCCGGGGTCGGCTGCGGTCGTGCCGGGAGCCGCGGGGAGCGCCACGTTCTTGAACTCCTCGGAGTGGAGGCCGAAGCGCCTGAGGAGGCGATGCAGGCTGACGCGGTCCATGCCGGCCCGCTCGGCGGCCCATGTCACGCATCCGTTGAACTCGCGCATGAGCGCGGCCAGATACTCGCGCGACGCTCGATCCCGCGCTGCCTCGACGGCCTCGCGGTACGGCACCGCGATGCTCTTGCGAAAGGTCCCGGCCGGGTCCGCGGCCTGCTGAAGCGCCCGGCGGCGGTGGTCGGCTGCGCGAGCGACGATGAGGACCAGGTCGTCGGGGTCGAACGGCTTCTCGATGTAGTCGTAGGCGCCCTGCTTCACGGCCGCCACCGCGTCCGGCACGGTGGCATAGGCGGTCAACATCACCACCGGCGTGTCGGGGGAATAGCTCTTCACCGCCCTGAGCACCTCGTGGCCGTCGGCGCCCGGCATGCGGATGTCCGTGACGACGACGTCGAAGGTCTCGGACTCGACGAGGCGCAGCGCCTGAGCGCCGTCGGAGGCCCGGGTGATGTCGTAGCTCGCGAGGATGGTCGCGAGGAGCTCGAGGATGCTCTGCTTGTCGTCGACGAGGAGAACCTTGGTCTGTGGCATGTCATGCGCTCCGTTGGGGGCGGCCAGGAACACATAGCGCGAAGAGGGCGCCGCCCACCTCTCCCTGGCCGATGGTGATGTCGCCGCCGTGAGCGCGGGCGATGGCTCGCGAGACGGCAAGGCCGAGGCCCGTGCCGGACGGCTTCGTGGTGAAGAACGGCTCGAACATGCGCGCGCGGGCCGCGGGAGCGACCCCGGGGCCGCTGTCGCTCACCGCGACCTCGACCCCGCTCGCGGAGCTCGCGACGCGGACGCGGACGCTGCCCTCGCAGCCGGATGCCTCGGCCGCGTTCTTCAAGAGATTGACGAGGACCTGCCTCAGCTTGGAACGGTCCCCGGCGGTCATGCCGGCGCCCTCCACGCAGACGCGAGCCGCCGGGAACTGTCCCGATTCGCGCAACCCATTCACGACCTCGTCGCAGAGCTCGCGCAGGTCTACCGGCGAAGGATCGACCACGCTCGGCGGCCGGGACAGGTCGAGCAGGTCGCGCACGATCTCCTTGCAGCGAATCGCTTCCTGCTCGACGAGCCAAAGGTCCTTCGCGAGTCGCCCCGCCGCGTTCCGCCGATGGAGCGTCAGGTACCCCAGCATCACGCTCAGCGGATTGTTGAGCTCGTGCGCCACGCCTGCCGCGAGGCGGCCCACGCTGGCGAGCTTCTCCGCCTGCACCAGGGTCTCCTGGTTCCGCCGCAGCGACCCGGTCATGGTGTTGAACTGGGCGGCGAGGGCGCCGAACTCGTCGTCGCTGTCGATGTCGATCCTGGTCTCCAGGTCTCCCTGGGCGAGCCGCGCAGCCCCTGCGCCCAGCCGTGCCACGGGGCGCGCCACCGAGCGGCGGATGTACAGCCCCACTCCGGCCGCGAGTAGGCATGCCCCCAGCAAGATGACCGCGATCCAGCGCACCATCGAGTGCTCGATCGCGCTCACCTCCGTGCGCAGGCGTACCGTCGCGTCGTGCTGGCGGGCGAAGAACCGGTCCACCCGATCCTCGACGAGGGACACGAGCGGGTAGCCCCTGGCGGTGACCGGCCCACTTTCCTCGGCGCTAGAAGCGGTTGCAATGCGCTCGTCGAGGATGCGCTCGAGCTCGTACATCGCCTGCTGGATCTCCTTCACCCAGCCCTTCTCCTCCAGGTCCTCCACCCGCTCCACGAGGAGCTGCTCCAGCTCACGAGCCCGCCGGCGCGACTCGCCGTAATTCGAGAGCTCGCTACCATCACCGGGGGCCTCATGCGCATACTGATCGCGAACCGCGCCCTCGAGCTCGAGCGCGAGCTGAACCCGCTCCTCGCAGCCCCTCATCTGGTCGAGCGCCTTCTCGATCTTGCGTAACCCGGCGGACGCCGGGACGAGCCCGATGAGGAAGGTTCCGACGACCGCGGAGAAGGCCAGGAAGAGGCGGCGTCCCGTCGTCAACTTGGCCCAATGGGAGCCGCTGGAAGGTGTCTTCGCGTCTCCGCCGTCGCGCGCTGCAGCGGCCAGCGCGCCCGCCAACTCAGCTCCCTCCGGGTCAAGATCTGTCGGGAAATGGATCGCCCGGCCGCTGGGCGAGGGTGGGGCCCCGACGGGCTTGCCCGGGGGGGCGGGGGCCGCCTGCGCCCCCGGCGACTCAGTTCCGGACGGCGCGTGGGTCGTCTGCCCTGGCATCGGCATGGGTCCGTCCGCGACGTATGTCACCTGCTATACCTGCCTTGCGGTCATCCCACCCAAGCAGCACGTCCAAGAAGGGATATCCGGAATATTGAGTGCGATCAATTCGACGGTCAGTCGTGTGACCCATGGACAGCGAGTGGGTGTCCCGCGTCTGGGGCCGTGACGGTCGCGGCTACAGACCCCTGGGTGGCCTACCGGTCTTGGGCGGGAAGACCCCGGACAAGGCGGCTTTCCGGAGATGGCGACCACAAGGTCCGCTGCTACCGGATACGCGTACCAGCAAAGGTCGCCGAGTACTGCGAACCTGTGCTTCCCCCGAGCTGGATCGTCCCGCTCGTCAATTGACCCGAAGCATCGACCTGTACAGTCACCGTCCCGCCCACGATGTCGTCTGTCCCACCACTCGCCACCGCGTAGACGTTGAACGTCCCGGAGAGCGCACCCGGTGACGCGAGCACGCCGCGGTCGAGGGCGACTTCCACACGGCCCGCGCCGGAGTCCACGGTCACGAACGCGACATCCATGGCACTCGCCGCGGCATGACCCGCCCTGATGGAGGCGAGCGAGGTGTTCGTGCCGAAGTCGAGGGCCCCGTTCGTGCCCGCGGCGGCGCTCGCCGACGTGAAGATGGCGACCTCCACGGGGTTGGGACCATTCGTGCTGGCATTGGTGGGATCGACGGTCGGGACGAGATGGACTTCCGCGGCCAATCCGAATGGCGCATATCCCGAGAGGGGGCCCGCGCGTCCCTGGATCTGGACGCCGTACACCGCGTCGGCCGGAACGTCGATGGGACCACCGGGCGGTCTCGCCGAGGGTCCGTTCGAGGGCTGGACCGGGGGTGAGGGCGAGGTCGGATCGGCCGGAGAGCTGGACGTGGGAGGAACTCGGCCCCCGCCGCCCTCGCCATTCCCATTCCCATTGCAGGCAGAGAACAGCACGCCCATCGCGAGAACGACCCGCGTGAGCGCGCTCCTGTCGGTGCGCACGAAGAACTCCCCCTCGCGATCAACGTTGGGGAGCGACGGAGAGCCCGTCAATTGCCCGCGCAGACGGGCGTTGGCCGCGAGGCGCGCGTACGCACCGTCCTGGCCGAGACTTCGCGCTACCGTCCCCGGTAGAAGAAGGATGCGACGCAGCGCGCCCCGGAGCCGGAGGAAGCGGGGGCGCGCGCGTCGAATGCGGACTACGGAACGATCTTCCAGCCAAACATCATGGCGTGGTCCTCGTGAGCGAGGTTGTGGCAGTGCGCCACGTACTTGCCCACGTAGGTGCGCCACTTGCGGTACACCCAGACCTCCTCGCTCGGGTCCAGCGCGATGACGTCGTCCTTGGCGGCGTCGTCGGCGTGAAAGCCGCCCTTCCCGCCGTTGCGCTGGACGACCATGTGCTCCTCCTGGTGAAGGTGCATCGGGTGCGTCCAGCCGCCGCCGCCGTTCCTGATGACCCACACCTCCGCGGCGCCCCTCTTCACCTCTGCGAGCGGCACGCTTGGATCGAACGGGTGACCGTTGATGAGCCACTGGATCTCGCCGCCGAAACCGCCGCGCTGCAGCTCGAACGTGCGGCGCGGGAGGTTCTGCCAGTCGGCGGGGATGGCCGTCTGCGGGCGGAGCGACAGGTTCGGGTTGAAGCTGTTCGCCGACAGGCCCGGATCGCTGTTGTCCGGCGCGAGCGCGTCGCTGCCGACGATGAACTTCACCATCGGGACCTTGAACTGCTGGTCGATGCCGAAGCGCGAGCCGTTCTTGGGCAGGCGGCCGTCCGGCATCTTCATGATGTTCGTGAGGTAGATGACGTCGCCCTTCTTCGTCGGCGTGCCGTCCATGAACTTCGTGAAGTCGACGACGACGTCATAGCGCATCGCCGGCCAGTCCTCGATCGAGTCGCGGAGGAGCGGCTTCGGGAGGAGGCCGCTCGTCCCGATCTGCACGAACTGCATGCACTGCTGGCCGTCCGGGATGCGGTACTGGCCCTGCAGTTCGGGCCCGGTGAGGCCGAGCGACACGGCCGACTTCGGGCCGCCCCTGGACGACATGAGCTTGAGCTCGTAGCAGCGCGAGATCGAGGCGCTCAGGAAGCGGAAGCGATACTTGCGGCGCTTCACCTCGAGGTACGGGTAGGCGGTGCAGTTCGTGGTGAAGATGTCGCCCACGAAGCCGTGGTTGGGGAAGTGGCGGAAGTACGCCTTGCCCCACTGCTCGGGGTGGGACTCGCCGCAGCCGTTGTGGAAGTCCTGGTGCGGCGCCACGCCGTCGTCCAGCGCCAGGTCGTAGAAGGCGAGCGGGATGTCGTACTCGACCTGGAACGAGCCGTCCGCGTCGTAGCCCGTCGCTCCGATCGGCTGCCCGGCCCTGTTGCTGCGGACGCCGGGGAGGTGCAGGCCCGCGGACTCATCGCCCGGATCCAGGACGGGGTCGTAGTGCGGCATGATCCCGACCATGCCCTTGTAGACGTTCGCGCCGGTGTGGTCCAGGCGGTGGTCGTGGAACCACAGGAATGCCTGCTTCTGCGTCTCGTCGCCACCGGCCGGATAGTTGAGGTAGAGGTTGTCCACCCACTCGCCGGGCTGGTAGCACTCGGGCCTGTGGTGCGGGTTGCCGTCGCTCTCCGACGCGGTGTGGCCGTTGTGCAGGTGGGTGAGGAACGACCAGTCGGGAGCGCCGAAGTCGCCGCGATCGAGGTTGTGGGGGTTCTCCTGGAGATGGTTCTCGAACCGGACGAGGGCGGGCTTCCCGTACTCGACGTTGATGAGAGACCCGGGGAACGCGCCGTTGAACCCGTAGATGGTGCTGTCCGGCAGCTTCGGCACGACGGTGCCCGCCGGGACGACGTTACCCTTCGTATTCCGGTAGCCGACGAGCGTCCGCACGGGAGACGAGGAGAAGCTCTTCGGGGCGACCTCCAGCGTGTTCTTGTAGATGAGCGGCGCGGGATAGCTGGCGACGACGCTGCCGGCTTGCCCCGGGTAGAGCTGGTGCGTTCCACCGGACGAATCCTGCTGGCCGACGCCGGAGCCCGGCCTGTTGGCCCAGGTCGCCACCGTCGCGGCCGGGATCGGTGCCTGCGACTTCGGGACGGGGAGTGGATCCTTGAACGGCTCGAGGATCAGCGGGCTCGTCGGATACGCCTCGATGGCCTGCAGCCCGGTGCACGAGCCCGTGGCCTGGTTGCCGCCAGAGGCGAGGGCGGGAGTCGGACGGCCGGCGCCGACTGCCGCTGCCGCGGTCGTCGCCGCGCCGAGCTTCAGCACGTCTCGCCTGCTCAGGTTCGAAAGACCACTCTTCTTCATTGGTTCGCCCTCCGGCGACGCAAGGTTCGCACTGAAGTACCCGGGGCTCGCGCCGCCCCGCCCCGCCGGCAGAGCCGTCGGGGCCCCACCCGGGCCCCTGAGACCGCAACTGATTTTTCGACAGGTCTTGACTTCACCCTCCAGCTCGCGAAGGAGCACTGCCAGCCGTGAGCGCCTCGAAGAGGCTCCAAGCCGAGGTGGTGCCGACCCACTCCCGGGGCGACACCCAGCCGCTACTCGTTCTCTTTCCCTTGTCCCATCCGTGGATCATCCGTTGGAACGAACCGGACACAACGTCAAACGACACCGGCAGCCGTGCAAGGCGTGCGCCCAGTCTCGAGGGCCGTTGGACCGCGACCGTCAGTCCTACTCATCGATGAGAATGAGGCAGTTGCTGGTGGCCCTGTGGCCGAGCCGGTCACACTCACCGTCGAAATGCCTGCGCGAGACTCTCGAGGTGACGCAAGATCTGCGCACGGGATGCGGTGCGCGCTCCGCGCAGCGGAATGCGCTGACAGCCACAGGCGACGAAGGCGATGCTACTCGCCGGCCGCGCGCGCCATCTCGACCCTCTGGCTCGCGTCACCGGTCCCAGCGGCCAGCTTCTTCACCTCGGTGTTCCACCTCCACGTGCCGTAGATGGCCGGATAGACGACCAGCTCGAGGATGAACGAGGTGAGGAGGCCGCCGACCATGGGCGCGGCGATCCGCTTCATGACGTCGGAGCCGGTGCCGGTCGCCCACATGATGGGCACGAGGCCGACGAACGCGGTGGCGAACGTCATGAACTTGGGGCGCAGTCGCTTGGCCGCGCCCGTCATGATGGCCTGGTCGAGGTCGGCGCGGCTCGTGAGGCGCCCTTCCTTCTTCGCCTGGTCGTAGGCGATGTCGAGGTAGAGCAACATGAACACGCCCGTCTCGGCGTCGAGCCCCAGGAGCGCGATGAGCCCGACCCAGACCCCGATGCTCATGTTGTAGCCGAGCAGGTAGAGGAACCAGATCGCGCCGATGGCCGAGAAGGGCACGGCCAGCGCCACGATCATCGTCTTCGCCACGGACCGCGTGTTCATGTAGAGCAGGAGCAGGATGAGGAACAGGGTGAGCGGGACGACCGTGGTCAGGCGCTCCCGCACCCGCTGCTGCGCCTCGTACTGGCCGCTCCACGAGACGGCGTAGCCGGCCGGGAGCTTGAGCTTGGCGCTCAAGAGCGCCGCCGCCTCCTCCACGTAGCCGACCGGGTCGCGCTCGGCGATGTCCACGTAGACGTAGCCGGTGAGGAGCCCGTTCTCGTTGCGGATCATGGACGGCCCCGTCGCGGAGCCGATGGTCGCCAGCTGCGCCAGCGCCACGTGCTTCTGGCCACCGGACACCGGGACCAGCACCCGCCCCAGCTCCCCGAGGTCGCTGCGGAAGTCGCGCATGTAACGCACGTTCACCGGGTAGCGCGCCCTGCCCTGGATGGTGGTGCCGACGTTCTCGCCGCCGATGGCGCTCTGCACGACCATCTGCGCCTCGTCCACGGAGAGGCCATAGCGGGCGAGCTCGTCACGTTTCCACTCGATGTCGAGGAAGTAGCCTTGCCCGACGCGCTCGGCGAAGACGCTCCGCGTCCCGCGCACGGCCGGCAGGAGCGCCTCGACCTGCGTCCCCAGCTCCTCGATGCGAGCGAGGTCGGCGCCGGAGATCTTGAGGCCCACCGGCGTGCGCATGCCGGTGGAGAGCATCTCGATGCGGCCCTTGATCGGCATGGTCCACGCGTTCGAGACGCCGGTGAGCTTCAAGGCGTCGTTCAGCTCGCTCACCAGCGCCTCGGACGAGATGCGGTCGGGTGTCAGGTGGCGTAGCAGCGTGCTCGCCCACCCGGGTGCCCAGGCCGAGTACCACGTCTCGACCTTCCGCCACTGCGACCTGGGCTTCAGGATGATGACGGTCTCCAGCATCGAGAGCGGCGCCGGGTCGGTCGAGGTCTCCGCGCGGCCGGCCTTGCCGAGCACCGTCTCCACCTCCGGGAACTTCTTGATGATCCCGTCGCTGACCTGCAGGAGCTTCTGCGCCTCGGCGATGGAGATGCCGGGCATGGTGGAGGGCATGTACAGGAGCGAGCCCTCGTCGAGCGGCGGCATGAACTCCGACCCGAGCTTCCTGAACACCGGGATCGTCACGAGGACGAGGGCGATCGCGCCACCGATGACCGCCCACTTCCAGCGCAATGACCAGGCGACCACCGGCTCGTAGATCCGCATCATGCGGCGGCTGATGGGGTGCGACTCTTCGGGGCGGATCTTGCCCACCAGCACGGTGTCCGCCAGCTTCGCGAGCCAGCGAGGCTTGAAGTCGAAGCTCTTCGCGTGCGTGAGGGCGATGCGCAGCGCGGGGTCGAGCGTGATCGCCAGGACCGCGGCGATGATCATCGACAGGTTCTTCGTGTAGGCGAGCGGCTTGAAGAGGCGGCCCTCCTGCGCCTCGAGCGTGAGCACCGGGAGGAAAGAGACCGCGATCACGAGCAGGGCGAAGAAGCTGGTCGCGCCCACCTGCTTCACCGCGCCGACGATCACGTCCTTGTAGTCGCCCTTGCGTCCGCCCTTCTCCCACTCCTCCAGCTTCTTGTGGGTCTGCTCCACCACCACGATGGCCGCGTCCACCAGCGCCCCGATGGCGATGGCGATGCCGCCGAGCGACATGATGTTGGCGGTGACTCCCATCATCCGGAAGGGGATGAACGAGAGCAGGACCGCCACCGGGATCGTGACGAGCGGGATGATGGCGCTCGGCAGGTGCCACAGGAAGAGCAGGATCACGAGCGAGACGGTGACGAGCACCTCGATGAGCGTGGACCTGAGATTGGCGATGGCCCGGTGGATGAGGTCGGAGCGGTCGTAGACCGGGACGACCTTCACCCCGGGCGGCAGGCCGGGTTCGATCTCCTTGATCTTCGCCTTGACCCGGTCGATGACCGTGAGCGCGTTCTCGCCTTGCCGCATGACCACGATGCCGGAGACCACCTCGCCCTGGCCGTCGAGGTCGGAGACGCCGCGGCGCAGGTCGGGGCCGAGCACCACCTGCCCCACGTCCTTCACGCGGATGGGTGTGCCCTTGTCGCTCGCCACGAGGACGATGTCCTCGAAGTCGCGGATCGATTTCGCGTAACCCCGGCCGCGCACCATGTACTCGGCGCCGCCGAAATCGATGAGCCGGCCACCCACGTCGCCGTTGCCGCCGCGCACCGCCTCCACCACGCGGCTGATGGGGATGCCGTACGCCCGCAGGCGATTGGGGTCGAGGTTCACCTGGTACTGCTGCCCGAAGCCGCCCAGCGGCGCCACCTCGGCCACGCCAGGCACCGACTTGAGGTGATAGCGCAGGTACCAGTCCTGGGAGGAGCGCAGCTCGGCCAGGCTGTGCTTGCCGCTCGTGTCCACGAGCACGTACTGGAAGACCCAGCCCAGGGCCGTGGCATCCGGCCCGATCTCGGTCTTCACTCCTTGTGGCAGAGTGGGGAGGACGGACGAGAGGTACTCCAGCGTCCGCGAGCGCGCCCAGTAGATGTCGGTCCCGTCCTCGAAGATGGCGTAGACGTAGGAGTACCCGAAGTCGGAGAAGCCGCGCACGGCCTTCACCTTGGGCGCGCCCAGCATGGCCGTGACGATAGGGTAGGTGACCTGGTCCTCGACGACGTCGGGGCTGCGGTCCCACTTCGAGTAGATGATGACCTGCGTGTCCGAGAGGTCCGGGATGGCGTCGAGCGGCACGTTCTTCATCGACCACCAGCCGTAGAGGCAGGCCGCCGCGAGGAGCGCGAAGACGAAGAACTTGTTCCTCACGGAGAAGTCGATGATCCGGTCAATCATCTTCGTGCCCTCGATTCAGGTCTCAGGCCTCTAACCGCGGGCTTCAGGGCTGCCTGCGGAAAGGGTGGTCCATGGAGCGGCGCGCTCTCTCTCGGGGAGCGGTTCGCATCTCCAGCGCCGGTCTCGTGCGAGCATCGTGTTTGAAGCCTGAAGCCTGAAGCCTGAAGCCCGAAGCCCAGTATCAGAGCGTTCCGTGCTTGTGCTCGGGCGCGGCCGCTTTCTCCGCGAATTGCCCGGGCGACTGCTCGAATTTGGTCTTGCACTGGTCGGAGCAGAAGAAGAACGTCTTGCCCCCGTGCTCGAGCGTCTTGCCGGCTGCCTTCGCCGCAGCCTCGTCCACGTCCATCCCGCAGACCGGGTCCTTGGCGGCGGCGACGAAGACGCCGGCGGCGGCTGCCTTGTCCGCGTAGCTAGCGGGCGCCTGCTCGAACTTGGCCTTGCACTGGTCGGAGCAGAAGAAGAACGTCTTGCCCCCGTGCTCGAGCGCCTTGCCGGCTGCCTTCGCCTTGGCTTCGTCCACGTCCATCCCGCAGACCGGGTCCTTGGCTGCGGCGCCGTAGACGCCGGCGGCGGCCGCCTTCATCCGGCTCTCGGAGTCCACCAGGAACGTGCCGGAGACCACGATGCGCTCGCCGGCAGCGAGGCCCTTCACGACCTCGACCCGGTCGCCGAAGCGCCAGCCCGTTTCGATCTCGCGCGGCTCGAAGTAGCCGTTGCCGCGCTCGACGAACACCGTCTTCCTCATGCCGGAGTCGACCATCGCGTCCACCGAGATGGTCGTCGCGGCGGGCAGCTGGATGGGGAACTCCACGTCGACGAACATGTCCGGCCGCAGGACGTAACCGGGATTGTCCGCCTCGAGCCTCACCTTGAGGCTCCGCGAGTTCGGGTCGAACTGCGGCAGGACCTCGCTCACCTTCGCTGGCAGCGTCCTCTTCTGATTCGGGATCGAGACCTGCGCCCGCATTCCCGGCTTCAGATAGGACGCCTCGTTCTCGAAGACGTCGGCCAGGATCCAGACCTTGTCCAGGTTGGCGACGCGGTACCACTCCGCGCCCTTGTCGAACTTCTGGCCCAGCGAGACGTTCCGAGCGATGACGAACCCGTCCGTGGGCGCGTAGACCTTGATAACGAGCGGGATGTCGCGCTTGCGCCGGATCTCGTCGATCTGGATGTCGGACATGCCGACGCCCCGG
This sequence comes from Anaeromyxobacteraceae bacterium, assembly GCA_041500205.1. Classification (GTDB taxonomy): domain Bacteria; phylum Myxococcota; class Myxococcia; order Myxococcales; family Anaeromyxobacteraceae; genus Anaeromyxobacter_A. The sequence continues at coordinate 4,237 of JBGQLS010000105.1, read as the reverse complement.
AGCCTCTCGATCGAGAACTGGCCGCTCTTGCTCGCGGTCGTGCCCGCTGCCACCATCACCCCTGCCTCTTTCCGCGCGTTGGGATCCAGGTCCTGGACGTCGAGCGCCGTGATGTACGCCTGGAACGCCTGGCGCGCGTCCGCGGAGAAGACGCTGGCGAGCCACTGGCCCTTCTTGACGCGGCTCCCGGTCGTGACCGGCGAGATCTCGCGGACTGAGCCCTCGAGCGCTGCATTGAGGACGTAGACCCTGGTCTCCTCCGGCGCGACGCGGCCGAACAGGCGCGCGGTGTGCGTGGTGGGGGCCTTCTCGACCGGGCTCACGCGCACGCCGAGGAGCTGCTGCTTGTCGAGGCTGATGCTGACGGCGCCCGCGGGGCGCGGAGCAGCATCGGCGCTCGCCGCCGGCGCGCCGTCGGCGTACACCGGCTCGAGCTGCATCCCGCAATCCGGCGCGATGCCTGGCCTGTCCGACTTGTAGGCCGGGTGCATGGGGTCCACGTAGTAGAGGACCTTGCGGCTGGCCGAACCGCTCGCCTTGGCCGTCGTGTGCTGGTACCAGGCCCCGGCCAGGAACGCGCCGGTGACGAGCACGATCGTGAGGATGAGGTAGGTGGCTTTCTTCATGGCGGCATGCACTGTTCCGGCGAGGAGAGAGCGAGCGGGCCCTCGGCATCCGGCGCGGATGTCGTCACCGTATCGCAGACCCCCGGTAGAAGAAAGGAGCGACGCGGCGCGCCCCGGAGCCGGAGGAGGCCGGGGCGCGCGCGTCGTATTGTGGCGCTACTTCGCCAGGACCCAGCCGAACATCATGGCGTGGTCCTCGTGGGCGAGGTTGTGGCAGTGCGCCACGTAGTTACCCACGAAGGTCCGGAAGTTCCGGTACAGGACGACTTCCTCGGACTTGTCGAGCGCGATGACGTCGTCCTTGCCCGTGTCGTCCGCATGCCCCGGCACGGAGGTCGCCGGCTTTCCGCCGCGCGTGAAGATGTGGTGCTCCTCCATGTGGAGGTGCATCGGGTGGACCCAGCCGCCGCCGCCATTCTTGATGGTCCACACCTCGGGCTGGCCTTGCTTCACCGTGGCGAGCGGCACGGTCGGGTCGAACGGGTGGCCGTTGATGAGCCACTGGATCTCGCCGCCGAACCCGCCGCGCTGCAGCTCGAACGTGCGTCGGGGTAGGGTCTGCCAGTTGGCCGGGATGACGGGCTGCGGGCGCAGCACCTTGTTCGCATTGAAGCTGTTCGCCGAGAGGCCCGGGTCGCTGTTGTCCGTCGCGACGTCGCCGATGACGAACTTCACCATCGGGATCTTGTACTTCGAGTCGATGCCATAGCGCGTACCGTTGGAGGGGAGGCGGCCATCGGGCATCTTCATGATGTTGGTGAGGTAGACGACGTCGCCCTTCTTGGTCGGCGTTCCGTCCATGTACCTCGTGAAGTCGACGACGATCTCGTGCCGCATCGCCGGCCAGTTCTCGATGGAGTCGCGCAGGATGGGGTTCGGCAGGAGGCCGCCACCCGACGCGACCTGGACGAACTGCATGCACTGCTGGCCGTCCTCGATACGGTATTGCCCCTGCAACTCGGGCCCGGCATAGCCGAGCGAGACGGCCGACTTGGGGCCGCCGCGGGAGGTCATGAGCTGGAACTCGTAGTCGCGCGAGATCGAGGCGGTGAGGAGGCGGAAGCGGTACTTGCGCTGCTTGACCTCGAACACCGGGTACGCCACGCCGTTCGTGGTGAAGATGTCGCCCACGAAGCCGTGGTTGGGGAAGTGACGGAAGTACGTCCTTCCCCACCACTCGGGGTGGGACTCGCCGCAGCCGTTGTGGAAGTCCTGGTGCGGCGTGACGCCGTCGTCCAGCGCGCAGTCGTAGAAGACCAGCGGGATGTCGTAGGCGACATCGAACGCGCCGTCGGCGCGATCGGTGCGGACGCCGGGTAGTTTGAGGCCCTTGGTCTCGTCGCCGGGATCGAGCACGGGATCGTAGATCGGGAAGAGGCCGGCCATGCCCTTGTAGACGTTGGCGCCGGTGTGGTCCATGCGGTGGTCGTGGTACCAGAAGAAAGACTGCTTCTCCGCGTCGTCGCCGCCGGCCGGATAGTTGAGGTACATGTTGTCGACCCACTCACCGGGGCGGTAGGCGTCCGGCTTGTGGTGCGGGTTGCCGTCGCACTCGGGCGCGGTGTGGCCGTTGTGGAGGTGGGTAAGAAACGCCCAGTCGGGAGCCCCGAAGTCCTGTCGATCCAGGTTGTAGGGGTTCTCGTCGAGGTGGTTCTCGAAGCGGACGAGGACCGGCTTCCCGTACTCGGCATTGATCATGGGCCCGGGAAACTGGCTGTTGAACGCGTAGAGGCAGCTCTTCGGCAGGCTGGGCACGACGGTGCCAGCCGGAATGAGGTTGCCCTTCGTGTCCCTGTAGCCGACGAGGGTCCGCACCGGCGACGTCGTGAAGCTCCCCGGGGCGACCTGCAGCTTGTTCTGGTAGATGATGGGCTTGCTCGAGTAGCTCGCCACGACGGACCCTGGCGCGCCCGGCCAGAGCTGATGGGTATGGCCCGCCGAGTCCTGGCGCCCCACGCCCGGATCGGGCGGGCTGCTCCACGTCGCGACCACAGCTGGGTCGATCGGACTGGCCGCCTTCGGGACGGGCATCAGATCCTTGAACGGCTGGAGGATCAAGGGGCTCGTCGGAAACGCCTCGATGGCCTGCAGGCCGGTGCACGAGCCGGTGGCGGCCTGGTTGCCGCCGGCGGCCAGGGCCGGAGTCGGCCGGCCGGCCACGACTCCGACCGCCGCCGCGGCGCCCGTCGCCGCGCCGAGCTTCAGCATGTCTCGTCTGCTCAGGTTCGAAAGACTGTTCTTCTTCATTGGTTCGCCCTCCGGCGACACAAATTTCGGACGGACTTCTTTGGACCCGCTCTTCCCGGCGGAGTTGACTTCTCCTGAATGCCAGTCTTTGGAGGGCATCGATCGCAAGTCCCTCGTCGACTAGTCGGAAGATTGGGAACGCGGACCGAGGGTCACATGCCCCCCGACCCTGGTACGTGGCGCACGTTCGAGGGACACACATTCGGCAAGCGCCCGCGCTCGCTCACTGTTTGTGGTCGTCGCGCTGCACGGGAAGTATGCGGCTTAAATGGGTGCAGCGATTCCAAGGCAGTTGCGCGTGACCAAAATCAAGTATTTGGTTGATTTAGATCAATCCCCCCTTGGACCAGGGCGATCTGCGACGGCTCGTTCTGCACCGCGACTGCTGACCTGGCTGGCCTCGCCAGCACGGCGACTGGCTAGCGTGGTGTCCCGAATTCCCGGGACATCTCGAGGTGTCCGCCCGCAGCGCGGCGCGGTGTCCTACCGGGCGGATGCGGAGGGCCAGAACCTCCCCGGGAAGAGGGTTCCATGCTTCGGAACAGACTTTCTCAGCCGCAGCTCCTCGCCATCGTGCTCGCCGCCGCCGCGATCGCCGGCTGCCAGGGCGGCCTCGCTGTCACGGATGCTCCCGAACGTAGCTTCCACGCCGAATCGCGCCGAGCCGCGCCCGCAAAGGTCGACCGAGCCGAGGACCAGGACAAGGCGGCCGAGGGTGAAGAGGACGTCGCGGACGAGCCTGATCCCGATGAGCGCACCACCGACAGCGACCGCGCCGACGCCGAGCGCGACAGCTCCGTGCAATTCCTTGCCATCCAGACGCCTGAGACAACCGACCTGGAGTTCTCCGAGGGCCTCGCCGAGCCGCCACAACAGAAGGTCGTGCCTGCCCCGGCTCCCTGGACGCCTGCCCCGGGCGCGGACGCCGGCGCAAAGCCGATCATCGAGGACGTTTGGCCAGTCAAGGGACCGGTCTCGGGCGGCGACCGGGTAGTGATCCGCGGCAAGAACCTGGAAGCTGCCCAGGTCGTCTTTGGCCTCGCTCCCGCGCAGATCATCAGCGTCAGCGAGGCGCACGACACGCTGACAGTGGCGGTGCCGGCCTCCGGCGCGGGACAGGTGGCGATCGTCGTGACCAACCGCGACGGCAACTATGCGGTCGCGGGCGGGACGTTCGACTACTACAACTAGCGCACCGATTGGTGAGAAATACCTTTGATTCCGCACCTATCCACTCTCTCCGCGGGCTTTGCGCGAAGGCGAGCAGCCTGTGAATTACACCCTCCCCACCCCGGGGGTAGTGGGTTGGGTGTGGGGGCCGATCCTCAAGACCTGTCGAAAAATGTGACCGCTCTGTGGCGTGG
>JBGQLS010000104.1:0-15505 GCA_041500205.1 Anaeromyxobacteraceae bacterium | reverse complement strand
GGACCCGGCGCTCGCCGCGGCCATGGAGGAACGAGGTGTGAGCCTTCCCGAGGAGCAGCTTCTCGAAGAGCTCCTGGGGGATCTCCGGGGGTGACCGGGCGCGGCAGCATCGTTCATGGGATGACAGTCAGGTTCGGAAACTGTAGAAGCGCCGATCCATGCTCTGGCGCGCGCTCCGGTGGTTCCTGTTTCGATTTGACCCAGAGTCGATGCACCGCTTCGCGCTGGTGGCGCTGCGCGCGCTCGGCTGGCGGCCGGTGGCGCGCCGGTTGCGGCCGCGCGCCGCTCCCGCGCTCTCGGTCGATGCGCTCGGGCTCCGCTTCGAGCATCCGCTCGGCCTCGCCGCCGGGTTCGACAAGGGAGAGGTGATCGCGCCCGGTCTGTTCGCGCTCGGTTTCTCGCACGTCGAGATCGGCACGCTGACGCCACGCCCGCAGGCGGGCAACCCGCGGCCGCGCCTGTTCAGGCTGCCTGAGCACCGCGCGCTCCTGAACCGGATGGGGTTCAACAACGACGGCGCCGAGGCGTGCGCCCGGCGGCTGGCGGCGCTCGCGCCGGGCGATCGGCCCGGGGTGGTGGGCGTGAACGTCGGGAAGAACAAGGACACGCCCAACGAGCGCGCCGAGGACGACTACCTCGCATGCATCGATCGGCTCCACCCGTACGCGGACTACCTGGTCGTGAACATCTCGTCACCCAACACGCCCGGCCTGCGCGAGCTCCAGCAACGCGATGCGCTGGAGCGGCTCCTCCGGGCCTGCGTCGACCGGGCGAAATCGCTACCGGCGCCGAAGCCACTCCTGGTGAAGCTCGCTCCCGATCTCTCGGGGGAGGCCCTGGACGAGGCGGTCGACGTGGCGCTGGCGGTGGGCGCCTCGGGCATCGTGGCGACGAACACCACCATCCAGCGTCCGGGTGCGGTCATGTCGCACAGGCGAGCCTCGGAGGCAGGGGGCCTGTCCGGAGCCCCGCTCGAGCCGCTCGCGACTCTCGCGCTGCGGCGCGTCTACGTCCGGGCTGGCGGGCGAATCCCGATCGTGGGCGTCGGCGGCATCATGAGCGTCGAGGACGCCTATGCCCGGGTCAGGTCCGGAGCGACCCTGGTGCAGGCGTATACGGGCTTCGTGTACGGCGGACCAGCCCTCGTCCCAGCGATGCTGCGCGGGTTCCAACGCCTGCTCAAGAGAGACGGATTTACAAGGCTTTCAGACGCAATAGGGATCGACGCAGCCAGGCTGTAGGTGATATAGGCCGCCGAGTTGCATCCCCCCTGGAAGCAGCGTCAGTCACGGCATCGGCTGTCCCACGACCAAGGCAGACGCCCCTATGGGGGTTTGCCGGTCAACGGAGGAGGAGGCAACCTGGCAAGCAGAGGCAGCTCAGGAGTGGCTGTAGGCCGCCAAGCGGTCGGGTCGGAAACCCTGCGACACCAGTTGACGCATATGACGCGATGCGTTAGGGTCTGGGAGTAAATACAGGGCTCGTACCGGTAGAGCCGGTAGGAAATCGATCCGGAAGTGGAGGTGGTTTCATGGCCGAGAAGAACGCCGAGAAGAACAGCGTGAAAGTCCCTGAGTTCCTGCGCGAGCCGCTCGAGCACGCGCAGGCCCGCCTCGCCGAGTTCGAAGAAGAGGCCCAGAAGGTCTTCAAGGACCTGATGCAGAAGGGGAAGGAGAGCCGGAAGGACGTCACCGTGCTCGTGCAGCGCCTGTCCAAGCAGGACTGGACCATGGGCGATCTCAAGGGCCGCGTGACGAAGCTGCGCGAGCATGGCATGGAGCGCGCGCAGGAGCTTCGAGGCCGTGCAGAGAGTTTCCGCTCCGAGGCGATGGAGAAGCTGGAGGAGCTTCAGACGAAGGCGGTCGCGTTCCTGGGCGTGGCGACCCGCGAGCAGGTCGAGGAGCTTTCGAGGGAGCTTGAGCGCTTGGCGCGCCGGCTCGACAAGACGGACAAGGTCCGCAAGGCCGCCCGCAAGAACGCGAAGCGCCCCGCGGCGGAGGTGTAGCCATGCCCGACGTTCGCGAGACGTTCAAGGAGGCCTGGTCGCAGGCGCTGGTGGGACTCAATGCGGCGGAGCAGGAGGCGGAGAAGGTGATCGGCAAGATCGCCGACGCGGCCGGCTTCACCCCGGAGGACGTGCGCCGCCACGCGCGCGAGTTCGCCGAACGGCTCCAGACGCAGCGCAAGGAGATCGAGAAGACGATCGACGACGCCGTGAAGCGTGCCACGAGCCGCTTCAAGCTGCCTTCGCGCGAGGAGCTCGATGGACTCCGGCATCGCGTGGACGCGATCGCCGCCCGCGTCGAGGCCATGTCGAAGGGCGAGGCGGAGGTGAAGGCAGACGTCGAGACGGCACCGGTGATGGAGCAGAAGCCGGACCAGGAGAAGAAGTCAGAGGGCGAAGGCGAGTGAGATCGCCGACCGCCAGGGGGTGCGCCGGCGCGTTCATCGCCATCGCCGTGGTCGCGATCGCGATGTCCGTGCCGGGCACGATGAGCGAGCTGCCCGCCGCGCCGCGGATCGAGACCTTCATCTCGGCCGCGTGTGGCGGATCGTCGCCCTGTCCTTCGGCGGACTACCTCAAGTGGCTCGGCGAGCTGGAGACGGTGCTCGCCGAGAGGATGCCGGACTTGCCCGAGCACGATCGGACCAAGCTCGCGGGCGTCATCTACGAGGAAGCGAAGAAGGCGTCGCTCGACCCGCTGTTCGTGCTCGCCGTGATCGCCGTGGAGTCGGGCTTCGACCACGTGGCCGAGAGCGACGCAGGCGCCCGGGGGCTCATGCAGCTCCGACCCTCCACGCTCCGGCGCGAGGCGGCGCGATCCAAGCTCGAGGGCGACCAGGACGACCCGGTCCTGAACGTGCGTGCCGGCGTCCGGTACTTCGGGCGCCTCCTGCGGGCGTTCGGCTCGACCGACCTCGCGCTCATGGCATACAACGCCGGCCCCAATCGCATCCTGCGGTATCTGGACGAAGAAGGCGCCATCCCCGACCGCTTCCAGGTCTATCCCAAGCGCATCCACCGCGAGCACGGTCGCCTGAAGCGCAGGCACGTCCCCCCGGCCCAGCTTGCGGTCGCCGAGATCCCGCGGAGCGCGATCGCCGCCGAGGCGTCGAAGGCCGAGGCGCGTTAGAGTAGACCGCGTGGCTGGTGGTCGTTTCCTGTTGCGTGCGGGGGCAAGGCCCCGCGCTACGAGACAATGCGGGTCACCGAGATCTTCTTCAGCATCCAGGGAGAGGGGACGCGCGCGGGCTTGCCCTGCGTGTTCGTCCGCTTCACGGGCTGCGACCTGCGCTGCGGCTACTGCGACACGGCATACGCGTTCCACGGTGGACGCGATCTCACGCGAGCCGAGATTCTCGCCGAGGTGGCGCGCCATCCAAGCAAGCTCGTCCTGCTCACGGGAGGCGAGCCCCTGCTGCAGCGCGAGCTGCCGGAGCTGGCGGGCGAGCTCCTCGCCCGGAGCTACCAGGTGCTGGTGGAGACGCACGGACAGCGTCCCCTCGACGCCTTGCCGCGCGAGGTGGTCCGCATCGTGGACGTGAAGACGCCGGGCTCGGGCGAGGTCACGACCGACTTCGGCTACCTCGAGCGGCTGGCGCCTCACGACGAGGTGAAGTTCGTGATCTGCTCCGAGGACGACTGGCGCTGGAGCCTCGAGGTGATGCGCCGCCATCGCCTCGAGGGGCGGGTGGCGATCCTCGTCTCGCCGGTCCACGGCGCGGTCGAGGCGAAGGACGTGGCGCGCTGGATCCTGGAGAGCGGCGTGGACGCACGGATGAACCTGCAGCTTCACAAGATCATCTGGGGCGCGGACGCGAGGGGTGTCTAGAACGGTCTAGAACAGCGATCAGTAAGAAATGCCTTTGATTCCGTACCTATCCCCTCTCCCCCACCGGGGTAGTGGGTTTGGTTGTGGGGGCAGATCATCGGGCGCCAGCCCCTCACCCCGGCCCTTCCTTCGACCACGTCGGCTGAGCCGCCGCGGTCTCGTCTCCCCGCGCCTGGCCGCGACAAGCGCGGCCAGGAGTCCCTGCGCGGGGAGAGGGAGATCCTGAACTCCGGGCGGCCGGAGTAGCCCGAGACACACGACCGGCCACTAACTTGACGCCCAATGCCGGACGAGGCTACGACTTTCGCGTGTTCCGCCCTGATCCGACCATCCCGTTCGTCGCCGCGGCGCGAGAGCAGGTGGTCGCGCTCATCGAGAGCATCAACCAGCCGCAGATCTCGATCCCCGGAAAAGCGCCGCAAGCCGCGTCCGGCCACCTGTGCGGGCTGCGCAACGGGAACGGCAGCTTCTCCGCCTTCGTCGGCCTGTACCTGCCGGACAGCGCGGAGAACGTGGTCTACGCGCGCGAGCCGCGTGAGTTCCCTCGCGAGGAGTACCTCGTCGCCGAGGCCGAGGGAGTGCACTTCCTCGAGTCGATGGGGTTCATGCTCGACAACCTCAACTTCCGGAGCCTCGCCGTCGAGGTGCAGGAGAGTACGCTGAAGCGCGTGCCGCTCTTCTCCCGGCCGAAGCCGGCCGCGCCGGCGCGTGCTCAGCAACCCGAGAGCACGAGCCAGCAGCAGGCCGCGCTGGCGCGATTCCTGGCGAGCTTCTGATGCCGATCCGCTCCCGTCGCTCGCTCCTCGTCGCCGCGGCCGCCCTGGCGACCACGCTCGGCTGCGCCCATACGCCGTCCGGAAAGGAGCGCGAGGGGGCGGAGATCCACTACCAGCTCGGTGCGGAGGCGTTGCAGGCCGGCCGCCGCGAGGAGGCGATGCGCGAGTTCAACGAGGCGCTCCGCTCCGACGAGCGGCACCCGGCCGCCCACCTGGGGCGCGGCATCGCCTACCAGTACTTCGGGAAGCTGGAGGAAGCCGAGCGCGACTACCGGCGCGCGCTCGAACTCGACCCGCGCTTCTCCGACGCGCACAACGCCCTCGGCCAGCTCCTCGCGGTGACGAACCGGCTGGAGCTGGCGCTGCCCGAGTTCGACCTGGCGCTCGAGAACATGCTCTATCGCGAGGCCTACGTGGTGCGGTGCAACAAGGGGCAGGCGCTCTATCGGCTCGGGCGCCGCGAGGAGGGCCTGGGCGAGCTCAGGACCTGCCTCGCGCTCGCGCCTCGCTATTGCCGCGGGCACCGCGAGCTTGGCCGCATCCAGCTCGAACAGGGGCGGCTCAAGGAGTCGCTCGAGTCCTTCGGACGCTACACCCAGTTCTGCGAGAAGACGCCGGACGCGTGGTTCCAGCTCGGCCTGGCGGAGATGAAGGCGGGCGACCCCGACAAGGCGCGCGAAGCCTTCGAGAAGTGCGCGGCGCTGGCGGGCCCCGGGCCCGAAGATCCGGTGGCCGAGGACTGCCGGCGGAACGTCAAGGCCCTGCAATGAGCGCGCGTGAAGAACGCGAGGCCGAGCTCGCCGCGGGGGCGGGCATCTTCGGGCGCTGGCTCCTGCAGGAACGCGAGCTGCGCGGCCTCGGCCGCGACGAGGTTGCGAGGCGGACCAGGCTCGCCCCGGGGATGATCGAGGCGCTCGAGTCGGGCGATCCCGAGCGGATGCCTCCCAAGGCCTACGTGTTCGGTTATCTGCGCACGTACGCGGGGATCGTCGGGCTCGACGCCGACGACGTCGTCCTGCGCTGGCAGGAGGTGGTCGGACCCGAGGAGAGCTCCGCCGTCGCGCCGCGCCGGCGACCTCCCAGGAAGGCGGCCACCCTGATCGCCGTCGCCGTCGCGCTCGTGGCGCTGGCCGCGCTCGCGGTGGCGCTCTTTGCTCCTCCCCGGCAGCGCGCGCCGCTGCAGCTGCGGAAGCTGCCCTCGGCGGAGCGCGCGCCCTACCCGTCGGAGCCGCCGCCGGGTCGGTGACGATATGGACGCGCTGAAGCTCACCGGCGTCGTCCTGCACACCGTCGACTACGGTGAATCGGACCGGGTCGTCTCGCTCCTCACCGCCGAGCGCGGCAAGGTCGCGGCCTTTGCTCGCAAGGCGCGCGTCTCGCGCCGGCGCTTCGGGGGAGCGCTCGAGCTCTTCACGCTCCTCCAGGCGGAGGCGCGAGAGCGGCGCGGCGCCGATCTGCTCTCACTGGAGAGCGTGAGCGTGGTGCGCGGTTTCGGCGGGATCCGCGCCGACCTAGCCCGCATCGCCTGCGCCGGCTACGCCTGCGATCTCGCGCGCCAGCTCGTGCGGGACGCCGAGCCGCATCCGGAGCTGATGTCGCTCCTCGTCGACTATCTCGGCCGCCTCGACGCCCGGCCGGCGCAGCCCACCACGCTCCGCGCGTACGAGCTCGGCGCGCTGCGGGCGGCCGGGCTCATGCCGCGCTTCTCGGCGTGCGCGCGCTGCGGCGCGGCGCTCGAGGCCGGCGCCGGTGGCCACCACTCCTTCGACCCGGCCGAAGGCGGAACGCTCTGCGGCCGTTGCGAGCGCACGGCGCCGCCTGCCGCCCCGCGCCTCGCGTCCGGCACGGCGGTGGCGCTGGCGAGCTTGCAGCTAGGAGGCCTCTCTGCCGCCGAGGCAGAGCCGCTCTCCGCGGGAGCTGGCGCGGAGGCGCGCCAGGTGCTGTCGTGCTTCATCGAGCACCACCTCGGTGGGAGGCTCGCCAGCCGCAAGTTCCTGGACGAGGTGGGGCCGCTGCTGGGCTGTTAGTTCCCGGCCATGCGGGGGACAAGCCCCCGCGCTACGGTTTGCGCTTTCCCGGACCGGCCAAGCGGGAACAAGCCCCCGCGCTACGTCCTGACGCCGAAGCGGGGGACGACCGCGCGCGACATCCTGGGCTCCGCGGCTGCCGGCGCGACCTGCCCGATTCCCGTTTGACACCGGGGACGCGCGGGCCCTACCGTGCCCGGTCCGGCCCGCCCCGAGAGCTGGGCCGTGGGAGGCAGCGTGAACTTTCAAGAGCTCATCCTGAGGCTCCAGTCCTACTGGTCGAACCGGGGCTGCATCCTCGCGCAGGGGTACGACCAGGAGGTAGGCGCCGGGACGATGAACCCGGCCACCTTCCTGCGCGTGCTCGGGCCGGAGCCCTGGAACGTGGCCTACGTCGAGCCCTCGCGCCGGCCCGCCGACGGCCGGTTCGGCGAGAACCCCAACCGCCTCTACCAGCACCATCAGTTCCAGGTCATCCTGAAGCCGCACCCGGCCGACGTGCAGGAGGTCTACCTCGGATCGCTGAAGGCGATCGGCATCGACCCGCTGGAGCACGACATCCGGTTCGTCGAGGACGACTGGGAGAGCCCCACGCTCGGCGCCTGGGGCCTGGGCTGGGAGGTGTGGTGCGACGGGATGGAGATCACCCAGTACACCTACTTCCAGCAGGCGGGCGGGTTCGAGGTGAAGCCCGTGGCGTGCGAGCTCACCTACGGTCTCGAGCGCATCGCCATGTACCTGCAGAACGTCGAGAACGTCTACGACGTCGAGTTCGTGAAGGGCGTGAAGTACCGGGAGGTGTTCCACCGCAACGAGGTGGAGATGAGCGAATACAGCATGCGGGCGAGCGACCCGCAGATGCTGTTCGGGCTCTTCTCGGTCTACGAGGCCGAGTGCAAGCGGCTCCTCGGGATCGGGCTCCCGCTGCCGGCCTACGACTACTGTCTCAAGTGCTCGCACACCTTCAACCTGCTCGACGCGCGCGGCGCGATCAGCGTCACGGAGCGTGCGGCCTACATCGGGCGCGTGCGCGCGCTCGCCCGCGGTTGCGCGGAAGGGTACTTGAAGATGCGGGAAGGCCTCGGTTTCCCGCTGCTGAAGGCAGCCGAGGAGCAGGCGAACAAGAAGCGGAAGAAGCGCGCGGCTTGAACCTTGGGTCACAGTCGGGGACCCGATCGAGGTCGGGGGGTTCGAGGATTCGCTGATTCCGTGGCGCGGGGGCTAGACCACCGCACGGAGTCGAAGAGATCGAGTTCGGGTTCTCTAGGAGCATGACGTGGCAGACCTTCTTTTCGAGATCGGCAGCGAGGAGATCCCGGCGGGCTTCATCCCGCCCGCGCTGAAGCAGCTCGCGGAGGACCTGGGGAAGGCGCTCGACGAAGCGCGCCTCGCGCACGGCGAGGTGAGGGCGGTGGGAACCCCGCGGCGCCTGTGCGTCTGGGCGCGCAAGGTGGCGCCCAAGCAGTCCGACGCGCGCACCGAGGCGCTCGGCCCGAGCGCGCAGGCGGCCTTCGACGCCGAGGGGAATCCCACCCAGGCCGCGCTCGGGTTCGCGAGGAGCCAGGGCGTCGACGTCGCCCAGCTGCAGCGGGTGCAGACGCCGAAGGGCGAGCGGATGGCGGCCCTCAAGCTTTCCAAGGGACAGCGCGCCGAGAAGGTGCTGCCGGGCATGCTGGAGAAGCTCGTCGCCTCGCTCCGGTTCCGGAAGGCGATGCGCTGGGGCGGCGAGACCGTCACCTTCGCCCGGCCCATGCGCTGGATGGTCGCGCTCTACGGCGGAAAGGCATTGAAGCTCCGGTACGGCGACGTGGTCTCGAGCGCCGGCACCCACGGCCACCGCTTCAAGGCCCCCAAGCTCATCCGGCTCAAGGGCACGCCCGAGGACTACCTGGCCAAGCTCCGCAAGGCGTACGTCATCGCCGATCCCGCCGAGCGGCGCGCCTCGATCGAGAAGCAGCTCGCCGCGGCGGCGAGGAAGGCCGGCGGGCGGATTCGCCCCGACGAGGCGCTCCTCGAGCAGGTCACCTTCCTCGTCGAGCACCCCACGGCGGTGCTGGGTGAGTTCGAGGTCTCGAACCTCGAGTTGCCCCCCGAGGTGGTCGTCTCCGAGCAGCGCAACCACCAGCGCTACTTCGCGGTGGTCGACGAGAGCGGGAAGCTGACGAACCAGTTCGTAGCGGTCTCGGGGACTCCGGTGAAGGACGCGAAGGTCGCCCGCCGCGGATACGAGCGCGTTCTGCGCGCCCGGCTCGCCGACGCGCGCTTCTTCTTCGAGGAGGACCGCAAGCGCCGCCTCGAGGATCGCGTGGCGGACCTCGGCCGGCGCACCTACCAGGCGAAGCTCGGCAGCGAGCTCGAGCGGACGCAGCGCATCGAGGAGATCGCGGCCGCCCTAGCCGACGCGGTCGGACTCGGGGAGAAGCGCGACGGGGCGCGGCGCGCGGCGCACCTCTGCAAGGCGGACCTCGGCACCGGCATGGTGGGCGAGTTCCCCGAGCTGCAGGGCATCATGGGTGGGCACTACGCCCGGCTCGACGGCGAGCCCGCGGAGGTCGCCGACGCCATCGAGGACCACTACAGGCCCGTCGGCGCCTCGGAGGAGATGCCGCGGGGCGACCTGGGCGCGCTGGTCGGGCTCGCCGATCGGCTGCATCAGCTCGCCGGCATCCTCGGCGTGGGCGAGAAGGCGACCGGCGCCGCCGACCCCTTCGGCCTGCGCCGCGCGGCCATCGGCGTCCTGCGCATCGTGCAGGACCGCGGGTACCACCTCTCCCTGGGAGCGGCCGTGGACGCCGCGCTCTCCGCGCTGTCGAGCAAGCTCTCCGGCGCCCCTGGCGCGGTGAGGGCGCAGGTGCTCGACTACCTGCGCGGCCGGGTGAAGGCGCTGTGGGGCGAGCAGTTCGACACCGACCTGGTGGAGGCGGTGCTCTCCGCCGGCTTCGACGACGTGCTCGACGCGCGCCGGCGGCTGGAGGCGCTCGCGGAGATCAAGCGGCGGGCCGACTTCGTGCCGCTCGCCGTCGCGTTCAAGCGCGTCGCCAACATCCAGGAGAAGGCGCAGGGCTCGGGCGCCGTCCCGTTCGACCCCGCGCTCCTGCGCGACGACGCCGAGCGCCACCTCGCGTCCGAGCTGACGCGGGTGGAGGCCGAGGCCGCGTCGCTGCGGGCACGGAGAGACTATCCGGCTGTCCTCCGGGCGGTGGCGGAGTTGAAGCCCGCCGTGGACCGCTTCTTCGACGACGTCCTCGTGATGGCCGAGGAGCCGTCGCTCCGGAGCAACCGGCTCGCGCTCATGAAGCGCGTCGCCGATCTGTTCGCCGACATCGCCGATTTCCGCAAGATCCAGGCCGAGCTGCCGCCCGGAGCCGCGCCGGCGAGGGCGGCGGGGTAGGGTAGGGCCGGTCCTGGACTGGTAATCGAATCCCCGGGCTCCCGGAAGCGGGGGACGAGCCCCCGCGCTACGGTCCGACCCTTCTCCGCTTGACCGCTGCCGGATCTGGCGGTTACGGTTCGCGCCCTTGGGAACCCGCTCCGCGAGACTCCTTGCATCGTCCGCGCTGCTCCTCGCCCTGGCGTGCAGCGACACGACCCGCTCGCCGCCGCCCTTCACCGATCGGTTCTACTATCCGACCGGGCTCGCCGTCAGGCACGTCGACGACGCCGGGACCGCCCTTGACTGCCGCGGGGGCGATCCGGGCTGCCACACCCGGCTCCTCGTCGCCTCGTCCAACTTCGACCTCCGCTTCGATTCGGCGACCGGCGGCACGGTCATGGACGTGAACGTCGACGCGGTGCTCCAGCCGCCGCAGCAGTCGCTGCAGCCCTTGCTGCCGGGCGGCGCCCAGCTCGGCCTTGCGCGCATAGGCAGCTTCGCGGGAGAGCTCGCCGTCCTGGACAAGACCACTTGCCCGGGCTTCGAGGGCGCGCAGGTGCTGGTGGCGTCGCGGTCGCAGAACGCGCTCTACCGCGTGACCATCGACCCGACAGGACAGCTCACCTGTGGCGCCGGCTGCGCGGTCCCGCTCGAGTCGACGTTCGGGGACCCCTACGGCGTCACCGTGGCGTGCGGGACGTTCGACGGCATCCCGCAGCAGCAGCGTGCGTTCGTGACTTATCTTCGGACCCCGAACTCGGAGGGCCAGCTCTCGCAGATCGACCTCACCAACAACAACGCGCGCACTCAGAAGGACCTCGGTTCCATCGCGCCTGCGCACGGCACCGTCTACGATCCGGTCTCGACCCGGCTCTTCGCGACCGAGCGCTTCGGGGAGGTCGGGAAGTCGCCCCTTCGCTGGTTCTCGCTCGCAGCCCCCGAGACCCCCTCGTCGGCGGACATATACAGCCTCATCCGCGGCGCAGAGGTGCGTGGAATGGCGCTCTCGACGGACGCGGACGCCACGACCTCCACCCCCCCGTCCCGAGGTTATCTCGCGCTGCGTATCTACGACGCGGACGTGGCGACCTCCACCGGCGTCCGGCCCAGCGCCGACGTCGGTGGCGCCCTGGCAGTGATGGATCTCACTCAAGGCCCGAGCGGCCAGCCCGCGATGCACCTGCTCAACGTCGTGCCCATCGACCGCGGCGCGTCGGAGATCCGGATCGTCCCGCGCCTCGATCCAACCACAGGCTTGCAAAAGGTCGTTGCCGGCAACCGGCTGCGGGACCTCGTCGCCGTGACTTGCACCGACGACAACACCGTCGCGCTCTACGACGACGACACGGGCGCTGTTTCGAAAGTGTTCGACATCTGCGGAGGCATTCCGGGTGAGACGGAACCCCTTCCATGCGCTCTCGGCGATCCGCTCATGGGAAAGCAGCCCTTCGGGCTGGCGGTCGAGAAGCTCGCGAACGGGCACGCGCGCCTTTACGTGGGCTCCTTCGACCGGTCGTGGGTGAACGTGATCGAGATCGATCCCCTGAACCCAGCAGCCGGCCCGGTGGCGGGACCGACAACGGCGAATCCCGCTGCGACTGGGATCACCGGGCCAGCCGGCTGGGTGCGCATCGGCCCGGAGCGCCAGTGACCACCATACGACGACTCATGGCGCTGGCCGTGCTCGGCCTGGCGGCCTGTTCCGCGCAGCCCTCGGTGGGCTCGCGCTTGAACGGGCCGACCGCCGCGGTCGCCTTCCGGGGTTTCTCACGGAAGGGAGCGCTCATACAGGACTACGTGGCAGTGGCCTCGAGCCGCGGTGACGAGCTGCGCTTCCTCGACCCCGCCGATCTGCAGCCCGTTCTCAGCCCGGGCGCCGTCTTCCCCCTCTCGATTCCCACCGCGCCGCGGCCGCTGCTCCTCGCGTCGGCCGCGCTTCGCGACGTGGACGCTGCAGACAATCGGCTGGATCTGGCGGACGTGCTGGTGGCCGCGAGCGCAGGGGGCGCAGGGACCGAAGGCTCCGGGCCGTCGCTCCAGCTCATCGAGACCTGGGACGCGACGAGCCGGGTGGCCCAGGACGTACCGCTGGCCGGTGTACTCGCCGCGGGCTCGGAGATCCTGTGCTTGGCGGGCATGCCCGCGCGCGGGCTCACGAGCCCCTTCGGAAGCGCGAACGCGCGCATCCTCGTGGGCGCCAGCGGCGGGCAGCTCGCGGTCGTCGAGTTCACGCGGGCCACTGATGGATCGGGCGCGGTCGTGCCCGGGACGCCCGTGGTGAAATCGCTCGTCTTCGATCCGATCGACATCGCAGCGAGCCCCGATGGCGCCGCGATCTACATCGCGACCCGCGATCCCATCGCCACGGATGCAACGCTGGGGGCAGTGTTCGGTGTCGCTAAGGTGGACGCCTCGGGCGACATCGTCGCGGGAGCTGTCACGGCGCTCGCCGCCGGCCCACAGGATCCAGACAGCATCACCCCCGGCCCTCCGCGTATCGGCGCCGGAACGATCGCCGTGGCAGTCCCCCCCGCGGCAGTCCCCGAGCGCTCCGTCGACTCTTCGGTCGGGACCAGCGTCGACCAGCTCGTGACCGTGACCCCGACCCCCTTCGTCTACGCGGGGCTCGACCCCGATTCCTGCGGGAACACCAAACCCATCAATTGCGGTGTCGTCACCATCGACCCCAACTCCACCCTCAATCCAGGCGCAGGCAACCTGGCCACGGATCGCGCGGATCCCCTGGCGAACACTGCCCTGTTCCCGGACCTCGGCCCACCGGCGACGGTGGCCGTCGCCCAGCCGTATCGCGCGCCCATGCCGGTCCCAGGCGTTCCACTGCACATCGCGATAGGCGTGCCTCCAGCGTCGGGTTCGCAGCGGCTCGCCAACGATCCACTCCCTGGGACCGCGCTGTTTGCGCTCGCCCCCGTGGCGGGAACTCGGAACACCGGCGCGGTGGCCATGATCTCCTCCAGCATCGGGAACGTGTACTGGCTCGACCTCTCGCGCTTCAGTCCGCCCAGCGACCTCTCGGTGGCGAGGGGCAGCACGCGGGTCTCGGTGACGACCGTGACGCCGGCAGCCGCGGCTGCCGCGGGCGAGAACCAGCTAGGGCTCTGGCAGGACACCGACAACCAGCCGTTCGGCTCGACCCTGGCCGTCGCTCAAGTGAACGTGGACGCGGCGGGTCTCGCCTCGGCCATCGACGTCTGGCCCGGGTTCACGGACGCGGACACCTGGACGCTAGCCTATCAGGGCGCGCTTCCGTTCCTCTCCTCGCGGCCGGGGCTCCTCATAACCAGCACGGCCGGGACGCCTTATGTCGCCCTCCAGACCGGCACGAGCGCCGGGGCGGTCGTCCTCACCACCCCGATCGCGGATCCTTCACTGGGCGTGCTGCCTGGCGACATCGTCGAGCTGCCTGGCGTGTGCGAAGCGAGCGTTGCCGCCGTGCTCGCAGTCGTCAGCGACCCCAACCTCTCCGCCGGCGTTAGCTTCCCGCGTGGCGCGCTGCAGCTCAACGTTCCCGGTTCGCCAGGGGTAACGTGCACAGCGGATCAGCTCCTGGCGGCCGGCCCGCCGAGCGTACCCACGATCACGGTGCGCGCGTCGGGGATGGTCCTCTCGAACACCAAGCTCGGGCACCTGGGCCGGCCCGCGATCGCGCGCACCACCGATTCAACGGAGAACGCTTTTTCGGTGGCATGGAACGCCGGCGACCTCGGAGCGGCATCCACGACCGACGCCCTGGTGGCCCGTTCCCTGGCTCGCAAGGCGCGGCGCCTTTTCTATCCGTCCGATGCACCGTGTCCCATCGCAAGCCCGGCGAACGCCGAGGAGGCTTCCTCCCCCGGTTGCTACAGCACGGGATTGAGGCGTCTCAGGGACCCGCTCGCGCCAGGGCCCATCATCCGCTTCCGGGTGGGACTCGGGGGGAATCCACCAGCCCCGGCGGTCCCGCCCCGAGACGCCAGCATCGTCTTCGTCACGCAGGCCGGCCTCTCGCAGACGTTCCGCAAGCCCGTCACGGGCGGCGCCGGTGCCGGCGCTGCGATCTTCTTCGACCGGACAGCGCTCGATCCGACGGGCAAGACCAAGCTCCAGTTCGCCGGACACGAGAACGATCCTATCTTCTTCTTCGTGCCCTATCTCGACGACCAGGTGATGGCGTTCAGCCCGACGCAGTCATCGGCCCAGGTCAGCAGCATTCGCTGAGCGTCGAAGGCGCGAAGCGGCTGGGAATTCCTGCTGCCCTGCCGCCGCCCGACGGCTATCCTTCGCCCCGCGCATGCCCACGCTCACCCTCATCGACGGGTCGGGATTCATCTTCCGCGCCTACCACGCCCTGCCGCACCTCTCGACGACCAAGGGCGTGCCGACGAACGCCGTCTACGGCTTCACGACGATGCTCCTCAAGGCGCTCCGCGAGCATGCGCCCACGCACGTGGCGCTCGTCTTCGACGCGAGCCGGAAGAGCTTCCGCCACGACCTCGACGCCACCTACAAGGCGAACCGGCCCCAGGCCCCCGACGATCTGGTGAAGCAGTTCCCGCTGGTGCGGGAGGTCGCGAAGGTCCTCAACGTGCACGTGCTCGAGGAGCCGGGCGTCGAGGCGGACGACGTCATCGGCACGCTCGCGTGCCGGGCCCGGGAGCAGGGCTGGGAGGTCGTGGTCGTCACCGGCGACAAGGACTTCGCACAGCTGGTGGACGAGAGGGTCTCGCTCTACGATCCCATGGCGGAGGCGAGCGGCCGCGGTGGCTGGACCGCGCGGGCCGAGGTCGAGAAGAAGCTGGGCGTGCCGCCCGAGCAGGTGGTCGAGTACCAGGCCATCCTGGGCGACAAGATCGACAACGTCCCCGGGATCCCCGGCGTCGGCGAGGTCACCGCGGCTGCGCTCATCCGCAAGTTCGGCTCGGTGGAGGAGATGCTGCGCCGGCCGGACGAGATCGCGGGCGCTGTGCCGCGCGGCGGCGAGAGGTTGAAGCAGAAAATCCTGGCCAACGTGGAGCGGCTGCGCCTCAACCGCAAGCTGGTGGAGCTGCGCTGCGACATGCCGCTGCCGTACGATCCGTCCGCGTTCGAGCGCCGCGCCATCGACGCGGAGAAGACGCGCGCGCTCTTCAGCGAGCTCGAGTTCTCGCGCCTCCTCAAGGACCTGCCCGCGCCACTGCCCACCGCGCGGCAGGAGCGCACCGACGTCCTGCTCACTCGGGCGGCCCTCGACGAGGCGGTGGCCGCCGCCCGGGCCGCGGGCGAGGTGGGACTGCGCGCCGCGCTGATGGGAGAACATCCCCGCAAGGACCCGGTGTTCGCCGTCTCGTTCGCGGCGGCGGGGCGCGCGTACTACCTGCCGCTCGCGCACCAGTATCTGGGTGCGCCGCGGCAGCTCTCGATCGAGGAGGCGCGGGCCGGCCTCAGGCCGCTCGTCGAGGACGCGGCGGTCGCGAAGCACGGCCACGATCTCAAGGCCGAGGCCCATGCGCTCGCGTC
>JBGQLS010000103.1:0-15549 GCA_041500205.1 Anaeromyxobacteraceae bacterium | reverse complement strand
GGGGGCGCAGGCCGCCCCCGCCCCGCCGGGCAAAGCCCATCGGGGCCCCACCCCGGCCACGCCGCAGAGCGATCACATTCTTCGACAGGTCTTGAGCGTCGCGAGCATTCGATCGCGCCCATGACCGCGACGAGCGCGGTCATGGGTCCCCGGCTGAGCCGTCGTGATCTCGCGACTGCGCCCATGACCGCGACGAGACGCAGCCAGGAGTCCACCGCGACAAGCGCGGCCAGGGTCCACCTTCGACTTCGCCGCGGCACGACCCAGCCCACCGTTCGCTCCATGGCGACGCGCCCAGGCCCGTGCTACACCCCGCCATCTCCCTGCTCGTTCACGCGGAGGCATGGCATGTCGGTGGTGGAGCTCACGGGCGCAGCGCCGGTCAGGATCGAGGCGGGCCTTCTTGCGGTGGGCGTGTTCGAGGAGGAACTTGCCGGGCGTCCGGGGGGGGTAGCGCTCGATCTGGACCGGGCCCTGGGTGGCCACCTCTCGCGCGCCGCGCAGGAGGAGCGCTTCCAGGGCAAGCGCGATCAAGCCCTGCTCCTGCACACCATGGGACGGCTCCCGGCGACTCGCCTGTTGCTCCTGGGCCTCGGACCCCGCGCAGCGGCCCACGCCATCGCGGGGGCGGGGTTCGAGCCCCTCCGGATGGCCGCAGGCAAGGCCGCGCGCACGGCCGTGAAGGCGGGCGTCTCCCGGATGGCCATGTCGTTGCCGCAGGAGCTCGAGCCAGCCGGGGCCGCGCGGGCCGCGGTCGAGGGCGCCCTTCTCGGCGCGTACCGGTTCGATCGGTACAAGAGCGAGAAGCACGAGCAGGCCAGCCTGCGCGCCCTGGTCCTGGGACTGCCAGGCGAGGCGGCCCGCGCCAGCGAGGTGAAGCGAGCTGCGCGGCTCGGGGAGCAGATCGCCGTCGCCGTGGCGTGGGCCCGCGACCTCGTCAACGAGGCCCCCATGCACTGCACGCCGGCGCGCCTCGCCCGCGCCGCCCAGGAGCTCGCGCGGCAGGCGGGGCTCAAGTGCGAGGTGCGGGGGCCGAAGGAGATCGCCGCGCTCGGGATGGGCATGTTCCTCGGCGTCACCCGCGGCTCGTCCGAGCAGCCGCGGCTGGTGAAGGTCTCGTGGCTCCCCAGGGGAGCCGCCAGGACGCAGCCACTCGTACTGGTGGGCAAGGCCATCACCTTCGACTCGGGCGGCCTCTCGCTCAAGCCCACCGAGAGCATGGTGACGATGAACGGCGACATGGCCGGCAGCGCCGCCGTGCTCGCCGCCATGAAGATCGTGGCCGAGCTCCAGCCGCCCTTCCCGGTGCACGCGCTTCTCGGAGCGTGCGAGAACATGCCGGGGGGCCGGGCCTACAAGCCGAGCGACGTGCTCACCGCCTACAACGGCAAGACGGTCGAGGTGACCAACACGGACGCGGAGGGGCGGCTCGTCCTGGGCGACGTGCTCGCCTGGGCGGTCGACACCTTGAAACCAGCCGCGGTCGTCGACGTGGCCACGCTCACCGGCGCCTGCGTGGTGGCTCTGGGGAACTACACGGTGGGGACCTTTGGCCCTGACGGCCTCGCCCTGTCGGCCATGCTCGAGGCGGCGCGCGCCTCGGGCGAGGACTTCTGGCGCCTGCCGCTGACGGAAGCGGTGAAGGACACGCTCAAGAGCGAGGTCGCCGACATGAAGAACACCGGCGAGCGCGGGGGCGGCGCCATCAGCGCAGCCCACTTCCTGCGCGAGTTCACGGCCGACGCGCCTTGGGTACACCTCGACATCGCCGGCCCGTCCCACAGCTCGAAGGAGCGCGGCTACATCGGCAAGGGCGGCACCGGCGTGGCGGTGCGAACGCTGGTGGAGCTGGTGCGGGCGTGGAAGCCCGGGGTAGGGCGCGCACGCGCCGCGCCCCGGTAGGAGGGGCACGGTCGTGAATCCCCTGGACGAGCTCGCGCTGCTCCTCCGTCCGGCCGCGGGCGGGCTGTACGTGGTGTCGACGGGCAAGGAAGAGCAGCTGGCGGTGCAGCGCCGGATCTACGGCGGCGCGAGCGAGAACGACATCGCGACCCGCTGGCGCGAGGCGCTCTCCCGCGCCCCGTCGGCGAGCGCGTTCCTGCTCGGGATCCCGTCCGACGTGGGCGCGGGGTTCCTGCGCGGCGCCAACATGGGACCGCAGGCGATCCGTTCCCGTCTCGTGGAGGAGGACCCGGAATTCTTCGCGCGCGCCGCCGCCAGGGGCGTCGTCGACGTGGGCGACATCTTCGTCATCCCCCAGCTCCTGCACGACGAGATGCTCTCGGAGGCCCAGAAGGAAGCCTGCCGCGCCGCCATCTACTCCGGCGTGGCGGATGGCGAGCGCGCGCGGCTACCCGTTTCGCCGCTCTCGATGGCCGAGCGCGCGCTCGAGATCCTGCTCGCGCTCCGCCCGGGCGCGAAGCTCTTGCTGCTCGGCGGCGATCACTCCTGCGCCTGGCCGGCGGCCAAAGCGCTGGCGTCTGCGTGGCCACGGCTCGGCATCGTGCAGATCGACGCTCACACGGACCTGCTCGAGGAGCGGCTCGGAGTCCGTTACTGCTTCGGGACCTGGTCGTACCACGCGAACGAGCTCCTCGGGCGCGGAGGCCGGCTCGTGCAGGTGGGCGTGCGCGCCTCGCGCCGCGATCGCGGTCACTGGGAGGGGAAGTACGGCGTCCGGCAGCTCTGGGCGGCAGAGGTGCGAGCCGATCCGGCGCGCGCGATCGACAGGGTCGTGGAGTGGATCCGGCAGGCAGGGGTCGAGGCGGTCTACTTCACGAACGACATCGACGGCACCGACGAGGAGGCGGCCCGAGCGACCGGCACGCCCGAGCCCGGGGGCCTCGACGCAGAGTTCGTCCTGGAGCTCATCCGGCGCCTCGGCCGCGAGGTGGTGCTGGCGGGCGGGGACGTGATGGAGGTGGCGCCATCGCTCGCGCACGGCGAGGGCGAGCCCGACCGGACCCTGTCCCTCGCCGTCCGCTACCTGCGCGAGACCGCGGCGGCGGCGCTGGGCGGACCGATCTAGAAGTGGGTTGCGCCAAGACTCGAATCAGGGCTCGCTCTTCGCCTCGTGCTCGGGGAGCGCGCCGGCGATGACGGAGACCGCCGCGCCCGCCGCCGCGCCGCACACCGCGAAGAGCCCGCTCACACCGATCGCGCCCAGCACCATGCCGAAGGTGATCAAGCCGCGGACGACCAGCGTCGATTTCACGGGCGTACCGACGATGCCGCTCGCGAGGAGCACGCCCGCGTAGCCGCCGTACAGGAGCGAGGGCAGGAGCGCGACCACCAGGAAGAGGGCGAGGCCGATGCCGGCGCCGATGAGCGTGTAGGACTTGCGATTCATGGCATTCCCCTCGTCATGTGGTTTGTCGTCGATTGGGACCCCGACTACCCGGTCGCCTCGGTCACCCCGGATTGGTGCACGTCTCTTGCCAGAGCGCGCCGGGCGGATTTCGGGGGGTTGCCACCGGCACTGTCGGGAAGCGGCGACGCATTGACGGGCGGACGCGACGCTGAGTACCCGGGGGCGAAGGCCGCCCCCGCCCCGCCGGCAAAGCACATCGGGGCCCCACCCGGGCCACGCCGCAGAGCGATCACGTTTTTCGACAGGTCTTGAGTGTGCGCATCCCCTCACAGGAACCTCGCCTGAAAAGTAGGAGGGCGGCCGCCGGCCGCTTGGGCCGGGGCCGCCCGGGGTCCCCCACCGAGATCCTCACCGTTCCGTCTTGCCCTCGACCTTCGCCGCCACTCGTCCCGGCACCGGCTCCGGCGCGTGCCCCATGAGGAGCGAAACCGCCGCGCCGGCTGCAGCGCCTGCCACGACGAAGAGCGAAGCGACCGCCGTGACACCCAGTACCATCCCGAACACGATCAGGCCGCGCACGAGCAGGGTCGCCTTCACTGGCGCGCCGAAGAGGCCGCTCGCCAGCAGCACGCCCGCGTAACCGCCGTAGAGGAGGGCGGGCAAGAGCGCGATTCCGAGGAAAAGGGCGAGCCCGGCGCCTGCGCCGACCAAAGTGGACGCCTTGCGACTCATGGGTCTTTCTTGTACCAGGGACACGGTACCTGCCTGCCGTACTGCCCGAGGCCGTGTGTGTGCCTTGGCTGTGTGCAGGAACGCTGCCACGTCGCGCGCGGCTGTTTCCAGAGGGTTGTGCCAGAGCTTGTCGGGAATCGCCGACGCGCGCGTCACGAATGGCGACAAGGCGAAGGGCGCTCGGCGCGAACGCGTCCGACTCTTTCAGCAGGGGCTGGCCCTCGCCCGCCCCTCTTCAGTGGATGCGTGGCAGCAACGGCAACGCCGACACGATGCGCTCCTCCTCCTTCGCGAGTTCGTCGAGCCGGGCACGTGCTTCTGCCGCACCTGCATGTCCGGCGGCGAGGCCCACGAAGAGCTGCTCGTGCCCCGCCTCGGCCCGCGCCAGGCGCAGGTAGAGCGACCTCAACCGGCCGGGAGCCAGCGCGGCGCCGAGGAGCCCGAGGCGCTCGCAGCTCCTCGCCTCGATGAGGGCGCTCACCAGGAGCCGATCGATGAGCCGCTCCGGGCCGGAACGCAGGAGGCGCAGGAGCTGTTGTGCATAGAGGTCGCCTCCATCCGGCGCCAGCGTGGCGCCGCGGTGCGCGAGCTCGTTCAGTACGGCGAAGAAGTGGCGCTGCTCTTCTTGCGCGAGGCGCGCCAGCGCGCGCACCTGGCCGGCCTGGGCCGGGTAGTCCGCGACGAGCTTCATCGCCGTGGCGGCCGCCTTCTTCTCGCAGTGCGCATGATCGGCCAGGGTGCGGTCGAGATCCGACAGCGCCACGCCAACCCAGCGCCGGTCCGTCGGGGATCGGAGGAGGCTCACGCGGGGGGCATAACGGGCAGCAGCCCCTCCAGCATCTCCCGCCGCAGCGCCACCGCGCGCGCCGGGACCCGCGCCATCGCGAATCTTTTCACCAGCTCGCGCGGGTGCACTGGCCCTGTCACGAGACCCGACAGCGCCGCGAGCAGGCCCGTCACGGCGCGCGGATCGGCGCCCTGCTGGCGCAGCTCGCCCAGCGAGACCGCACCGTGCCGCTTCGCGAGGCGCGCGCCGTCCGCCCCCATGACCAGCGGGACGTGCGTGAAGCGCGGAGCGGCGAGACCGAGCGCACCGTAGAGGAGAAGCTGGCGCGCCGTGGAAGAGAGGAGATCGTCGCCGCGCACCACCTCTTCGACGCCCATGGACGCGTCGTCCACCACCACCGCGAGCTGGTACGCGGGCACGCCGTCCGCCCGTGCCACCACGAAATCGCCCACTTCCCTGGCCACGTCGAAGGCGCAGTGGCCGTGGACTCCGTCCTCGAAGCCGACGAGACCTTCGGGAACCCGGAAGCGCCACGCGGGCGGCCGCCGCGCGCTGCGCGCCGCGATCTCGCGCGCCCCGAGCCCTCGGCAGGTGCCAGGATAGCGCGACCCCTCCTCGCCCGCGCCATGGGGCGCCTGCGAGGCGGCGGCGATCTCGGCGCGCGAGCAGAAGCAGGGATAGACGAGGCCAGCCGCCTTGAGCTCCGTGAACGCCGCTTCGTACCGCGCGCGGCGCTCTGACTGCCTGTACGGCCCCCGCGCGCCGCTCACGTCCGGTCCCTCGTCCCAGTCGAGACCGAGCCAGCGGAGCTCGTCGAGGATGCGCGCCTCGAGCCCGGACCGCACCCGCGGTCCGTCGAGATCCTCGACGCGCATGAGGAAGGAGCTCCCCGCGACGCGCGCAGCCAGCCAGGCGAGCAGCGCGGTGCGCGCGTTGCCGAGGTGTAGCGGGCCGGTGGGGCTGGGCGCGTAGCGGCCGCGGGACATCGGTCCAGGTCGTATCACCACCGTGACAGGGTTGCTCAGGATACCGGGGACCGAGCCAGGCGAGCGAGGCGGTGTTCTGGGCGCCCTCTGGGCCGCGTGAACGACCCCGCCGACCAGGGGTTGTCCCTGGCGCTCACCTCGGGTATGCAGAGCCGCTCGTCCAACCGAACGCAGCTCGTTCCCCCGAACCCAGAAACCACGCCACACATGCGCCAGGCCGGCTGCCTCATCCCACTGTTCTCGATCCGTTCACCGACCAGCTGGGGCCTGGGCGAGATCCCCGACCTGGTACCCTTCGCGCGCTGGGCCTCGGCGGCGGGGCTCTCGGTCGTGCAAGTGCTGCCCGTGCACGAGGCGTCGCGCGGCCAGGCGAGCCCCTACGCGGGGCTGTCAGCCTTCGCCCTCGATCCCATCTACATCGCCGTGGACGCGCTCGAGGACTTCGAGGCAGCCGGCGGCCGCGAGGCCCTCTCACCCGAGGAGCAGGAAGAGCTGGCGGCCCTCCCCGGCATGCCAGCCGTGCCCTGGCCGCGCGTGCGGGCGCTCAAGGAGCGGGCGCTCGGCCTTTCCTTCCAGGCCTTCCTCGACAACGAGTTGAAGGGGCGCACTGCCCGCGCACGCCAGCTCGAGGAGTACGCCCGGGAGCACGCCGACTGGCTCGACGACTACGTGCTCTTCGTGACGCTTCACGATGATCGCTACGGCGGGAAGCCGTGGACCGAGTGGGACAGCCTGCTCCGGGACCGCGACCCGGGCGCACTCGCAGCTGCGCGCGCCGAACATTCCGAGCGCCTCCTCTTCCACGTCTGGCTGCAGTGGCAGCTCGATCAGCAGTGGCACGCCGCGCGCCGCGCCTGCAACGCCGCCGGCGTCGAGCTCATGGGTGACCTTCCCTTCATGGTCGCCACCGACTCGGCGGACGTGTGGTCCCGGCCCGACGACTTCAGGCTGGACGCTCGCGTGGGCGTCCCACCGGACGCCTTCAGCGACACAGGCCAGGACTGGGGCCTGCCGGTGTACCGCTGGGACGCCATGGAGAAGAACGGCTTCCACTGGATGACCGAGCGCGCCCACCGGAGCGCCGATCTGTACGGCCTCTACCGCGTCGACCACGTGGTCGGGCTGTATCGGACGTATTACCGGCCGAATGACGGCGGAAAGCCGGCCTTCATCCCGGAGGCCGAGACGGCCCAGATCCGCAACGGCGAAAAGATGATGGAGATCTTCTCTCAGGGGGCGCGCGTCATCGCGGAGGACCTGGGGACGGTTCCCGACTTCGTGCGCGCCTCCCTCACCCGGTGCCGGGTGCCAGGCTATCGCGTGCTGCGGTGGGAGAAGGACGCGAGCGTGTTCCGCGATCCTGCCAAGTGGCCCGCGCTCTCCGTGGCGACGACGGGCACCCACGATACGGACACCCTCGCCGACTGGTACGATACGCTGCTGCCGGAGGAGCGAAAGGCCTTCCTCGGGATCCCCGGGCTCGCCCGGCTTCGCGAGCGCGCGCCGCAGCGCTTCGACCCAGACGTGCGCGACGCGCTGCTCGAGCTGGTCTACCGATCGGGTTCGGAGCTGGCGCTGCTGCCCTTCCAGGACGCGCTCGGTTCGCGCGAGCGCGTCAACGTGCCCGGCACGGTCAACGAGTCGAACTGGTCGTACCGCATGCCCATGACGGTGGCGGAACTCATGGAGAGCCCCGAAGCCGCGGAGCGCCTGCGGGGCCTTGCCGCCCGTTCCGGCCGCCACACCGTGTAGCGGGTGAATCGAGACGCGAGGGAGAGCACCGGCGGTGGGTCAGCCCGGTCGGCGTACGACGAGCTACGCGCGGCGGTCCAGCAGGGGCGTGCCGGTACGCGGCGGCCTGCTTCGACGTACCGCCTGCAGCTCTCCAAGGACTTCGGCTTCGAGCAGGCGGCGGCGATCGTGCCGTACCTGCACCTGCTCGGCGTGACCGACGTCTACCTGTCGCCCATCCTCGCGGCCACGGCGGGATCGACCCACGGCTACGACGTCGTCGACCATGGTCGCATCAACGCGGAGCTCGGCGGGGAGACGGGCTACGGCAAGCTCTGCGAAGCGCTCGCCCGCCGAAGCATGAGCCAGGTCCTCGACTTCGTCCCCAACCACATGGGCGTCGGCACCCAGAACGCCTGGTGGATGGAGGTGCTCGAGAACGGGCCCAGCTCTCGCTACGCGTACTACTTCGACATCGATTGGCAGCCGGTGAAGAGCGAGCTCGCGAACAAGGTGCTCATCCCCGTGCTCGGTGATCAGTACGGGGTCGTGCTCGAGAACGGCGAGCTCAAGCTGGCGCGGGAAGGCGGGAGCTTCCTCGTCACCTACTACGAGCATCGCTTTCCGGTCGCGCCGCGCTCGGTCCCGCAGGTCCTCCGGCTCCGGCTGGAGGAACTGCGCGACAAGCTCGGACCCGAGGAGGCGAGTGTCTGGGAGCTGGAGAGCATCTGCACCTCGCTCGAGAAGCTCGCCCCGCGCTCGGAGACCGATCCCGCCAAGGTGGAGGAGCGCGCTCGCGAGAAGGAGGTCGCGAAGCGCCGCCTCCACATGCTCTGCGACGCCTCTCCCGGCGTCCGTGAGCACGTCGATCACAACGTTGCGATCTTCAACGGCCGGCCCGGGGAAGCTCGCAGCTTTGACCTCCTCGACCGCCTCCTCGACTCCCAGGCTTACCGGCTGGCGCACTGGAGGGTGGCGGGAGAGGAGATCAACTACCGGCGCTTCTTCGACATCAACGGCCTCGCCGCCATCCGGATGGAGGACGAGCGCGTCTTCGAGGAGGCACACCGGCTCGTGCTCCGCCTGGTGCGCGAGGGAAAGGCGATCGGGCTGCGCATCGACCACCCGGACGGCCTCTACGATCCTACCGACTACTTCCGCAGGCTGCAGGCTTCCGCGCTGGTGGAGCAGGCGCGGGCGCTCACGGAGGCGCGCGGCGAGAAGCTCGACGCGGCGGCGGCCCGGTCCTTGCGCGCGCAGGTCGAGGCAGGGCTCGCGTCCGGGGAGCTCCCGGCGCACCCGCTCTACGTGATCGCCGAGAAGATCCTGTCCGTGAACGAGCGCATGCCCGAGTCGTGGGCCATCGATGGCACCACCGGCTACGAATTCCTGGCGGCCGCGAGCGGACTGTTCGTCGACTCCTCGGCCGAGGAGAGCTTCACGGAGGGGTACGGGCGCTTCACCGGACTCCGGCAGGGCTTCCGCGACATCGCGTACCAGGCCAAGCGCGTCATCACCTCCTCGTCGATGGCGAGCGAGATCAACATGCTCGCCCGCCGCCTCAACCGCATCAGCGAGACCAACCGGCGCACGCGCGACTTCACGCTCAACGAGCTGCGGCGCGCCCTGGTGGAGTTCGTCTCGAACTTCCCCGTCTACCGCACGTACGTGACGCCGCAGGGCGACGTGGACGAGCGCGACCGCCGCTACGCCGAGGCGACGCTCCTGCGCGCGCGGCGCCGCAGCCCCGTCACCGAGCCGTCCATCTACGACTTCCTGCGCGACGTCATCCTGCTGCGCTACCCGGAGGGCCTCTCCGAGGTGGAGAAGGCCGAGTGGCTCGAGTTCACCCTGAAGCTCCAGCAGGTCACGGGCCCGGTGGCGGCCAAGGCCGTCGAGGACACGGCCTTCTACGTGTACGCCCGGCTCCTCTCGCTCAACGAGGTGGGGGGCGAACCACGCGAGTTCGGCACGAGCGTGAAGGCCTTTCACGAGCTCAACGAGACGCGCCGCGGGCGCTGGCCGGGCTCCCTCGCCGCCACCTCCACCCACGACACGAAGCGCAGCGAGGACGTGCGGGTCCGCATCGCGGCGCTCACGGAGGCGCCGCGCGAGTGGCGTGCCCTCCTCGCGCGCTGGGCCAGGACCAACCGGAGATACCGCGCCGAGGTGGACGGCGAGGCGGCGCCGGACCGCAACGACGAGGTGCTGCTCTACCAGACGCTGGTGGGCACGTTCCCCGACCCGGCGCCCAAGCCCGGCACCGAGGCCTTCAGGGCGTACGCGAGCCGCGTCACCGCCTACATGCAGAAAGCCCTCCGGGAAGCGAAGGTCCACACCAGCTGGACCAACGTTCACGCGGAGTACGAGCGGGCGGTGGCGAGGTTCGCCGAGGCGGTCCTCGCCTCCTCCGAGTTCATGGAGGGCTTCGCCCCGTTCGCGCGGCGCATCGCGGCGGCGGGACGCCTCTCCTCGCTCGCGCAGGTGGCGCTCAAGCTCGGCTCGCCCGGGCCGTGCGACGTGTACCAGGGTTGCGAGCTGTGGGACCTCTCGCTCGTCGACCCCGACAACCGCCGGCCTGTCGACTTCACTCAGCGCGCCAAGCTCCTGGACGAGCTCCGGCGCCGCGTCGCGGAGGGTCCCTCCGAGCGCGCGGCGCTGGCGCGCGAGGTGTCACGGCCCGAAGCCCTCCCCGACGGGCGCGCCAAGCTCCTCCTCCTGCGCGAGGGGTTGTGCCTCCGGCGCGAGCACCCCGACCTGCTCTTGCAGGGCGAGTACCTGCCGCTCGCGGCCGAGGGCGCGCAGGCCGACCGCGTGGTCGCCTTCGCGCGGCGGCACGAGAAGGCGGCCCTCGTCTGCGCCGTTCCGCGCCTCACGCTGGGGCTGCTCGATGCGGCCGGCGGGGGAAAGGGTGCCTGGGAGGGACACATCCCCCTGCCTCAGGGGTTCCGGCGCGAATACCGAAACGCCGTCACCGGGGCGCGGCACGGGGGCGACCGCCTCCTCCTCGCCGACCTCTTCGCCGGGTTCCCGGTGGCGCTGCTGGTGGGGTGAGGGGGCTGGCGCCTCCCTCTCTTCCGGTTTACCGTTCTTGCATGAGAGAGCGGGTTCGGGTCTACCTCGTCCGCCACGGCAAGGCGGAGCGGGAAGCCGCCGGCGGAGACGCCGCGCGGCATCTCACGCCAGAGGGCCGGGCGCGGTTCTACGCGCTCGCCGGCGCCCTGGCGGGAAAGCTCGACCTCTCGCGCGTCGTGACGAGCCCCTTCTCGCGCGCCCGCCAGACGGCGGAGATCCTGGCCGCGGCCACTGGCGCGCGCATCGTGGAGAACCCTGACCTGGTCCCGGGCCACTGGACCGCACGTGATCTCCTGGCGTTCGCCCGCAGCCCGGGCGCGGGCGTGGCGCTGGTCGGTCACAACCCCGAGATGGCGGATGCGGTCGCGCTCGCCGCGGGCCACGGGCAGAAGGTGCAGCCGGGGGCGGTCGCGGCGGTGGACTTCGCCGAAGACGGCGCCGAGCTTGCCTGGATCGAAGCTCCCGAGAAGGAGTGATAGGCTCGCTGGGTGGCTGACCCGAGCCCCACCGCCAAGGACTCCGCGCACCCCGCTTTCGTGCGCGAGCTCGACACGCTCGTCCGTGCCCGCTACCCGCTCCTGTACCTCGTCTCGTTCGAGGAGGCGCGCCTGGACGTCATCCTGCAAGGGCTGGCACGGGCGCACGGGAAGGAGCTCCTCACCTGGTCGGTGACGAAGGGCCTCCGGCGCGCCGGAGCCGCGCCGCCTGCGGGGGAGGCGGCCGCCCGCGAGCCGCTCCAGGCGCTCGCCGCCATCGAGAGGCTGGCCGAGCCTTCGCTGGTGGTCCTGAAGGACTTCCACCCCTTCTTCGGCGACCCCAGCGTCGTGCGCGCGCTCCGGGAGCTCGCCCAGGGGCTCAAGTCCACCTACACGACCGTCATCCTGCTCTCGCCCACCCTGGTCATCCCGCCCGAGCTCGAGAAGGAGATCTCGGTCCTCGACATCCCGCTTCCCACCGTCACCGACCTGGTCGCCCTCCTGAAGGAGATCGTCACGGTGGTACGGGAGGGCCACCGCGCCGTCGTGGACCTCACCCGGGGTGACGCCGAGAGACTGGTCAAGGCGGCGCTGGGGCTCACGCTGTCGGAGGCCGAGAACGCCTTCGCCAAGGCCATCGCGGCGAACGGCCGCCTGGACGAGGACGACGTCGCGCTCGTGCTGGAGGAGAAGAGGCAGGTGATCCGCAAGAGCGGTCTCCTCGAGTACCACCCGCCCGAGGGGCGGCTCGAGGACGTGGGCGGCCTCGATTGCCTCAAGTCGTGGCTCGCCCGGCGGCAGAACGCGTTCGGCGAAGCGGCGCGGCGATTCGGCCTGCCGGAGCCGCGCGGACTCCTCCTGCTGGGCGTCCAGGGCTGCGGAAAGAGCCTCACCGCCAAGGCCATCGCCGGTGCGTGGCGCCTGCCGCTCCTGCGCCTCGACATGGGGCGCATCTTCAGTGGGCTGGTCGGTTCGTCGGAGGAGAACCTGCGCCGGGCCATCAGCGTGGCGGAGAGCGTCGCGCCGGTGGTGCTGTGGGTGGACGAGATCGAGAAGGCGTTGTCGGGAAGCGCGGCCTCGGGCATGTCCGACGGCGGGGTCGCGGCGCGGCTCTTCGGCGCCCTGCTCACCTGGCTGTCGGAGAAGACCTCGCCCGTCTTCGTGGCCGCCACCGCCAACCGCATCGATCAGCTGCCGCCCGAGCTCCTGCGCAAGGGGCGCTTCGACGAGATCTTCTTCGTCGACCTCCCCGCCGCGCCCGAGCGGCGGGACATCTTCCGCATCCACCTCCAGCGCCGCAATCGCCGGCCCGAGGCCTTCGACCTCGACCGGCTGGCGGGCATGGCGGAGGGCTTCAGCGGCGCCGAGATCGAGCAGGCGGTGGTGTCCGCCCTCTACGAGGCCTTCGCCGAGCAGACCGACCTCGCGCAAGCGCACGTGGAGCGGGCGGTGGCCGAGTCGCTCCCGCTCTCCACCACCTTGCGCGAGGACATCGATCGCGTACGTGCCTGGGCCAAGGCGCGAACCCGGGCCGCCTCGTCCCGGGTCGGAGGTTAGAGCTTGGCTGGTCCCCTCCGCCGCTTCCTCCATCTCGAGCGCGCCCGCCCGGACCGACCGTCGGGCGCCGCGCCGGACGCGCGGCACCGGTTCGACAGCCTCGAGGCGAAGCAAGAGCTGCCGGCAGGCGCCGCTCCCCTCCGTTCCTCCGTGACCGAACGCTTCCGCGCGCCAACGCAGGGCGGCCTGGCGCTCGACCTCGCGCCTCCCGGAGAGCAGCCGTTCGTCCGCTGCGCTGCGTGCGAGGCGGACCACGAGCGCCACACCGCGCGCTGCAGCCGCTGCGGCGCTGCGCTCGATACACCCGAGCAGCGCAGGTTCAACGAGCGCTTATGGGCGGCGCGCACGCGCGAGACCGAGGAGGAGGAGCGCGCCGGAGAGGCACGCCACGAGGCGCGCCGGCGGGAGAGCGAGGAGGAGTCACGAGCGCGGCGGGCCCTGGCGGAGGCGATGGCGGAGGATATCTTGCGGCGCGAGCGCGAGCGCCTGGGCGAGTCGTGGGTCGATCGGGCCGAGCGCTGGTTGCGGGCGCTGGTCTCGCGTTCGTAGTGGATCCTGGCCGCGTCGCGTTCCAGGTGGAGCGCCAACCTCCGGACGGCAGTAGGGGAATCGGACTTGCCGGAGCGGGCGCAGGATGCCCCTTGATCTGGCTTTCGGGCCGGGCGATGTTGCCCGCCCCATCGGAGGAAACGACCTTGCCCACCGCGCGCCCCGAACTCATCGCCAAGTGTGTCGATACCATCCGCATGCTGGCCGCCGACGCCGTCCAGCAGGCGAACAGCGGCCATCCAGGCATGCCCATGGGCGCCGCGGACATGGCCTTCGTGCTGTGGACCCGACATCTCCGCTTCGATCCGAAAGAGCCGCGGTGGCTCGGTCGCGACCGCTTCATCCTCTCCGCAGGCCACGGCTCGATGCTGCTCTACTCGATGCTGCACCTGTGCGGCTACGACCTCGCTCTCGACGACCTGCGCAGGTTCCGGCAGCTCCACTCGCGCACGCCCGGCCACCCCGAATTCCGCCACACGCCCGGCGTCGAGGTGACGAGCGGGCCGCTCGGGCAGGGGTTCGCGAACGGCGTCGGCTTCGCGCTCGGTCAGGCGATGCTGTCGGCCAAGCTCGGGCCGCGCAACCCGGTGGAGGACCACTTCGTCTACGCCATCTGCAGCGACGGCGACATGATGGAGGGGGTCAGCTCCGAGGCGGCCAGCTTCGCAGGCCACCACAGGCTGGGACGCCTCGTCTACCTCTACGACGACAACGGCATCACCATCGACGGCAAGACCAGCATCACCTTCAGCGAGGACGTCACCCGCCGCTTCGAGGCCTACGGCTGGCAGGTCCAGTCGGTGGACGGCCGTGACCACGAGGGCATCTCGCGCGCCCTCGACGCCGCCAAGGCGGAGCTGTCGCGCCCGAGCCTCATCCGCGTTCGCACCACCATCGGCTTCGGCGCCCCCAAGAAGGCAGGCACGCCCGGCGTGCACGGCGCCGCGCTCGGCGAGGACGAGCTGGCCGCCACCAAGAAGAACCTCGGATGGCCCCTCGAGCCGCGCTTCCTCGTGCCGGAGGACGTGCGCGCCTACTTCACCACGTTGCAGGAGGAGAAGCACGCGGTTCGCGCCGCGTGGGACCGGAGCGCGGGCAGCTGGCGCGAGGCCAACCGCGAGAAGTCGGCGCTCCTGGACGCGCACGTCTCGCGCGCGCTCCCGGCCGATCTGACGTCGAAGCTCATCGATGGGATAGCAGCGGACGCCGGCGCGGTCGACGCCACGCGGAAGCTCTCGCAGGCGACCATCCAGAAGGTGGCTGCGATGGTGCCGGCCGTGGTGGGGGGGTCGGCCGATCTGGCCGAGTCGAACAACACCGACATCAAGGGCGGCGGGTCGGTCGCCGCCGGCAGCTACGGCGGGCGCAACGTGCACTACGGCATCCGCGAGCACGCCATGGGCGCCATCGCGAACGGCCTCGCTTACGACGGTTTCTTCATCCCGTTCTCCGGCACCTTCCTCATCTTCTCCGACTACATGCGCCCGCCGGTACGGCTGGCGGCGCTCTCCGGGCTCCAGTCCATCTACGTCTGGACGCACGACTCCATCTTCCTCGGCGAGGACGGACCGACCCACCAGCCCATCGAGCAACTCTCCGCGCTGCGCGCCATCCCCAACCTGCACGTGGTCCGCCCCGCCGATGGTCTCGAGACCGCCGCCGCGTGGACACACGCCCTCGAGCGGCGCGATGGGCCGACCGGCATCGTCCTCACCCGGCAGAAGGTCGCCAAGCTGGACCGTCGTCCCGAGTTCGCCGTCGCGGACCTGGCGCGGGGCGGTTACGTGCTGCGGGACGAGCCTGGCGCAACGGTGACCATCGTCGCGACCGGCTCCGAGGTGGGGGCCGCCCAGGGGGCGCTGGCGCTCCTGGCCGGGAAGGGAATCCGGGGAAGGCTCGTCTCGATGCCGTGCGTCGCATGCTTCGAGGCGCAACCCTCGGAGTACCGCGAGAAGGTGCTCCCCAGCACGCATCGGATCGCGGTCGTCGAGGCGGGGTGCGGACAGGAGTGGTGGCGACTGGCCGGCAAGGACGGCCTCGTCATCGGGGTCGACCGCTTCGGAGCGAGCGCGCCCGAGAAGGCCCTGGTGGAAGAGTACGGCTTCACGCCCGCCAAGATCGCGGAACGGATCGAGCGGTGGCTGGCGCCGTAGCGTGGGCACGCTGGCGCGCCCACGCGCTCGACCGAGTCGAAGACTGAGTAGCCGGGGGCGAAGGCCGCCCCCGCCCCGCCGGCAGAGCCGTCGGGGCCCCACCCGGGCCCCTGCGACCGCAGCTGATTTTTCGACAGGTCTTGAGACGGTCCCGGGCCCTCGCGATCGCCTTCGGCGATGGCGCCGACCCGGG
>JBGQLS010000102.1:0-15577 GCA_041500205.1 Anaeromyxobacteraceae bacterium | reverse complement strand
GATCTCTCCTGCAACCAGAAATGCTCCCTGGAGAGCAAGAGGTGTGCGCTCAAGGTCGACGGCTGTGGTGACGCCGACATGGATCCCGTGCTGTCCGCGCTCGACTGCGTCTTGAAGGCGAAGGGCGACGCCGAAGGAGTCAAGAAGTGCGGCAGGATCCCCTGGCCGTGACGCGGGAGCACCTGGACGGCCTGGACGCAATGCCAGTCAAGACCTGTCGAAGAATGTGATTGCTTTGCAGCGTGGCCGGGGTGGGGCCCCGATGGGCTTTGCCCGGCGGGGCGGGGGCGGCCTGCGCCCCCAGCGACTCAGTTAGCGCTGGCTCCAGGCTACCGACCACAGGCTTCAGAAAAGGAACGACCGCGAATTCCAGGCTTCTCCTGAAGCCCGAGGCCTGAGGCCCGAAGCCCGAAGCCCGAAGCCCAGGGCGCTAAGTGAGCAGCATTGGGCCTAGACGCGGCTCGTGATCTGCCGGGGTAGCTCGACTCGTAAGGTCGTTACACCGGCGGGTGTCGAGGTGGCGACGAGCGTTCCGCCGTGGGCGCTGACGATCTCGCGCACGATGAAGAGGCCCAGCCCGAGATGGCCGGGCTGATCTCCCTTACCCTGATGGAAGGGCTCGAACAGGACCGCCAGCCTCTCCGTGGGAATGGTAGGCCCTTGGTTCTCCACCTCGATGACCAGCTTCCCCGGGCTCCCGATGCTGCGCAGCCACACCCTCGAGCCGCCGCCGTGCTGGATCGCGTTCGAGATGAGATTGGACAGCGCCTGCTCCATGCGCGCCGGATCCCAGACACCGCGCTGCTCGCCTTCCGTGACGAGGAGGACGTCTGCGGCGGGGTTGGCGATGCGGATCTCGCCGACCGCGCGGCGCGCGATGTCCTCCATGTCGGTCGGCTCCGAGCTCGTCGGCATCTCGAACCTGCGGCGAGCGCGGCTGAAGTCGAGGAGGTCGTGGATCAACCCCTCCATGCGGGCCGCGACCTTCCGGATGGACGCGTGCACCGCGACCTGGCGCTCGTCCAGATCGCCCATCTTGGGCAGGAGGTTGATGCCGCTCGTGATCGCTGCCAGCGGGTTGCGCAGGTCGTGGCTCACCACCGCGACGAGGCGTTCCTGGAGATCGCCGATGCGTTTCGCCTCGTCTTCGGCCGTCTCGGCCCGGAGCCGGGCGGAGCGTTCGGCCTCGAAGAGCCGGGCGCGCTCCAGAGCCTGTCCGCACGTGGCGGCGAGCGATTCGAGGAACCTCCTGTCCGAGTCCTCGAACATCCGGGCCTCGGCGAAGCCGATGAAGAACGAACCGATGATGCGTCCCTCGCTCGCGATCGGGACGCATGCCCAGGCCTGCGCGTCGGCCGTCCTGGCGGTCTCGACGATCGCGGGATAGCGGCTGGCAAGCTCCTCGCGCGACGCTATCCAGATCGACCTGCCCGTCTGCACCGCCTCCGCGAACGGGACGGAGGCCGTGACCGAAAAGCGATTCCACCTGCCGGCAGCTTCCCTCGGGAAACCGAAGGTCCGGACGATGGTCAGCTGGTCGGGCTCGACCAGGCGAGAGATCAGCATCGTCCTTGCGCCCAGGGCTTCGAACCCGTTCTCGAAGATGGCTCGCGTCACGTCCTCTTGCGTATGGGCGGCGGCGAGGGCCGTGACGAGGGCATGGGAGACCGCCAGGCTCTCGGCGCTCTCCTCGGCACGCGCCCGCTCTTCCTGCGCGCGCCAGACAGCCCGCCGAAGGCTCCCGGACACGGCCGCGACGAGGCTGGCGACGCCCGCGAGCAAGGCGAGCCGGTAGGCGTCGCCGCGATGCGCGATGAGCAACGCGTAGCGGGGCTCGATGAGGAAGTAGTCGTGGCCGGCCACCGACAGCGCCGCGGCGAACAGACCTGGTCCGACGCCGCCGTAGAGCGCGGCCAGCGCAGCCGCGGTGACCGGGAGCAGCAGCGTCGGGCCGCGCAGGGCGTGCGCGAGGGTGAAGTTCAGCGCCGTCGCGCTCGCGGCGAGCGCCATGGCCACCGCGTAGTGAAGGAGCTTGACCGCGTGTCCCTTGCTGGCGCGCGCCGCGCCCACCCCTGCGCGGGAGGCGGCGACCGGCACGAGGTGCGGCAACACGACCTCGTTGGCCGCCTGCTCGCTGCCCTCGACTGGCCGCGTGCTCATCGCTGTGCCGGCGCGGCGTGCGCCACGATCGGTCCGCACCAGGATCCCCGGCGCGCATGGTAGCACAGCGTGGCGGAACTGCACTGGGGGTGCGCATACGGACGCCCGGTGGCAGGATCGTGATCAGGCGCCGTCGGGCCGGCGTGGACTGGTGGTGAGTGTGCGCAGGCGGCTGCTTTGGCGGTGCGGTGGAAGTTGCAGGTGGGGTGTGGGGTCTGAGCATTACTCCCTCGCCCCCAGCGGGGGAGAGGGCCGGGGTGAGGGGGCCGCACGCTCGCGGCTGATAACCGCTAAGGCGTGATCCGCTCCATCATGCGCCCCGCCCAGATGGTCTCGAGCACGCGCTGCGTCTCGACCAGTATCTCTCGATCAGTAAAGGGCGGCCTCGACGCTTCGCGCGTCCCCGCGCCTCCCTCACCCCGACCCTCTCCCTCGCGGAGGGAGAGGGAGACGGGATCCCTCGATCTCCTCCTTCGTTTCCTCGCGGAGGGAGACGGGATCTCTTGGCCTCCCCTGGCGGATCACAGCACCTTCACCCGCGCGATCTCGCGCCCCTCGGCGTCCACCGTATGGATGGCGCAGGCGAGGCAAGGGTCGAAGGAATGGATGGTGCGGAGCGCCTCGAGGGGCAGCTTGGGATCGGCGATGGGGTTCCCGACGAGGGAGGCCTCGTAGGGGCCCATCTTGTCGTGCTCGTCGCGAGGGCCGGCGTTCCAGGTGGAAGGCACGACCGCCTGGTAGTTGGCGAGCTTGCCGTCCTTGATGACGCACCAGTGGGACAGGGTGCCCCGGGGCGCTTCGTGGAAACCGACGCCCTGGTACTCGCCCTTCGCCATCTTCGGCATCGGGTCGTTGAAGATGGCCGTGTCGCCCTTCCCGACGTTCTCGACGAGCAGCTTCCAGTGCTTCAGCGCCAGCTCGCTCATGACCGCTGCGCGGATGGAGCGGGCGGCGAGGCGGCCGAGGGTCGACTCGAGGATGGCGGGGGTGAGCTTCGTCTTCGCCACCGCGCCGGCGATCTCCAGGCAGCGGGTCGCGTACTTGACGGTGAGCGGGTCACCCGTCTTGAGGGCGTACATGACCTGGGCGAGGGGGCCGACCTGCATGGGCTTGCCGTTGAAGCGGGGCGCCTTGACCCAGGTGTACTTGTCGGGCGGGGGCGCCTCGGCCTTCCAGGCGCCCGTGAAGTGGGGCATGGTCTCGCCCTTCCAGGGGTGCAACGGCGCGCCAGAGTCGGCGTAGTAGGCGTGCTTCGAGGTCTCGGTGACGGCCTCGCGGAAGTAGGGGTCGCCGAAACTGGTGATGGCCTTCACCTGGCCGCCGATGATCGTGCCGCCGGGCATCTCGAACTTCGTGCCCTTGGTGTCGAGCGGCAGCTCGGGGACGGAGAGGTAGTCCGTCACGCCCGCGCCGTACTTGGCCCACTCCGCGTAGAAACCGCCCACCGCCGCAACGTCCGGGAAGTAGACCTGCTGCACGAAGGCGCTCACTTCCTCGAGCAGGTCCTTCACCTTGTACAGCTTCTCCATGTTGAGGGTGGCCGGGTTGTCGAGGTTGATCGCGTTGGCGACGCCGCCCACGGCCAGGTTCTGGATGTTGGGCGTCTTCGAGCCCAGGATGGCGACCACCTGCAGCGCCTTGCGCTGGTACTCCAGCGCTTCCAGATAATGGCTCACCGCGAGGAGGTTGACGTCGGGCGGGAGCCGCATGGCCGGATGGCCCCAGTAGCCGTTCTGGAAGATGCCGAGCTGCCCGCCCTTCACGAAGCCGGCCAGCTTCTCCTTCACGGCCGTGAGGTGCTTCGTGGAGTTGCCGCCCCAGGGCGAGAGTGACTCGGCCAGCCTGGAAGTGGCGGCCGGATCTGCCTTGAGCGCGCTCGTGACGTCGACCCAGTCGAGCGCCGACAGGTGGTAGAAGTGCACGATGTGATCGTGCAGCGCGTGCGCGAGCACGATCATGTTCCGGATGTACTGGGCGTTGACCGGGATCTCGAGCCCGAGGGCGTTCTCGACCGAGCGGACGGACGCCATGGCGTGCACGGTGGTGCACACGCCGCAGATGCGCTGGGCG
This sequence comes from Anaeromyxobacteraceae bacterium, assembly GCA_041500205.1. Taxonomy (GTDB): domain Bacteria; phylum Myxococcota; class Myxococcia; order Myxococcales; family Anaeromyxobacteraceae; genus Anaeromyxobacter_A. The sequence goes on along the minus strand of JBGQLS010000102.1, from coordinate 11,347 downwards.
AAGATCCAGGCTTCACGGGGATCGCGGCCCTTGAGGATGGTCTCGATGCCGCGCCACATGGTCCCGGAGGACCAGGCGTTCTTGACGCGCCCCCCGTCCACCTCGAGGTCGATGCGGAGGTGACCTTCGATGCGGGTGACGGGGTCGATGGTGACTCGCGTGCTCATGTCAGGGTTTCCTTCCTGTCAAAAAGGTACCGGAGCTAGCGGCTGGCAGCGGCCCGGACACGACCGGCACCGACGCTCGTCTGGTGGACGTCCTCGACGACCACCACGGGGAACAACCTCGAGACCAGGACGAAGACCGCCATGCCGAGCGCGGCCATGCCGACGGTGACCGCGACCTCTCCCAGCGAGGGCCAGTAGTTCCAGCCCGGACCACCGTTGAAGGCGGTGAGGTAGGTGTCGACGCGCCAGAGCGCGCCAGCCGCGACGGTCATGAGCGCGGCGCCGAAGAGGCGGCCGCGGTCCCGCTGCACCTTGCTCGAGAAGAACATGAAGGCGGGGACGAGGAAGAGCGCCATCTCCAGGACGAAGAAGAACAAGTGGAAGTCGGGCACGGCCAGGTACTTGAGCTTGCCGTGGACCGCGAGCTCGCCGACGCGCGCCGCCGCGAACAGGAAGAGCAGCCCGCCGTTGACCTTCGACATGTCGGCGAAGAGCTCCTGGTCGTGCTTGGCCTTCCAGGCGTACTTGAGCACGGTCGTGAGCACCACCACCGCGCCGTAGCCCATGGAGAGGCAGGAGACGAGCGCCAGGAAGGGCAGGAGACCGGTGTGCCAGAGCGGGTGCAGCTTCGGCCCGGCGATGAGCATCAGGCCGCCGAGGGAGCTCTGGTGCATGGTGGGCAGGACGATGGCGAGCGCGATGATGTAGGGCATCGCGCTGGCGAGGCGCGGCCCCCACTTCTTGCCCCACGCCGCGAACCCGGGGGACCCGCTCCTGGCGGCCCCGTCCATCACCGCGGGGAGCACCTCGACCCAGAGCACGCACACGTACGAGATCACGCAGACGGCGACCTCGAGCAGCACCGAGTTGAGGTTCCAGAAGGGCACGGCGCCCAGGAGGTAGGCGTTCCAGTAGCGTCCCAGGGCGATGATGATGGAGCTGCCGCCCAGCGAGTAGGCGATGGCGCCCAGGAGCACCGCCGGGCGCACGAAGGGGTGATAGCGGCCGTTGTTGAGGAGATAGCAGAGGAGGCCAACCGAATAGGCGCCCGCTCCGATACCCGTGAAGACGACCACGTTGATCGGCTCCCAGATCCCCCAGGCGTAACCATCGGTCATGTTGCTGACCGGGCCAATGCCCGCGAAGAACCGGTAGAGCATCACCACCAGCGAGATGCCGAAGATGGCGAGCAGGAGCTTCATGAGGGGGTCCATGATCGCCCCCCCGATCGCCTTCGGATGATCGTGGCCGCTCATCTACGTACCCTCCCCGTGGTGCTCGGCTTCTTCCTTCTTCTTGTTTCGCCGGATGACGAAGGCGGCCGTCGCGAACAGCGCGATGGGCGTGATGCCGTGCAGATAAGGCGCGTGGGAGACGCTCTCGGAGAAGTGCGCGCTGGACTCCTCGGGGAGCTTCGGCAGGCCCAGCTCCTCGAACTTGATTCCGGCGCCGGCGAGGTAGAGCACTTGCGTGCCACCGCCCTCGCGCTCGCCGTAGACCTGCCCGTTGTAGCGCTGCGGGTCGGCGGCGATGCGGCGCTTCGCCTCGGCGAGGAGGTCCTCGCGCTTTCCGTAGATCACCGCTTCGCGTGGACAGACCTCGCAACAGGCTGGATTGGCCACCGCCAGCGGGCCCTCCTGCTTCGGATCGCCCCGGTGCCGGCACAGCTCGCACTTCACGATGAGTGGGAAGGCGGCGTTCCACTCGAACTTCGGCACCACGTACGCACAGGCGATCTGGCAGTAGCGGCAGCCGACGCAGGTGTTCTTGTCGTAGAGGACGATGCCGGTCCCCTTCTTCTCCCCGTCGATCTTGCGCGTGCCCTCGCCCTCCTTGTGGAGCGCGCCCATCATGCAGACGGAGACGCACGAGGGATCGACGCAGTGCATGCACTGCTGCTTCATGAAGGCGGACTTCTCGCCGCTGCTCGCCACCTTGATGATGTTCTTCGTGGTGCTGCTGAGGTCGGCCGGCGCGTCGTAGATGGCGCCGTTGCCGCGATCGTAGGGGAGGCCGTTCGCCTCCTTGCACTTGGTCACGCAGGCGCGGCAGCCGACGCACTTGGTCGAGTCGTACAGCATCCCGACCGCGTCGGGACGCGGCTCCATCTTCTCGCGGGCTTCGGCCTTTCCTGTGAGGGCGACGGCCGCTCCGGCGGCGGCGGCTCCCTTGAGCAGGGATCGACGGGAGATTTGCATGGCTCTTACCCCTTGCCCTTGGACTTCTCGGAGTCAGCGCTCATCTTCTTGCTCGCGACGTAGCCCGCGCCCACCATCGCCCCGACGATGAGCCCCGAGACGCCGACGGCCGCCGGGGTCACGACGCCGTGGTCTGCGTGGACCGGCGGGTACGTGCCCGGGGCCGTCGGCCGCTCCACGTCCACCGTGTCGTGGAGCGGCACGCGGAAGCCGATCTTCTGCTCCGTGCAGCCGAAGCAGGGGTGGCCGATGCCGATGGGCCAGGCCCCCGGCATCTCCACGAAGTGGTTGAGCGAGCAGTTGGCGTGCGTCGCCGGGCCCTTGCAACCGAGCTTGTAGAGGCAGTGTCCCGCCCTGTGCGCCTCGTCGCCGAACTTCTGCACGAAGCGGCCCGCGTCGAAGTGCGCGCGCCGCGGGCAGTCCTCGTGGATGGTCCGGGCGTAGGCGAACTTCGGCCGGCCCAGGTCGTCCAGCGCGGGCAAGGTGCCGAACGTCGCGAACTGCAGCACGGTGCCGAGCAGGTTGTAGGGGTTCGCCGGGCAGCCCGGGATGTTCACGATGGGCTTGTCGGTGATGATCTTGTTCACGCCCACGGCGCCGGTCGGGTTCGGGTCGGCCGACGGGATGCCGCCCCAGCTGGCACAGGAGCCGATCGAGATGATGGCGGCCGCCTTGGCCGCGACCTTCTTCGCCGTCTCGATCGCGGTATGCCCGCCGACGATGCAGTAGATGCCGTCTTCCTTCGTCGGGATGGCGCCCTCGATGACGAGGACGTACTTCCCACGTTCTTCTCCATCGACTCCTCGAGCGACTTCTCCGCCTGGTGGCCCGAGGGCACCATCAGCGTCTCGTGGTAATCGAGCGAGATGAGGCCGAGGATGAGCTCCGCGACGTCGGGCGCGCTCGTCCGGAGGAGCGATTCCGAGCAGCCCGTGCACTCCTGGAAGTGGAGCCAGATCACCGGCGGCTTCGCTCCGGAGGCGGCCTGCTCGGCCATCTTCTCGCCCGCCCACGCGGGGAGCCCCACCGCGCCCGCGGCCAGGGTGCACACCTTGAGGAAGCCTCTGCGTGAAACACCCTTCGTCTCCTGCTCGGCCATGAAAGTCTCCCGGGGGCTCATCTCGCTCATGCCTTTGCGCTCCGACACCGCGGCAGAAGTGCGTCGATTCCGAATCCGTCGAAAACCTTGGAGCGCTGAGGCTCCACGAGTGGGTATTTCCGTCACACCACTAAGCACGGGTTGTGCCTGCGGCGAAGCGAGCACCGATTCAATGATTTCAGCTAGTTAACTGCGATCGGCCAACAGGGGACTGCAAGCGCACATGCCGTCCACGCGTCGCGAGCGGAAGTGCGGCTGCCAGCACGGAAGGTAAAACGACTCGATGTGCGACCTGGCGCCGAGGTTGGTCAACGCTGGCGCTGTCAGCGCGGAACTATCGATTATTGCTGATTCTATTCTGTCAGTCACCGAAGAGGCGCAATGAAACTTGCCGCTCGCGAGGTCGTAGCGGAAGGATGACGCTCAGCGTCATGGCGGCCGCGCTTGAATGGGTAAGTGTCCACCTGCCATGATGTGTCCTGACCGAGATGCTTCCCGTGGACGCTGCCCATTCGATCGTGCCGGCGCGTGACAACGCGAGCCCTGGCGCGCTCCCAGGCGCAGCGCCGGCGCAGGCGGTCCTCGTCGTCGACGACGAGGTGCGTTCGCTCGAGGCGCTCGAGCGGACGCTGGAGGAGGACTTCACGGTCTTCACGGCGGCCAACACCGACGAGGCGCTGGCCATCCTCCGGCGCGAGTTCATCGCCATCATCCTCTGCGACCAGCGCATGCCGGGGATGTCCGGGGTCGAGTTCCTGAAGCGCGTCCGGGCCGAGTGGCCCGACATGGTCCGCATCGTCATCTCCGGCTACACGGATGCCGAGGACATCATCGCCGGCATCAACGAGGCCGGTATCTGGCAGTACCTCCTCAAGCCCTGGCACCCCGACCAGCTGCTGCTCACCTTGCGCAGCGCCGGCGAGCTCCACCGGTTGCAGCAGGAGCACCAGCGCCTGTCGGTCGAGCTGCGCGAGGGGCCTCCCGTCCTCCGCCAGCGGGTCCAGGCGAAGCGGGCCGAGGCGCGCCAGCGCTTCGCGGCCGATCGCATCGTGCGCGCGCCGGACAGCCCGCTCAACGCGGTCTGCGCCCTCGCCGAGCGGATCGCGCCGCACGACATCTCCGTGCTCGTCACCGGCGAATCCGGCACAGGGAAGGAGCTCCTCGCCCGGGCTATCCACTACGGCAGCAGCCGCGCTGACCGCGCGTTCGTGGTGGAGAACTGCGGGGCCCTACCTGACCAGCTCCTCGAGTCCGAGCTGTTCGGGCACAAGCGGGGAGCCTTCACCGGTGCCTACGAGGACCGGATAGGCCTGTTCCAGGCCGCAGACGGCGGGACGCTGTTCCTCGACGAGATCGCCGAGACGTCGTCCGCCTTCCAGGTGAAGCTCCTGCGCGCCCTGCAAGAGGGTGAGATCAGGCCGGTGGGGAGCCCGCGCACGCTCTCGGTCGACGTCCGCATCATCGCGGCCACCAACCGCGACCTGGAGGAGGAGGTGCGCGCCCGCCGCTTCCGGGAAGACCTCTACTACCGCATCGCGACGGTGACGCTCACCATTTCCCCCCTGCGGGAGCGGGTCATGGACATTCCGCTCCTGGCGAAGGCCATCCTCGACCGCGGCATGCGCCAGCTCGGATCGCGCGTCGACGGGCTCACGGAAGAGGCGATGGCGTGCCTGAAGTTGTATCGCTGGCCGGGCAACGCCCGCGAGCTGCAGAACGAGATCCTCCGCATGCTCGCGCTGGCGGACGCCCCGTGGCTCGCCGCCGAGCTCCTGTCGCCGCGCGTGCTGCGCGCGGCCAGCGAGGAGTCGGAGGAGCGCGATCTGGCGCTGCTGGACGGCCTCGACGGCAGCCTCAAGGAGCGCATGGAGCAGCTCGAGGCCCGTGTCATCAAGGAGACGCTCATCCGCCACCGATGGAACAAGACGCACGCCTCCCAGGAGCTGGGCCTCTCACGCGTCGGCCTGCGCTCCAAGCTGGCCCGCTACGGGCTGGAGCGAGGCTAGAGATGCGCCCGCTGAACGTCGTCTGGGTGCAGTCGGGCGGGTGCGGCGGATGCACCATGTCCCTCCTGTCCTCGCCCGTGCGCGATCCCTTGGGCACGCTCGCCGACGTGGGCCTGAACCTGCTCTGGCACCCCAGCCTCTCGGAGGCGACGGGTGCCGAGGTGCTCGCCATCCTGAACGCGTGCGCCAGCGGCGAGACGCCGCTCGACGTCCTGTGCGTCGAGGGTGCCGTGCTGCGCGGGCCGAACGGAACGGGCCGGTTCCACGTGCTTTCCGGCACGGGCCAGCCGATGATGCAGTGGGTGCGGCGGCTCGCGCAGCGCGCGAGCCGGGTCGTGGCCGTCGGCACCTGCGCGGCCTACGGCGGGATGACCTCGGCCGGGGCCAACCCCGCCGACGCCTGCGGGCTCCAGTACGACGGCGACACCCCGGGAGGCCTCCTCGGCGCCTCCTGGCGCGACCACTTCGGGTTGCCGGTCATCAACGTGGCCGGCTGCCCGACGCATCCGGCCTGGGTGATGGACACCCTGGTCGCGATGGCGCTGGGGACCTTCGGGGTGGCCGACCTCGACGCGCTCGGGCGGCCGCGCTCCTACGCCGACCAGCTCGTCCACCACGGCTGCCCGCGCAACGAGTTCTACGAGTTCAAGGCGAGCGCGGAGAGACCGTCCCACCTCGGCTGCCTGATGGAGAACATGGGCTGCAAGGCGACGCAGGCGCACGCCGACTGCAACACCCGCCTGTGGAACGGGTCGGGGTCCTGCCTCCGCGGCGGTTACGCCTGCATCAACTGCACGGCGCCCGGGTTCGAGGAACCGGGCCACGCCTTCGCGCTGACGCCGAAGATCGCCGGTATCCCCATCGGCCTGCCGACCGACATGCCCAAGGCCTGGTTCGTCGCGCTGGCGGCGCTGTCGAAGTCGGCCACGCCGCGCCGCGTGCGCGAGAACGCCACCGCCGATCACACGGTGGTGCCGCCGCCCATTCGGCCGGCGGGGCGCAGGTGACCATGGGGGCGGCTTGACGCGCATCGTCGTCGGCCCGTTCAACCGGGTGGAGGGCGACCTCGAGGTCACGCTCGAGGTGGAGGAGGGAGCGGTGCGCTCGGCCCAGGTGAACTCGCCCCTCTTCCGCGGGTTCGAGCAAATCCTGGGCGGCAAGGCGCCGCTCGACGCCCTCGTCCTCGTACCGCGCATCTGTGGTATCTGCTCGGTGGCGCAGTCGGCGGCGGCGGCCCAGGCGCTCGCCCACGCCATGCGCGTCGACCCTCCAGAGAACGGACGCCTGGCCGCGAACCTCACGCTGGCGGCCGAGAACCTGGCCGATCACCTGACGCACTTCTATCTCTTCTTCATGCCCGACTTCGCCCGGCGCCAGTACGCAAAGCGGCGCTGGTTCCCGCTGGTGGAGCGGCGCTTCCAGGCGATGCGCGGGACGGCCAGCACCGACGCCCTCGGTGCGCGAGCACACTTCCTCGAGCTCATGGGAATCCTGGCCGGGAAGTGGCCGCACACCCTCGCCGTGCAGCCGGGCGGCTCCTCTCGTCCCGTCCAGCCGGCCGAGAAGGTGCAGCTCTTCGTGCTGCTCCGCGCCTTCCGGAACTTCCTCGAGCGCGTCGTCTTCGGGGACGAGCTGGAGCGGATCGCAGCCATCGACGGCCAGGCCGCGCTGGACGCATGGCGCGAGGAGCGGCCCGCCCAGGCGAGCGACTTCCGGCTCTTCCTCGAGATCGCCGCCGATCTCGACCTGTCGCGCCTGGGGCGCGCCACCGACGTCTTCCTGAGCTACGGTGCCTACCGGCAGGGCGCCGCCGCCTGCTTCGCGCCCGGCGTCTTCGACGGCGCGCTCCACGAGCTGGAGGAGCCCGCCATCAGCGAGGACGTGAGCCATGCCTGGCTCGCTGCCGACGCTCCCCGTCACCCCGCCGAGGGCACCACGCGCCCGGCGCCCGACAAGCCCGGTGCCTACAGCTGGTGCAAGGCGCCTCGCCTCGCCGGGCGCGTCGTCGAGGTGGGCGCGCTGGCTCGGCAGGTCGTCAACGGCCACCCCCTCGCGCGCGACCTCGTGTTCCGCGCCGGCGGGAACGTCTTCTCGCGCGTGGCGGCGAGGCTCCTGGAGCTGGCGCTGGTCGTTCCGGAGATGGAGCGTTGGGTCATGTCGCTCGAGCCCGGCGCGCCCTTCTGCGTCTCGGGTGAGGAGCCGGACGAGGCCAGCGGGGCGGGCATGGTGGAGGCCGCGCGCGGCTCGCTCGGGCACTGGCTGGTCGTGCGGCGCGGCCGCATCCACGGCTACCAGATCATCGCGCCCACCACCTGGAACTTCTCGCCGCGCGACGCGGACGGGCGGCCGGGGGCGCTGGAGCAGGCGCTGGTGGGCACGCCCGCCGGCGAGGGCGAGGCGGAGCTGGCGGTGCAGCACGTCGTCCGCTCCTTCGACCCGTGCATGGTGTGCACGGTCCACTGAGGGACTCCCGAGGGTTCGCGAGCATGCCGGAGCGGCCGGAAAGGAAACAGGTACCCGAGGGCGTCGGGGAGGCGGTCTGGATCGACGTGATCCAGAAGATGGACGAGGTCTACAACGACCTCCTGCAGTACGAGGTGGCGCTCGAGGAGAAGAACGCCGCCCTGGAGGAGTCGCAGCGCTTCATCGTGAGCGTGCTCGGCTCCATGTCCGACATCCTGCTCGTCTGCGGCCGCGACGGGACGATCGAGGACGTGAACCAGTCCCTGGTGAAGCTGACCGGGCGCCGCGAGGACGAGCTGCGGGGGCAGCCCGTCGTCGACCTCTTCGCGGACGAGGCATCGCGCGAGCAGGCGTCGCTGGTCTTCGCCCGCCCCACCGGCGAGGCGGTGCACGAGCTGGAGCTGCAGATCCGCGCCGCGGACGGGGCGGCCATGGCCGTCTCGCTCAACGGGACGCCGCGGCACGGCGCTTCGGGCAAGCTCCTCGGCCTGGTCGTCACGGGTCGGCCCATCGGCGAGCTGCGGCGCGCCTACCATGCCCTGCGGCAGGCGCACGAGGAGCTGAAGCGCACCCAGCAGCAGCTCCTGCACGCCGAGAAGATGGCCTCCCTCGGCCGGCTGGTGGCGGGCGTGGCGCACGAGCTCAACAACCCCATCAGCTTCGTCCTCGGCAACGTGCACGCGCTGCAGAAGTACGCCTCGCGGCTCGCCCGCTACCTGGAGGCGATCCATCGCGCCGTCGCGCCCGGGGACCTGAGCGCGCTCAGGGCGGAGCTCCGGATCGATCGCATCATCGGAGACCTGCAGCCGCTCATCGAGGGCACGGTCGAGGGCGCCGAGCGCACGCGCGACATCGTCGACGGTCTGAAGCGCTTCTCGGCGGTGGACCGTGACGAGCAGAAGTTCTTCGACCTCGTCGCGGTCGTGGAGCGGGCCGTGCACTGGGTACGGAAGTCGGCCTCGGGTCGGTTCCGGGTCAACCTGAGCCTGCCCAAGACGCTCACGGTGGCCGGGTCGCCGGGTCAGATGCAGCAGGTGGTGATGAACCTGATCCAGAACGCTTGCGACGCCACGACGGAGCTGCCGTCGCCCCGGTGCGACGTGACCGCGCAGGTGGAGGACGGCACGGCGGCGCTGGTGTTCCGGGACAACGGCCCCGGCATCGCCCCCGAGAACCTGCCCCGCATCTTCGACCCGTTCTTCACGACCAAGCCGGTCGGGAAGGGCACCGGGCTCGGCCTCGCCATCAGCTACGGCATCGTGGAGCGGCACGGGGGCGAGCTCGCGGCCGCCAACCACCCCGAGGGCGGGGCCGTATTCACGTTGCGTATGCCGCTGGCGCGCTGACCCGATCGCCCTAGAGCAGCGATCAGTAAGAAACGCCTCTGATCCCGTACCTATCCCCTCTCCCCGCAAGCGGGGAGAGGGAGACCGTGAACTCCGGGCGGCCGGAGTAGCCAGAGACACAACCACGCTCGTGTGGCCTTGTGCCGAACCCTGTTGCCTGCAATCCCCACGGAATCAGATCGTATTCAAACCGTTCGCTGCTCGAAGCGACCAGGCAAGTCTGGTCCGGAAGGAGCGGCGGCGGTTGTCGCGGAGACCGACGATCCGCCGGCGCCGTGACGTCAGCCGGCTGACTCACCAGAAGACGATCGTGACCGTGAGCGTGTCGGTATAGTCGCCGGCTGCGACGTCCTGCCGCGGAGGGATGCTACCGTAAACCGGAACCGAGCCTCTCTTGTCCAATCCAGTCAACAATCCGGTCCCCAAGTTGTCGCCCCAGACGCCGGAGGAATTGGCGTACTTGAAGACATTGTAAGCCAGCCGCTCGGGACCGCTCACCATCCGTCGCGCGTTGACGTTGCTGGCCGAGCCGCCATTGATCGTGATGATGGCCCCGTTGCCGGGTGAGCAGTGGTAGTCGATCGATCCCAGCCCCTGGACCGCCGTCGCGGACATGGGGTCGTAGGCGCCGAAGGCGATACCGCTCGAGGAGAAGGAGCACGACGCGGCGCGAGCCCGCGCTGGCACCGCCAGGGCAATTGCGGCGCAGGCGATGGCGCAAAGGGTCCGCACGCGAATTGCCATCCTAGCGCGAATGCAGCCGGGGCGCCCATTCCGCGCCCGGCGTCGCGGCCCCGGCTCTGCGCGCCCACATCGGGCGTTTGCTGTTCGCGACGTGCGCCGATGTGCGCTGGCGCAGCGCTTTGCGCACTTGAGCGCATGCTATGTTCATGGCGCGTCCAAATTCTGGCGCCTTGGCTAGAGTGGGTTAGCGTCAACCTGTCCAAATGCTAATTCACCGGGAGTATACATGCGCCGAGTCCTGAAGCTCGCCCTCGTCTCCGTCTTCGTGCTGGCTGCCTCGCCGGCGCTCGCCGCCCCGTCCCCGCAGTCCACCACCTTCACCGTCAGCGCCAACGTGATCAGGAGCTGCACGGTCAGCGCAACCGACCTCAGCCTGGGCACCTACGATCCCATGGCAACGGCCGATCTCGAGCCGGCGACACCCTCCAGCATCACGGTGAACTGCACCAAGAACACGAGCTTCACGATTGCGCCCCTGACGACGGCGAATGCTTTCCGGATGGCGAACGGGACCGAGCGCCTCAACTACAGCCTCTATCAGGCCGCGGGGCACGTGAGAGACTGGAGCACGAGCAACGCCACGGGGACCTCCGTGAACGTGAGCTCCCCGGTCACGTTCAACGTGTTCGGCGCCGTTCCCGCGGGCCAGGATGTCCCCGGGGGCTCCTACTCGGACACGGTCACCGTCTCGGTGACCTTCTAGAAGTGCGCGCTTCCGGCACGTGGAGGCTCCTCCCTCTCGCCGCTGCGGCGGCGCTGGCCCTCTGCCCAGCGTTCGCTGCGGCCGCGGCGGTACAGGTGAGCCCGACCCGCGTCGATCTGTCGCCGTCGGCTCGCAGCGCCGTGGTGACGCTGCGCAATGACGGCGCCGAGCCGGTGAGCTTCGAGGTGCAGGTCCGGGGCTGGCGGCAGAGCGCGGCCGGAGAGATGGAGCTGTCCCCGACGAGCGAGCTCGTGGCATACCCGCCTGTCCTCGCGCTCGCGCCCGGCGAGGAGCGCAACCTGCGGGTGGGCGTCACGAACGCGGCGCCCTTCGGATCGATCGAGAAGAGCTATCGGCTCCTCGTGCAGGAGCTCCCCTCGCCGGAGAAGCAGGGCTCGCCCCTGCGCGTACGGGTCCTCACGCAACTCAACATCCCGGTGTTCCTGGCGCCTGCGCGCGCCGTGAAGCGCGCGACCCTGCAGGATCTGGGCGTGCGAGAGGGGAAGCTCATCTTCACGGCCCGCAACGAGGGGACCGTGCATGTCCGGGCGGCCTCCGTGAAGCTCGCCGCCCTCGCAGCGGACGGTAAGGCCCTGGTCGAGCGCGATCTCGCGCCGCTCT
>JBGQLS010000101.1:0-15617 GCA_041500205.1 Anaeromyxobacteraceae bacterium | reverse complement strand
CAGTCAGTTAGCGCTGGCTCCAGGCTAGGGACTACAGGCCTCAGGGCAGGAACGACCGCGAATTCCAGGCTTCTCCTGAAGCCCGAGGCCTGAGGCCCGAAGCCCAGGGCGCTAAGTGAGCAGCCTTGGGTCTAGGCTCCCTCTCCCTCCGCGAGGGAGAGGGTCGGGGTGAGGGAGGCTCGGGGACGCGCGAATGGACGCGCGAAGCGGCTCTTCAGCTCCCATCTCCCCCCGCTGGCTTCGTCGGATCGAGCAGCGCCGCCGCCTGCTCCACCGACAGACTCCTGGTGGGGCTGGCCGAGAAGCGCGCCATGGCTTCCATCTTCTGCGCGTCCTGCCGGGCGGTGGGCGCCACCACCGAGCTCTGCTCCTGCGCGAAGGCGGCGAGCGACTCGGCGAGGAGCTGCGCCTCGTCCTTGCGCCCAACCATGGCGCGCACCAGGCGCGGCTCGTCCTTGCCGAAGACGACGCTGTACAGCTCGACGACCCACACGCGCAGCGTGGCGGTCTCCACGTTGACGAGGTTCTTGTGTGTCTTCAGGCTGTCGGAGAGCACGTTGCCGTAGTCGAGGGCGGCCACCTGGTAGTTGCCCCGGCACTCGAACCAGTAGAGCACCGACTCGAAGTCGAAGCGGCCGAACAGCGCGTGCGCGCCTCGCAGGCAGTGGAGGCCCACGAAGAGCCCGGCGCTGGCGAACAGCAGGATGTTGACGGCCGCCGAAGGGGAGCGCAGCGCGTGACCGGCGTCCTGGAACCACGCGCCCAGGACCACGAGCAGGGCGGAGGCCAACACCAGCGCTGCACCATAGAGCTGCAGGTAGAGAACCCAGCGCTGCTGCGCGTCCTTCAGGCATTCGGCGATCGTCCTTGCCGATCGGCGGCGGGCCGGGAACGGCTGGGTCTCCTCGAGCAGGTCGCAGCCGAAGCTCCCCGAGGCCTGCTGGGCCAGGTTGATCTGCGGCTGCGCGAAGGCGTAGCGGCGGTTGGGAATCTGCTCGCGCCACTTCTCGAGCAGGCGGCGCGCGAGCTCGTCCATCAGCTGGGACGGATGGCAGTTCATGCTCACCGCGAGCTGGTGCATCGAGCTGGACACCGGCGGCGGCTCGCCCAGCTGCGCCCGCAGAGCAAGGAAGAACAGGGTCGCCCCGACGCCGGCGAACAAGAGCGCGCACAGCGTCGCGCCGAGGAAACGGATCCCCCCGAGCGAGGGCAGCGCAGGCGCGATGAACGCCATCGCCACCGGCCCGAGGATGGCCGCCGCGACGAGAGCTACCGGCAGCATGTCCGAGTCCGGGGCCTGGCCCGAGCGGTGGCGCATCGGCTGCAACACCACGAACACCGTGAGCGCAAAGTACAGGAGCCCCAGCCACTGCGCGTGGGGCGAGCCGCCGACGAGCAGGCAGCTCACCGCGAAGGACACCAGGATCGCCAGCACGACCGCCGCGATGCGGAACTGAGCCTGCGCGTGCCGCTGGAGCGGGGCCACGGCGTAGATGAGGTTGCGCTGCCAGCTGTAGAGCACGCCGTTGACGGCGCCCTTCGGTTCCTCGAAGTGGAGCGCGCCGCGGCGCACCATCTCCTGGAGCTCGGTGGCAGCCTTGCTGGCTCCTTGCTGATCCGGTGGGAGCTCCTGGGCAAGGCTGTTCGGCCGCTCTCTTCCGAAGAAGAAGCGGAGCTGCCTCATTCCGACGGCGAGGACGTGCACGCCGTAGGCAAGCAGGCCCACGCCGCCGGCGAGGGGCAAGAGGGACGCGGCGTTCCAGCCGCTGCCCAGGCGCGCCCGCGCGAGGAAGAGCAGCGCGGTGCCGGCGGCGGCCAGCGCAGCGCCAACCGCGAAGCGAACCCGGTTCTCGACCGCATAAGGATTGGGCAGCTCGAACGACTGGCTGCCCGAGCGGTACTCGTAGGCCATGGTGCTCTACCCCCCCACTGGGTTGGGCTAATCAGCAATTATGTCAGACGGGCCGGGGCGACGCCTCGGAATGAAGCAGGGGTGAGCCCGGCCTTGCCGGCCATGGACGACGACGAGTTCCGGCAGTGCCGGCGCCTCTCGATGCCCCCGGCAGGGCGTCGCGGCTTTGCGCTGTCGGCGAGTTCCCTCTCGGCGGCGGGGTTTCCTCGCGGTCGGGCGCAAGTCGCAACCACCATTCCGAGATCCCTTCGCCCGGCCGCAGATTGACTGGAGGCCAAACCTCGTGCTCGAAGTCGGCGAAGCCGAGCGCATTCTGGGGAACCACAGCCGGCTCGAAAAGGTCACCGCGTGCTCACTGCCGACGCGGATTTCGTGCGCCTCTTGGGCGACGCGGCCGACGTGCTGCGCGCGTCATAGCCAGGCCCAGCGGCGCGCGATTGGGATTCGTGCAGCAAGCTGCTGCACGAGTGTGCCGAGGGCCACGCTGCCGGAACGCCCTCACGTACTTGAGGTCCCGCGGCGAGAACCCCTTCATGGCAGAACGGGCGCTTGGCGGCTTCAAGGGACGAGCGCGAGGGCGCGCTCGTATTTCGGCCCGACCCGAAGGGCGACGAAGTCTGCTCGGTCCGTCGTGAGGACACGGTACACGCGCCGCCGCTCCGCCACGGCGGCCACCGTCCCATCGACCAAGCCGAGCTCGAGATCGGCGAACTTCGCGTCGATGTGGAGCGCGCGCACGATGTCGGCGGGAGTCGCTGGCTCGAACTCGTACCGGGTGGCCGGGTCGAAGACCTCGGCGACCAGTTTCCGCATGGCTTGCCGCTCGTTCCGGAGGACGTAGTCGAATGACACGTACAAGGAGCCGCGCCCGTTGCTTGGTCAGACGATCCCCTCGTCCTCCGCGAACTCGCCCGCGAGGCACACCTCGGGCTCGAGGACGACGCCAAAGCGGTCCTTCACGCGCGAGCGCGCCAGGTTCATGAGCGCCAGGACGTCCCGGGCGGTGGCACCGCCCAGGTTGACGACGAAGTTGGCGTGGACGTCCGACCACATGGCGCAGCCGATGCGGTGGCCCTTGAGGCCGACCGCCTCGATGAGCTGACCCGCGTAGGCGCCGGCCGGGTTGCGGAAGGTGGAGCCGAAGGTGGGCTGGGTGAGGGGCTGCGTGGCGCGCCGGTGCTCGACGTCGGCCTTCATGGTGGCGGCGCTGGCGCCGATGTCCCCGTGGCGCAGCTCGAGCTCCACGCGCGTCACCACCCCGCCGGCCGGAAGGCGCGAAGTCCGGTAGCCGAACGCGAACTCGGCGGCGGCGACCCAGCCAGTGCCGTCGGCCGTCGCCAGCTCGACCCTGCGGACGACGTCCTTCATCTCTCCCGTCCGCGTGCCGGCGTTCATCGCCACGGCCCCGCCCAGCGTGCCCGGTATGCCGGCCACGAACTCGCAGCCGACGAGCCCGAGCTTCTGGGCCTGGGCGACGAGGCGGCTCGTGGAGGCGCTCGCGGAGAGGACCAGCCGCGCGCCGTCGGCCCGCTCTTCTCCGAAGTCCCGGGGCAGCTTCAGGACCACCCCGCGCACGCCGTGGTCGGCGACGAGCAGGTTCGCTCCGCCGCCCAGCACGCGCAACGCGAGGCCGAGCTCGCGGCAGGCGCGGAGGAGGGCGGCCAGGTCGTCCGGATCGCGGGGCCGCGCCAGGAGATCGGCCGGGCCGCCGACGCGGATGGCCGTGCGCACCGACAGTGGAGCGTCGCGCACGACCTCGCCGCGGAGCTGGCGGGCGATCTCGTCCTGCCAGGTCACGACAGCATGCCCAGCAGCTCCGGGCCGACTGAGGTGATGTCCCCTGCGCCGAGCGTGATGACGATGTCCCCCTCGCGCACGCGCTCGCGCGCCGCCGCGGCGAGCTTGGGCCGTTCGGCCACGAAGGTGACGTCGCGATGGCCGTGCGCCCGGATGGCCTCGGCCAGCTGCTCTCCCGAGACGCCGGGGATGGCTTCCTCGCCCGCGGCGTAGATCTCCGAGAGCAGCAGGACGTCCGCGTCGTTGAAGGCGCTCGTGAACTCCTGGAGGAGGTCGCGCGTCCGCGAGTACCGGTGCGGCTGGAAGACGCAGACCACGCGCCGCCCGAAGGCCTCGCGCGCCCCGCGCAGCACGGCCCTGATCTCGGCAGGGTGATGGCCGTAGTCGTCCACCACGGTCACGCCGCCCGCTTCGCCACGGACGGTGAAGCGCCGCTGCACGCCGTTGAAGGTGGCGAGCGCGCCGCGCGTCACGTCGGTGGGGATGCCCATCTCGTCCCCGAGGGCCACCACGGCCAGGGCGTTCAGGGCGTTGTGGCGCCCGACCATCCCCACCTCGAAGCGGCCGAGCGGCTCGTCGCGGCGGAAGGCCTCGAAGGCCACGCGGTGCGCCCGGACCTCGATGTCGGCGGCGCGATAGTCGGCCTGGTGTCCTTCACCGTACGTGGCGAAGCGCTTCTCCAGCTCGGGGATGAGCGACTGGACCGTGGGGTGGTCGATGCAGAGGATGGCGAGTCCGTAGAAGGGGACTCGGTTCACGAAGTCGAGGAACCCCTGCCGGAGCGCGGCGGCGGTCTTCCAGTGATCGAGGTGCTCGGGGTCGATGTTGGTCACCACCGCGATGGTGGGAGGAATGCGCAAGAAGGACCCGTCCGACTCGTCCGCCTCCACCACCATGTACTCGCCCTTCCCGAGCTTGGCGTTGGAGCCGAAGGCGTTCACCTTGCCGCCCACGACCGCGGTCGGATCGAGGCCGGCGTGCGCGAAGAGGTGCGCGGCCATCGAGGTGGTGGTGGTCTTCCCGTGCGAGCCGGCGATGGCCACGCCGTACTTGAGGCGCATCAGCTCGGCGAGCATCTCGGCGCGCGGGATGACCGGGATCTTGTGCGCGCGCGCCTCCAGCACCTCGGGGTTGTCCTTGCGCACGGCCGAGGAGAAGACCACCACGTCCACCGCGCTGACGTGGGCCGCCGCGTGGCCCTTGTAGATGAGGCCGCCCAGCGAGGCCAGCCGGCGCGTCGCCTCGGACTCCCGTAGATCGGAGCCCGAGACGCGGTAGCCGAGGTTGAGGAGCACCTCCGCGATGCCACTCATGCCGATGCCGCCGATACCGACGAAGTGGATCTTGGCGGGCCTGGAGCGGAAGAGGGTCATGGGGACGGTTTCGTCGCTCTCTGGGCCCTGGGGGAGGGCCATTCTGTAGCGCGGGGGCTTGTCCCCCGCCTGGGCGCGTTGGTGCGGGGCACAAGGCCCCGCGCTACAGGACGCGCGAATCGAAGCGGATCCACCCTGTCGAGCACCGCCATCATGCTGGCGGTGAACGAACAGACGTCTCCTCGCCGGACGACAGCGCAGGCCGGACGGGCCGGAAGTCGGGGCCGCGGTCTCGCCCACGCTGTGACCCGAAGCGGCGGCAGACGAGCTGTGTGCAGACGTCGGCGATCTCGCTCGCGGCCTGGGGACTGCCGAGACTGCCCGCCGCGCGCGCCATCGCGTCGCGCCGCTCGGCGTGCGTGAGGATGGCGCGGATCTCCTGTGCCAGGAGCTCGCCGGTGAGGTCACGCTCCTCGACCATGACCGCCGCCCCGGCTTCCACGAGGCTCTTCGCGTTCATGAACTGGTGGTTGTCGGCGGCGGCAGGGAAGGGGACGAGGATCGACGCCTTCTTGCAGACCATGAGCTCGGCGAGCGTCGTCGCGCCGGCGCGGCAGACGACGAGATCGGAGCGCGCATAGGCGTCGCTCATGTCGGTGATGAACTCGCGCACGTCCGGCTTGAACCCGACCGCCCGGTACCCCTTCTCCACCTGCTCCCGGTCGCGGGCGCCCGTCTGGTGTACGACCTCCAGCCGATCGCGCAGGTCGGCCAGGTGCGGCAAGGCCTCGACCACGCGCATGTTGAGCGCGTGGGCGCCCTGCGACCCGCCGAACACCAGCAGCCGGAGCTTGTCGTGTGCCTGCGACGGGCGCATGTAGTTGTCCATGAGCTCGCGCCGGATCGGATTCCCGAGCTGGTAGACCTTGCGCCGGGCGAAGTAGCGCCCCGCCTCCGGGAACGCGGTGAAGGCTGCCTGCACGAACAGGCCCAGGACACGGTTGGTGAAACCAGCCGCGGCGTTCTGCTCCTGCAGGGCGGTGGGGATGCGCAGGAGCCACGCCGCCAGGACGACCGGCCCGGAGGCGTAGCCGCCCACCCCCACCACGATGTCGGGGTGCCACTTGCGCAGGATGCGCCAGCACTGGACGAAGGCGCGCGGCAGGAGGAGGAAGTTGGCGAGGAACCGGAAGAACCCCTTGCCCTTCAGGCCTTGCACCTCGATGAGCTCGATGGGGAAACCGGCGGCCGGGACGACCCTCGCCTCCAGCCCGCGCGCCGTGCCGGCGAAGACGACGTCGTTGCCGGGATGGCGCCCGACCACCTCCTCCGCGATCGCGATACCGGGGAAGACGTGGCCCCCGGTGCCACCGCCGGCGATCATGACCCTCACCGCGCACCCTCCGCCGCCGGTGTCGCCCGGTCCACGCGCACCGCCTGGCTCCCGTTGCGCAGGAAACCGCCGCGGCTGGCCGAGACGCTGAGGAGGAGGCCGCTCCCGGCCAGGAGCGTCATGAGCGAGCTGCCGCCATAGGAGACGAAGGGCAGGGTGAGACCCTTCGTCGGCAAGAGCACCGTCACGACGCCCAGGTTCACCAGGGCCTGCACGCCCACCAGCGTGGTCACGCCGAGGGCCAGGTAGCAACCGAACGCGTCGGCCGCGTTGTAGGCGGCGCGCAGCCCGCGATACACGAAGATGACGTAGAGGAGGATGAGGAGCCCGAGCCCCAGGAGCCCTGTCTCTTCCGCGATCACGGCCGCGATGAAGTCCGTGTGCGCCTCGGGCAGGTAGAAGAGCTTGGAGCGGCCTTCACCGAGGCCTTGCCCGAGCCAGCCGCCGTTCCCGATTCCGACCATGGACTCCCACATCTGATAGCCCGCCCCCCTGCGGTGCGCGAACGGGTCGAGCCACGCGAGGATGCGCTCCAGCCGGTATGGCGTCCCAGCGATGGCCTTCCACCCGAGCGGGAGCGACAGGAAGAACGCGCCCAGAAGATAGCTCACCTTGGCGCCCGCGGCGAAGAGCATCACGAACAGGACGAGCCCCATGACCACGCACGTGCCGAGGTCCTTCTCGAGCAGGCACAGCGCCATGAGGGCGCTCGCCACCACGAGATGGGGCAAGAAGCCGATCGAGAACGTCCGGACCTTCTCGCGCTTCTTGGCGAGCGAGTGCGCCAGGTAAAGGACGAGCGCCAGCTTGGCCCCCTCGGCCGGCTGGAGCGAGAACGGGCCGACGCTGATCCAGCGGCGCGCTCCGCCCGCGACGTGCCCGACGAAGGGCAGGAGGACGAGCACCAGGGCGATGAAGCTGCCGGTGAGGATGGGATAGGCGAGGGCCTCGGCGCGGCGGTAGCCGAGCCGCAAGGCTGCCACCAGGAGGCCGAGCCCGATGCCCATGGCGAAGAGCTGGCGCCAGAGGAAGTGGAAGCTGTCCTTGTAGCGGGCGGCGGCCGTGACCGCGCTCGCGGAGTAGACCATCACCGCGCCGATGCCGCTCAGGAGGAGCACCACCGCCAGGAGGAGCCCGTCGGCGGCGAGCGCGGAGGGCGCCCTCGGCGAGCTCGCAGCGCGCATCAGGCGAGCTCCCCCACCAGCCGGCGGAAGACGTCGCCGCGGTCCTCGTAGTTCTTGAACTGATCGTAGCTCGCGCAGGCGGGCGAGAGGAGGACGACGTCGCCCTCTTCCGCCAGCGCCGCCGCGCGCTCGACGGCGGCGACGAGCGTGCCGGCGTGTTCGGTCGGGGAGAGATCCCCCAGCTCGCGCTCGATGGAGGGGGCGTCCTCGCCGATGGTGAGGAGCGCCTTGACGCGGCGGTCGAAGAGCGGGCGCAGCGGCGCGTAGGGGGCACGCTTGCCGCGACCGCCCAGGATGAGCACCACGTTCGGGCGGGAGTTGGCGGGGAAGGCGGCCAGCCCGACCTGCGTCGAGTCGACGTTGGTCGCCTTCGAGTCGTTCACCCATTCCACGCCCGCCCGCTCGCGCACCAGCTCCAGCCGGTGCGGCAGGCCCGGGAAGGCGTCCAGCTCGGCCTGCACCTGCGACCCGGAGACGCCCAGGAGCCGCGCGCACAGCACGGCCGCCATGGCGTTCTCGAGGTTGTGCCGGCCACGCAGCGCGCGGGCGCGGATGAGGTAGCGCTCCGGGGCCGCCTGGCCGGGCGCGACCAGGATCGCTCCAGCCTCGTCGGCACGCGCCGATCGTGGACCGGGCTCTCCGAACCCGAAGGTGAGCAGCTCGGCGCGGGAGGAGCCCGCCAGGGCGACCGTCCTCGCGTCGCGGGCGTTGGCGACGGTGAAGTCGCCCGCCTGCTGGTTCATGAACAGGCGCGCCTTCGCGAGCGCGTACTCCTGCATGTCGCGGTACCGATCCAGGTGGTCGGGCGTGACGTTGAGGAGCGCCGCCACCTTGGGGCGGAGGCGGTCGATGCCCTCCAGCTGGAAGGAGGACAGCTCGAGCACCAGCGCGTCCACCTCGCGTCCCGACAGGACGAGCTCGCAGAGCGGCGTGCCGAGGTTGCCTCCCGTGAAGACCCGCCTGTCGCGGCCGAGGAGCGCGCCCGCGAGGGCGGTGGTGGTGCTCTTGCCGTTCGTGCCCGTGATGCCCACGAGCGGCAGTGGCGGCAGGAGGCGCGCCGCCAGCTCCACCTCGGCCAGGACCGGCACCCCCTGGCGGCGGGCCCCCTCGATCTCGGGGAGCGAGAGCGGCACGCCGGGAGAGACGACGATGAGGTCGGCGCGCGTGAAGTCGGCTGCGTCGTGGCCGCCGAGCGCGAGCTCGACGGAAGGGCCCAGCTCCTTCACGACCGGACCGAGCTCGGTCGCGGCGCGCCGGTCGGTGACCGTGACCTGGGCCCCGCGGGCGTGCGCCACCCGCGCCGCGGCTACGCCGCTCCGGGCGAGGCCGACCACCAGCACGCGCTGTCCTGCCAGGCGGAGAGACTCGGGCATCGCTACTCCTCGGCGCGGTTGAGCCGCAACGAAACGGCGCACGTCGATTCCTCGTGCCAATCTATCTCAGTTTGAGCGACGCCAGGGCGACCAGCGCCAGCATGATGGACATGATCCAGAAGCGGACGATGATCTTCGGCTCGGCCCAGCCCTTGAGCTCGAAGTGGTGGTGGATGGGGGCCATCTTGAACACGCGGCGGCCGGTGTACCGGAAGCTCGCCACCTGCACGATGACCGACACCGTCTCGGCCAGGAAGACGCCGTGCAAGATGGCGCTCGAGATCTCGTTCTTGGTGAGGACGGCGAGCGTCCCGAGCGCGCCGCCCAGCGAGAGCGAGCCGACGTCGCCCATGAAGAGCGAGGCGGGATAGGTGTTGTACCAGAGGAAGGCGATGCCGGCGCCCATGAGCGCCGAGCAGAAGACGCCCAGCTCGGCGGCCCCAGGGATGACCGGGATGCGCAGGTAGGTGGCGATGGAGAAGCCACCGATGGTGGTGCCGGCCACGTACGCCAGGATGAGGAAGGTCGAGGCGGAGACGATGGTCGGTCCGATGGCGAGGCCGTCCAGCCCGTCCGTGAGGTTCACGGCGTGGCTCGTCGCCAGGATGACGAAGATCATGAAGGGCAGGTAGGCCCAGCCCAGCGACGGGTCGAAGTACCGCGTCGGCACGAAGGGCAGCGAGAGGTGCAGGTCCTGGAAGCTCCCGACGCGCAGCCACGGGAAGACGGGCTCGAGGTGGAAGTTGAGGTCCGAGAGGAAGAGGTAGTAGACGGCGAGCAGGATGACCGTCTGCCATACCAGCTTCTTCTTCCCGGCGAGGCCCTTCGAGTTGCGCTTCGAGATCTTGAGGTAGTCGTCCCAGAACCCGATGGCCCCGAAGGTGAGCGTCACCACCAGCACCGACCAGACGTAACGGTTGGTCAGGTTCGCGAAGAGGAGTGTCGCGACCGTGAGTGAGAAGAGGATGAGCGCGCCGCCCATGGAGGGAGTGCCGGTCTTCCTCTTGTGCGACTCGGGGGTGTCCTCGCGGACGTTGCTGCTCCCGTACTGGATGACGCGCATCCGCTCGATGAAGATCGGGCCGAGGAGCAGGCCCAGCACGAGCGCGGTGAACCCCGCGGCGATGATGCGGAACGACGGGTAGCGGAGGACGTTGAAGCCCCCGAAGCGGCCCGACAGCGGATAGAGGAGGTGGTAGAGCATCAGTGCGCCGAGGTGTGTGAGCCGAGGGCCTCGACGAGCCGCTCGAGCTTGTTTCCGCGGCTGCCCTTCACCAGGAGGACGTCCCCCGGCGCGAGCCTCGTCTTCACGTGCTCGACGAGGGCGGGCATGTCCTCGGTGTGGAAGACGTCGGCGAGCCCCGCCGCGCGCGCAGCCTCGGCGGTCTGGCGCGAGCGTGGCCCGAAGGCCGCGAGGAGCCGCACCACCCCCGCGGCCTCCTCGCCCAGCGCCCGGTGCGCCTCGCCCTCCATCGGCCCGAGCTCGAGCATGTCCCCCAGCACCGCCACGGCGCGGCCGCCGGCAGCGGCAAGGGCGGCCAGGGTGTGAAGCGCGGCCGTCATCGAGGCCGGGTTGGCGTTGTAGCAGTCGTCCACGAGCGTCACGCCGGGGGCGAGCTTATCGACGCGCAGCCGCCGGCCCACCGGCCGCACCTCCCGGAGCCCCTGCGCGATCTCGCGATCCGAGAACCCGAGCGCCATCGCCGCGGCCGCGGCGGCGGCCGCGTTGGCGGCGTTGTGGACGCCCACCAAGGGGAGCCGAATCTCGACCTCCTTCTGCCCGAGCCCGAGCGTGAATCGCAGCCCGCCCTCGCCGTGCTCCAGGACGTCCAGCACCACCACGTCGCCTTTTCGCCCTCGGCCGACCGCGAAGGTGATGAGGGCGCGGCCGGCGTCCTGCGCCCGCCGGAGCATGCGCGCGTCGTCGGCGTTCGCCACGGCGATGCCGCCCGGGGGCAGCGCGAAGTAGAGCTCAGCCTTGGCGTCCGCCACGCCGTCGACGCTTCCGAAGTACTCGACGTGCCCTGGTCCGGCCATGGTGACGATGCCCACCTGCGGCTCGGCGATCGCAGCCAGGCGCGCGATCTCGCCGGCGTGGTTCATCCCCATCTCGACGACGGCGCGCTGGTGCTCCGGTGACAGTCCGAGCACGGTGAGCGGCACGCCCACCTCGTTGTTCAGGTTGCCTTCCGTCTTCAGCGCCGGGCCGCGCGTGCGAAGGATGAGCCCGAGCATCTCGCGGGTGGTGGTCTTCCCGTTCGAGCCGGTGACGCCCACCACCGGGATGGCGAAGCGCCGCCTGTGGAAGCGCGCCAGCATGCCGAGCGCCGCGACGGTGTCGCGGACGGCGAGCAGCGGCAGAGCTTGGGTCCCATGGATGTCGCCTCCCGGCTGAGGTGGGCCGCTACGGTCGTTGACGGCGAGCGGAGGCAGAGCTTGGTTCTCCCTCTCCCCCGGCGGGGGAGAGGGTTGGGGTGAGGGGGCTTGCTTCGCCACCCAGCTCTCGTTGACCACCGCGCACGTCGCACCCTTCGCCCGGGCGTCCGCGAGGAAGTCGTGCGCGTCGAAGCGCTCGCCCTGGAGCGCGACGAAGCAGGCGCCGGCCGTGAGCTGGCGGGTGTCGGTCGAGACGCCGAGGACGTCGGCCGGTGGCGTCCCGATCCAGCGGCCACCGCCGGCGGAGGCGAGCTCGTATCTCGTGAAGCGGGGAAGGGTCATGGGATCTTCATACAATGCCTAGCGCCCGGCGTGCTTCCTCGCGGTCGTCGAAGTGCAGCCTCTCCGCGCCCACCAGCTGATAGTCCTCGTGCCCCTTCCCCGCGATGAGCACGGCGTCGCCGGCGCGGGCCGCCGAGAGCGCTAGCGAGATCGCCTCGCGGCGGTCAGTCACGACCAGGTACCCTGCGTCGCCTGCCAGCGCGCGCTGGGCGGAAAGGCGGCGCAGGCCGGCCCGCTCCAGGCCCGGCACGATCTCCGCGATGATGGCAGCCGGGTCCTCGCCGCGGGGATTGTCGCTCGTGACGACGGCGAGGTCGGCCGCCCGCGCCGCTGCTTCGCCCATGAGCGGGCGCTTCCCACGATCGCGGTCGCCACCGCAGCCGAAGACGACGAGCAGCCTCCGGGGGGCGAGGGCGCGCAGCGCCGCCAGGGCCCGGGCCAGGGCGTCGTCGGTATGGGCATAGTCGACGAAGGCCGTGATCCCGCGCGCCTCGACGCGCTCGAGCCGGCCAGGGGCGCCCGGGCAGCTCGCGAGGCCACGCTCCACCGCATCCCGCGCGAGCCCGGCCGAGAGCGCCAGCCCGGCGGCGCATAGAAGGTTCTCGAGGTTGTACGCGCCGACGAGCGGCGAGCGGAGCGCGACCGGGCCGGCAGGGGTGGTGAGCTCCGCCTCCATGCCGGAGAGGCCGAACCGCGCTCCTCGCGCCGAGAGCTCCCGGCCATGGCGCAGGCCGTAGCGCCACACGCTCCGGCCGGGCGTCATCTCGAGCTCTCCCGCCAGGCGTGAGCCGAGGGGATCGTCCGCGTTCACCACGGCGATGCCGCGCGGCTTCATGTGGTCGAGGAAGAGCCTTCGCTTCGCCTGGAAGTACGTCTCGAGATCGCCGTGGTAATCGAGGTGGTCGCGGGTGAGGTTGGTGAACCCGGCCACGTCGAAGGCCAGCGCGGCGGCGCGCTCCTGCGCGAGCGCATGGGAGGAGACCTCGATCAGAGCCAGCCTCGCGCCGGCGTCGCGCGCCCGGGCGAGCGTGGCCGCCACCTCCGTCGACTCCGGCGTGGTGTGGGTGGCCGGGCGCGAGCCGCCCGGCCAGCGGTGCGTCACGGTCCCGAGTACCGCGACCGGCACGTTCGCAACCCGGGCGCAGGCCTCGACGAGGTACGTGACGGTGGTCTTGCCGTTCGTGCCCGTGACGCCGGCGAGCTTCATGGCCTCGCCAGGCCGGCCGAAGAAGTTCGAGGCGGCGATGGCCATGGCGCGGCGCGCGGAGGGCGCGATGAGGAGCAGCGCCGGAGCGCACGCCACCTCGCGCTCTGCGACGACCGCGACCGCGCCTCGGCGGGCCGCCTCGGCGGCGAAGGCATGTCCGTCGGCCTTCACACCCACGATGGCGAAGAAGACGGCGCCGGGGCGTACTTCCCGAGAATCGCCCGTGACGAGCGCGACCTCGGGATCGCTCCCGAGCATGCCGCGCGCTCCCGTTCCCTCGATGACTTTCGATAGGCGCATCTTGCGCTGCCCGCCCCTGCCGCCCTTCCCATGCAAGTCGCCGTCCCTACCGATTCCCACGCCGATGCGGCCGGTTTTGCCGGACCGTGTCCGGGCTGCCACGGGTCTGGTTCCATCCTAGGGCTCCCGCCGCTCCGCACAAAATGTCAGGCACGACATTCGTTTTGCTCACGACCTCGGGGGCGAGAGGACGAGGAGCACCCGCCCCCCCCGCTCGACGACCTGGCCGGGGCGTGGAGACTGCGAGAGCACGCGGCCCGAACCCTTGACCTCACCCACCAGCTCGATCGCTTCCAGCGCGCGCAGCGCCGATCGGGCCGGCATCCCGGCCAATGCCGGAACTGCGACGCTGCCGGCCTCCAGGGGCGGGCTGGCCGCCTCTTCGATGGGCGGAGGCGACGCGGCGTCGTCGGTCACCGTGGATGGGGGAGCGGCCGGCGCCGCCGCCGTCGCGAGGGTGGTCTCGGAGGCCGGGACGCCCAGCGACTTCAGCGCGTGGTCGGCCACCTCCCGGAAGACGGGGGCGGCCACGTCTCCGCCGTACACGTCGCCCTTCGGCTCGTCCATGAAGACGCCGATGACGATGCGCGGGTTCTCCGCGGGCGCGAAGCCGACGAAGGAGCTGAAGCGCTTGTCCACCGAGTATCGCCGCGTGATGGGATCGGCCTTCTGCGCCGTCCCGGTCTTGCCCGCGACGCGCCAGCCCTCGAGCCGCGCGCGCTTGCCGGTGCCCTCGGAGTCGGCGACGACGCCCTCGAGCCACCGCGTGATCACGGCCGCCGACTCGCGCGTAACGGC
This sequence comes from Anaeromyxobacteraceae bacterium, assembly GCA_041500205.1. Lineage (GTDB taxonomy): Bacteria > Myxococcota > Myxococcia > Myxococcales > Anaeromyxobacteraceae > Anaeromyxobacter_A. Next base: position 1,622 of record JBGQLS010000101.1, on the reverse strand, counting down.
CCGCCGCACCGGGGTCGGCTCGCCCTGGGAGAGCACGGCGCCGGTGCCCGGATCGACCACCCGTCGCACGAGCAGAGGCCTCATGAGCATCCCGCCGTTCGCGATGGCGGCGACCGCGGTGGTGATCTGGAGCGGTGTCGCGGCGACGCCCTGGCCGAAGCTCATGGTGGCGAGCGCCACCTCCGCCTTGGGAAAGGGGACCGAGCCGCGCGGCTCGCCCGGCAGGTCCGTGCCGCTCTTCTCTCCGAAGCCGAAGGCGAGGAGCGTCCTTTGCAGCCGCTCGCGGCCCAGCCGGGCGCCGATCTTGGCCGCGCCGATGTTGGAGCTGGAGATGACGATGCGCGCCGGTCCTGCCCAGCCGAGCGGCTTGTGGTCGTGGATGGTGTGACCGCCGATGCGGTAGGAACCCTTCTCGCAGTCGATGGCATCGCCCGGCCGCAGGACGCCCGCGTCGAGCGCGCCTGCCACCGTGAAGATCTTGAACGTGGAGCCCGGTTCGAACGTGTCGAGCACGGCCTTGTTGCGCATGAGCCCGCCCCGCCTTGGCAGGTTGGGGTTGAACGTCGGCGCCTGGGCCAGGGCGAGCACCTCGCCCGTGCGCGGGTCCATCGCGACCAGCATGCCAGCGGCGGCGTGCGCCTGGTTCACTGCGCGCGCGAGCGCCTGCTCCGCGGCGAGCTGGAGGCCGACGTCGATGGTGAGCTCCACGCGCCCCCCGGCCAGCAGCGCCTCCGGCACGGGAGCCTCGCCCAGCACGGACCGCCCGCGCGCGTCGCGCAGGGAGGGCACCCGGGCCACGCCGCCCTGGAGCGCGTCGTCGAAGGCGAGCTCGATGCCCTCCAGACCCTCGCCGTCGTCGCCGACGAAGCCGACGAGCTGCGCGGCGAGGCTCTTGCTCGTGTAGTAGCGGCGCGCTTCGTCGAAGACCCCGACCCCGTCGAGCTCGAGCCCCTGCACCGCCTTCGCCTCGGCGGGGGAGACGCGCCGCTTCAGCCAAACGAACTTGGCGGGACGTTGCGCCTTGCGCTCCAGGGCGGCCGGCTCGAGCGCGAGCGCGCGCGCCAGCCGCGCCGTCTCGTGCCGCGAGAGATCCCGCAGGGCCGCCGGGCTGGCGGCGATCGACGGCGCGTCCGCTGACGCGGCCAGGGTCTGCCCGCTGCGGTCCGTGATGGCGCCGCGGCGCGGGCGTACCTCGACCGAGCGGCGCCACTGGTCGTTGCCGTGCCTGGTGAGCTGTGCGCGCTGCAGGACCTGGAGCTTCACCGCCCGCGCGCTGACCGCGACGCAGCCGGTGGCGAGCAGCGCCGCCACGACGGCGATGCGTACCGCGATCCAGCGGGCCCGCTTCGGTTCGATCCCCGTGCGCACGAGACCCCACCCGATTCCGACCGCGCCGGCAAGAGCCGTCGCGGTCTCGCGACCGCGCCCCTGTCCGCGACGAGCGCGGCCAGGGGTTCCCTATTCGGCCGCGGCTCACCACGTATTGCGCAGCGCGACGCGCTCCTCGCGGCGGGCCCGACTCGCCGGCCACGCCGGGAGATTCCCCGTCCCGCGGCGAGGACCGACCTCGACGCTCCCTACGCGAACTACTGGCTCCGCCGGCGTGGGGCGGGAGTATTCCT